>NZ_CP128360.1:5115775-5431550 GCF_030345095.1 Solwaraspora sp. WMMA2056
GGCACCGGACGGACGGCAAGTGAGTTTCGACCTACGCGACGACGTGCACTTCACCGACGGGACGCCGGTCGACGCCATGGCCGTCAAGTGGAACTTCGACCGGTGGGTGGGCAACGAACGCTTCTCGTTCTTCCGGGCCTCGCAGGTCGTCTCCGCTGTGGACGCCCCGGATCCGGACACAGTCGTGCTCACCCTGTCCGAACCGTACGAACCGCTGCTGCAGGAGTTGTCGATCGTCCGTCCTGTCCGGCTGCTCAGCCCGGAGTCCGCCGGCGCCGACGGCACCTTCCAGGACCCGGTGGGCACCGGGGCGTGGAAGCTGGTGTCCAACGGCGCCACCGGCACCGTGCTGGAGCGCAACGACGACTACTGGGGGCCGAAGCCCAGTCTGGAACGGCTCGAGTTCAAGGTGATCCCGGATTCGCAGGCCCGCGTCGACGCACTCACCAACGGCGAGATCGATCTGATCGGCGGCGCCTACCTGGCCCCGATCACGCCGGTGGAGGCGCAGTCCTTGCGCGATCGCGCCGGCGTACGGCTGATCACCGGCGCGGCGGACGTCTCGATCCTGCTCGGGTTCAACCCCGACGGCCCCGCCGGCGACCGGGCGGTCCGAGAGGCCGTCGGCCGGGCGATCGACACCGAGGCGCTAGCGACGGCGTTGTTCCTGGGCCAAGCGGAACCGGCCCGTCGGGTGTTCCCGCCGAGCGTGCCGGACTCCGGTACCGATCTGCCGGTCGGCTTCGACCGGGCCGCCGCAGGGCGGGTGCTAGACACCGCAGGCTACCTCCGCGAAGGGGAGATCCGGACCCGCGACGGCGAGCCGCTGTCGTTGCGGCTGCTCATCCCGGCCGCACCGGCCGAGGGGCAGCTCGATCCGCGCACCATGGCCGCCGCGATCGCCTCCGCTCTGCAGGAGGTGGGGATCGGCGTGGAACTGGTCCCGGTCGACGCCGCCGCCTACTACGACGAGCGGGCCGAGGGCAGGTACGACCTGACCTTCTTCGAAACCCTCGGCGCCCCGTACGACCCGTCCAGCTCGATCGTGTCCCTGTTCACCGACGGGGCCCGAGCGCCGCTGTGGGTGACGCCGACCACCGAGGACCTGGTCGACAAGGCGTTGTTCGCCACCGACCCCGCTGAACGTTCCGAGGCCTACCAGGACCTCTACGAGGCGGTGGCCGCTGATACCGGGTTCGTCCCGTTGGTGTACCGGCCCCGACTGTGGGCGGTGCGCGACGGGGTGAACGGCTTCGCGGTGCCGCCCACCGACGTAGATCTCGAACTGACCGGGGTCACCGTCGGGTGAGCGTGTCCCTGCGGCCACGGTCCGTCGGCGGCCACCTCGTACGGTGGACCGTCGACACCGTCGGCGTGCTGCTCGCGCTGTCGGCCGGAACGTTCGCGCTGGTGCTGCTGGCCCGCGGCGATCCCGCCGCGGTGCTGGCGGCCACCCGGGCCGGCCGGCCGGCGACTCCGGAGCAGGTCGAGGCCGTCCGCTCCGAACTTGGGCTGAACGCTCCCGCCCCGGTGCGGTACGTGCGGTGGCTGGCCGACGCCGCCACCGGCGACTTCGGACTGTCACTGCGGACGAACCTGCCGATCGGCCCCGAGGTCGCCGACCGGCTGGCCGTGACGGCGGGGCTGGTGGCGGGATCGGTCGTGGTGGCCGTGGTGGTGGGGATGACCGTCGGCGTCGCCGGGGCGGTGGCCGGGCGGGGGCCGCTGCGTGGGGTACTGCGGATCGGGGCGCTGCTGGCGACGTCGGTGCCGGCGTTCTGGCTGAGCTACCTCCTGGTTCTGCTGCTGGCTCTACGGTGGCAACTGGTGCCGACGTCAGGCATGGCCGGTCCCGCCACCTGGGTGATGCCGATGGCGGTGCTCGGGCTGCCGGCGGCCGGAGTGCTCAGCCGGGTGGTGGCTGTCACGTTACGGGAAGCGATCGACCGGCCGTACGTCCTGGCGGCGCTGGCCCGGGGCAGCGGGCCGATGTCTATCGTGCTCCGGGACGGTCTGCCGAACGCGGCCGGGCCGATCCTGTCCGTAACCGGGGTGATCATCGGCGGTCTGCTGGTTGGCACGGTCGTGGTGGAACAAGTCTTCGGCTGGCCCGGTCTCGGGGCGTACTTCGTCCACGCCGCCGCCGCCCGTGACGTGCCGGCCCTGCAGGCCAGCGCGCTCGTGCTCGGCGGAGGTTTCATCCTGGCCAATCGGCTCGCCGACGTCGTGCAGGTCCTCGTCGATCCCCGGGCCCGGTCGGGCATCGGATGACGGCCGGACATGGAAAGTGGACGATGCCCGCCCCGGTACGGACGGCGCTGGTCGGCCTGCCGTTGGCCGGGTTCGCGGTCGTGGGGCTGCTCGCACCGGTGCTGGCGCCGGCCGACCCGGCGGCCAACGATCTGTCGGCCAGTCTGCTGCCGCCGTCGGCGGCCCATCTGCTCGGCACCGACCAGCTGGGCCGTGACCAGCTCAGCCGGCTCCTGCACGGTGCGCGAATCTCACTCGCCGTCACGGCGGCGGTCCTGCTGGTCTCGGTGACCATCGGGGTGCTCGCCGGCGCTGTCGCCGGATACCTGGGTGGCTGGGTCGACCGAATCGTCGCCCGGGTCATCGACATGGCGGTCTCGCTACCGGGAATGCTGGTGGCGCTGGCGGTCATCGGCGTACGTGGCCCCGGTGTGGAGAATCTCGTCGTCGCGATGTCGCTGTGGACGTGGGCCCCGTACGCGCGGATCGCCCGCGCCCGCGTCGCGGGTCTGCGGGCCAGTCCGCACCTGGACGCGCTGCGGCTGCTCGGCGCCGGCCCGGTGCGCGTCATCGGCCGTCATCTGCTTCCGAGCGCCCTCGCCCCGTGCCTGGTCTATGCCAGCACCGACGTCGGCTCCATCGTGCTCGGCGTCGCCACGCTGAGCTTCCTCGGCCTCGGCATCCCACCACCGCAGGCGGAGTGGGGACAGATGCTCATCGAAGGACGCCCCTACCTTGCCTCCGCCTGGTGGCTGGCCTACCCGCCCGGTATCGCGATCACCGCCGTCGTGTTCGCGAGCAACCTGCTCGGCGAACGGCTGGCGGTCGGCGACGAGCGCCCGTCGGTGCTGCGTTGGATACTTCCGGCCCGGCTGCGGGTGCCGCGACCCAGGCGGCCGGGGCCCGGGGTGCCCGCAACCGGCAGCACGGAGACCACGGCCACCGTCACGTCGAGGGCCGCTGCCGACGACGACGTACTGCTGCGGGTGCGGAACCTGTCCGTAGCCTATCCACGTGCCGGTGGCTTCCGGCGCGCCGTCGCCGACGTCTCCTACGCGGTACGCCGCGGCGAGACGCTGGCGATCGTCGGCGAGTCCGGCAGCGGCAAGACCACCTCGGCGTTGGCGCCGTTCGGCCTGCTGGACCCGGGCGCGCTCGTCGCCGGTTCCGCGCGGCTGCGGACCGGATCCACGGCACGTGAACTCATCGGACTCACATTTCGCCATCGCCGCCACGTCAACGGCCGCCAAGTCGGGGTGGTCTTCCAGGACAGTCTCGCCGTGTTCGATCCACTGCGCAGCATCGGTGCGCACGTCGACGAGGCGGTCCGCAACGCGGGCAGCCGAGGTCGGCGGGCTGCGGTCCGCCGGATCAGCGAGGAGCTGCTGCGCCTCGCCGGTCTGCCCGACCCGGCGACGGTCGCCGGCCAGTATCCCCACCAGCTCTCCGGCGGGATGCGGCAACGGGTCCAGATCGCCGTCGCGATCGCGGGTGAGCCGGAGCTGCTCGTCGCCGACGAACCGACCTCCGCGCTCGACGTCACCGTCCAGGCACGGCTGCTCGACCTGCTCGGGCAGCTCCGCGACGAGTTGCGCATGGCCATGGTCGTCGTCAGTCACGACCTGGCGGTGGTCACCCGGCTGGCCGACGCCGTGGCCGTGATGTACGCCGGCCGGATCGTGGAGTACGGGCCGCTCGACTCCGTGGTCCGTCATCCCGACCATCCGTACACCCGGGGTCTGCTCGACGCCGTGCCGCGTCCCGGTGCGGCACCGGGCACCCGGTTCCGCACCATGCCGGGACGCTCCGGTGCCGGGCCGGACGACACGTCAGGTTGCGCGTTCGCTCCCCGGTGTCCGATCGCCGTAGCCGGATGCGGCCATGACCAGCCGGTACTGCTGCCGGTGGGACCGGTCCAGGCGCACCGCTCGGCGTGCCCCCGTACCCGTGCGGCCGGAGCGTCGCCGCCCCTTCTGGCACTCGGCGACCTGGACGGAGACTGACCGATGCTGGAGATCGAACAGCTCACCGCCGACCACCCCCGGCGGCACGGCCGGGGCCGGCAGAGTGTGGTCGAGGACGTCACGCTCCGGGTCGCCGCCAGCGAGATCGTCGGGCTCGTCGGCGAATCGGGCTGCGGCAAGACGACCCTCGCCCGCGTGGTCACCGGACTGCACCGGCCCCGGGTCGGATCGGTGCGGTTCGAGGGTGTCGACGTCCATGCCCTGCGCGGTCGCGCGCTGCGGGCACACCGACGACAGGTCCAGATGGTGTTCCAGGACCCGTACCTGACCCTCAGCCCCGCTCAGACGGTGCGCCAGGCCCTCGCCGAGCCACTGCACATCCACCGGGTCGGCAACGGCCGGTCCCGCGCCGCACGGGTGGACGAGCTGCTCGACCTCGTCGGGCTCGGTCCTGCGGTCGGCGGACGCCGGCCCCGGCAGCTGTCCGGCGGTCAGCAGCAACGGGTGGCGATCGCCCGCGCGCTGGCGCTGGGACCACGCCTGCTGGTGTGCGACGAACCCGTCACCGCGCTCGACGTATCGGTGCAGGCGAAGATCCTCAACCTGCTGTGCGATCTGCGCGACCGGCTCGGCCTGGCCTGCCTGTTCATCTCCCACGACCTCGCCGTCGTCCGGCAACTTGCCAACCGCGTCGCGGTCATGCGGCACGGCCGCATCGTCGAGCAGGGACCGACCGGGCAGGTCACCGGCGGCCCGCGCCATCCGTACACCCGGGCGCTGCTCGCGGCGACCCCCACCATCGACCTCGGCGCCACCGACCGGCCACGACGTCACGCGTCCGAGCCGGCCGGGTTGTCGTAGACGGTGACGTGGGTGCCGGTGCCGAGGTAGGGCTCCCGGCGCCAGCCACCCCAGCGGTGCCGACGGCGCAGACCGGCGAGGCGGGCCATCAGGTCGAGCTCGGACGGCCAGGCGTAGCGCATCGACACCGGGGCCAGCCGCATCCCGTCGTTGCTGATCAGGATGTGCTGGCCGTCGAAACGCTGGTCTACGGGGTCGTGGCGGACCGCGACCAGGCGGACGTGGTCGTGGTCGACACGGTGGGCGTCGACGCTCTGCTGCCGCTGGTAGCGGGCGAGGTCGGGCACCAGGCACTCCAGCACGAACAGCCCGCCCGGCAGCAGTCGTCGGGCGACGTTGGCGAAGCACCGCACCTGCTCCTCCTGGGTCATCAGGAAGAAGAAGGTGGTGAAGACGACGAAGACCATGGCGAACCGGTCGTCGGTGCCGGGATCGACGTCGGCCATGTCGCCGATGGTGACGGGAATCCGGTCGCCGCCTGGCTTGGCCCGCATCCGGGCCACCATCGCCTCGGAGGCGTCGATGCCCCGCAGATCGATCCCGCGACCCGCCAACGGAACGGTGACCCGGCCGGTGCCGACCGCCAGTTCGAGGACCGGCCCGGCCGGCCCGTGCCCGATCAGGTCGGCCAGGCAGTCGACGGCATCGGTCGGGTCGAGGTCGGCGTGCCACTCGTCGTAGACGTCGGCGTTGCGCTCACCGTAGGTCTCCGGTCCGTACGTGGTCATGAGGCTCCTGTCCGAGGCTTCAGTGCAGCGGTCGCATGTCGTGGGTGACGGTGCCGGCGGCGGCCAGCGAGTGGTAGAGCCCGATCTCGGCGGTGGGCCCTTCGGCCATCACCAGGGCGGTGCAGCCGCGTTGGTCGGCGAGGTGGACGATCCGGTCACCGGGCTGGGCGGTCGGGAAGAACTCCGGGCCGCCGGGGAACATCGGTAGCCGTTCGGGTCCGCGCCAGCCGGCGAGTCGGCCGGCCGCCGGTGGATGCAGGAACGTCATGCCGTAGCCACGGTCGGCACTCAGTGGTGCGTCGAGCAGCCGGGGCCGTCGGCCGAGCGCGGTGTCGGTCACCGCCGCGTACACGTTCACCCCGAGCGACCGGCACATCATCTCCCCGATGACCGCCCCGGCGATCCGGCCGTTGATCTCCACGACCTCGGGGCCGGCCGGGGTGTGGGCGAACTCGGTGTGTGCCACGCCGTCGGTGAACCCGACGGCGGCGAGGACCTCCCCGATCCAGGTCGCCAGCCGCTCCGACTCGGCTGGCGGGAGCGCGACTGGAAAAGCGACGGCCTCCTCCCGACGGACCGGCTCGGGGGTGTGAATGTGCACGGCGATCCCGAGCAGTCTGGTGTGCCCACGCCAGCTGACGGTCTCGGCGCTGTACACCGGGCCCGGGAAGTACGGTTCGACCACCAGGTGTCGACCCAGCAGGGTGGCTTCGGCGACCTCGCGGGCGGTCCGGTCGCGTTCGGCGTCGTCGCGGATCAGCCACACCGACCGGGACGATGTGCCCGCCGAGTCCTTCACTATCACCGGGTAGCCGATCGCCGCGACCGCCCCGGCGACCGCCTCGCCGGTGGGCTCCACGCGGAGCGCGTCGGCGCGGCTGAGTCCGGCCCGGTGCAGCAGGGTACGGACCTGTGCCTTGTCCCGCAGAGTGTGGGCTACCTGCGGGCCGAGCGTGGCCAGGCCGTACCGGGCCGCCAGCGTCGCACCGGGCAGCATCCACGTGTCGGTGGAGTTGACCAGCCCGGCGAGGTCGGGCAGCCGGTCGAGCACGGCGGCGCAGGCGGCCACGTCGGTGGTGTCGACGTCGATCACCGTCACGTCGTCGGGTCCGAGCCGGTCGAGTTCGTACGCGTAGATTGACCGGTCCCCGGTGAGCAGGCACAGCCGGTGCCCGGACTCGGCGGCGGCGTCGCGCAGCCGGGTGAGGCCGAACGTCAACGCCTCCAGCGACACGATGGTCACGCCCCCGCCTCCTCGGCCTGCCGGGGACGGCTCGCCTGCGCAGGACGGCTCGCCTGCACGATCAGCCGCTGCGCGTGATTGTCGTACGGTTCACCGGCGAAGCCGCCGAAGCAGGTGATGCCGGTGAATCCGGCGGTGTCCAGCATGGTGCGGATCTCGGCGGCGCTGTAGACGAACTGTTCGAAGTACGCGTGCCGGGCGGTGTCGCCCCGGATCAGGGTCCAGTCGCTACGAAACCGGGTCCAGTCGTCCAGGATGGTGTCCCGCATGACCAGATGTCCGCCGCTCACCTCGACGACCTTCGGGGTGCCCGCCCACCGGGCGAAGATCTCCTTGCTGAACAGATCCAGCAACAGTCGCCCGCCTGGCACCAGGCTCTGCCAGGCGTTGCGCAGTACGAGCTGGTTCTGGGCCGGGTCGGTGAAATACCCGAACGAGGTGTACATGCTGATGATCAGGTCGTAGCTGTCCCGCTCGACGAACTCCCGCATGTCGGCGCGGACCAGACGTAGCGTCACTCCGGCCTGCTCGCCGGCGAGGTCGGCTCGGTCCAGCATGGTCGCGCTCAGGTCCACCCCGGTGACCCGGGCACCGCGTGCGGCGAGCGGCACGGCGTAGGTACCTGGACCGCAGCCGAGGTCCAGCACTCTGGTCCCGGCTGCGACCTCCAGCAGCGGCGAGGTCGCCACCCAGTTCCGGGCCTCCTGCTGACGGTGCGGGGCGAACAACGCGCCGGCGAAGTCCACCCAGAACCCGTCGTCTGCAAACCACTCCATCGGCAGCTCCGAACTCATGCGACGACTGACGCCTTACAGGTCGCTCAACGACGTGCGGAAGTTCCCCGCCGACCGAAGAAAACTGATCACCTCCACATCAGGGTGAAGCAAATGAATCCTGGATCATTATATCGATGTCGGACATTGTCCAGCGCTCGACTGCCAGCGTCCTGATTCGCACGACAACAGGAACCAATCCACCACTCGGAGCGACCAACATGTCAACGGAACGCCTCGATACCGAGCAGACACATTCCCTGACGACAATGTGATGAACATCAGAGGAGCGATCAGCCCATGCCGTCCACGGGCCCGTCGACGCCCCCGCCGCCGGTACACCTGCACGTCACAGACGCCATCAAGACACCGAGCCTCATCCGCCTGTCGGACACCATGATCCTGGCCCGGTTCGAGACCCTGAAGGTCTACGCCGCCCTCGGCGCGGTACGGGCCCTGCTGGCGGCGGGGACCGTCCGCCCCGGCGACACCCTCGTCGACAGCTCCAGCGGAATTTACGCCCTCGCGCTGGCCATGGCCTGTCACCGGTACGGACTGCGCTGCCACATCGTCGCCTCGACCACGGTGACCCCGACCATCCGGTCGCAGTTGGAGATCCTCGGCGCCACCGTGCACCAGATGCCCGTCGAGAGCGATCTGCGACTGGACCAGCACCGACGCGTGGCGCGGGTACGGGAGCTCCTGCGCGCCAACCCCGGCATGCACTGGATGCGCCAGTACCACGACCCGGTGCACCGACTCGGCTATGCCGAACTGGCGACACTCGTCCGGGCCGCCGTACCGCAGGTCCCGCTGACCCTCGTCGCCAGCGTCGGCACCGGTGCGTCCAGCGCCGGACTGATTCTGCCGATCCGCGCCCACGACCCGTCGACCCGGCTCGTAGGTGTCCAACCGTTCGGCAGCGTCAGCTTCGGCAGTGAACGGTTTCCGGATCCGGACGCGATCATCGCCGGGATCGGCAGCGCCATCCCTTTCGACAACGTCCACCACGAACTGTACGACCAGGTGCACTGGATCGGCTTTCGCCACGCCATGGCCGGCACCATCGCGCTGATGCGGTCTCATGCGGTCTTCGCCGGCCTCTCCACCGGTGCGGCGTACCTCGCAGCGCGGTGGGAGGCCCGCCGCCACCCGGAACGGGTGCATCTGCTGATCGGAGCCGACACCGGCCATCGGTACGTCGACAAGGTCTTCGCCCGCCACCGCGAAGCCCTCGACATGGAGACGTTGGAGCCGGTGGAGATTGCCTCTCTCGACGAGCTGGCCCCGCCCTGGTCGACCTTGCCGTGGGCGCGACGCGCCCATCCGCCGTCAGCCGGCCAGGACCTGCACCCCGCCGCCGTCACCGGCGGCCCAGGAACAGACCGGCCCGCAACAGACCGGCCCGCGACGGCCGGATGAGCGCAGCTAGGAACCCTGCTGCGGTACGCGGCGTCCCAGCCATCGCCCGACAGTGAGCACCAGCACCGGAAGGACGACACACTGGGCGGCGACGACCAGCCAGAAGCCGGGTAGGAACCCGACTTGTTCGAACGCCCCGTACACGCTGCCCCCGGCGACGCCACTGAGGAACGAACCGACCCCCACCGCGAGCCGTTGCTGGCCGAAGGCCACCGTCGCCGACCTTCTCGACCCCGCCAACGCTTCGAGGTCGTTCTTGAGGAACAACACGGCGCTGCCGGCGCTGATCGCGGCGACCCCGCAGACCACCGCCGGACCGTTGCCAACCGCGAACGCGGCCATCCCGGTCGCCAGGGCACCGAATCCGATGGCCATCGCCGCCGGGTAGCTCATCCTCCCCACCCGCTCGGCGACCAGGGGCTGCACCACCACCAGGCCGAGCGAATAGCCCATCATCGCCGCCCCGAACAACAGGGTCGCCATCCGGCCCTGGGCGTAACTGGAGAGGTACTGGTAGAACTGCATGTGCACGTAGAACGACACGGCGGTGACGACGAACGGCAGCACCGCCACCCCGTGCAGCATCCGCCGGAACGGCTCCACCGGTGGCGCGTCGGCGACCTGCCGCTCCCGGCGGAGAAAGACGTGACCGAGCGCCACACCGGCGTACACCGTCGTCACGGCCGCGAACATCACGGTCGGCCGGTGCACGAACAACGCCCCCACCACCGGCCCCACCGCTATACCGAGGTTGCCTGCGGCGTTGCCTGCCGACACCAGCCGGGGCCGCTGCTCGTCGCCCACCTCGTGCACCAGATAGCTGCGGTACGCCGGCGAGTACAGTGATCCGCCGCCGGAGATAAGCAACAGGCCGGCGACGGTCAGCACCGGGAACCGCTGTCCCGCGAGGAACGCCGCCCCGCCGAGGCTGTACAGCGTGAGGGCCGCCACCAGGGCCCGCTTGAGACCGACCCGCTCGGCCACCGCAGCGGTCGCCGGGGCGCTGGCGAACTGCACCAGGGTCGCCGCCCCGAGCACCACCCCGACCTGCGCCATGCCCACGCCCATGCGTTCCCGCAGCAGCACGGCCAGGTACGGATAGATCGAGAACGAGCCGACGTTGACCAGGAATCCGCCGATCAGCACGGCCCACTGGGCACGGGTGAAGGAACCCCTGCGCAACGCCGACCAGGGGCGGTTGCCCGCAGCCGCGCGGGGGGTGGCCGGTGCGGCCATCAGTCGGCCGGCCCGCCGTCGGATCGGACACCGACCCCGGTCGACGGGTCGACGCCGCCGAAGGCATGCTGGTCGGACGGCAGCACGCCCAGCCCTGGGGCGTCGCCGAGAACGATCCGCCCCTGGTCGAGGCCCAGCCCCCGGAACGGGGGGTCGCGCAGGAGGAACTGGCTGTCGATGTCGATGCGCTCGGCCAGCGGGGCCAGTAGGGCGGCCTGGCTCAGCGCTAGCTCCGACTCGCAGTTGCAGCTGAGCATCACCGACAGGCCCGCCTGGCGGGCGGCCTCCATCACCCGTCGGGTGGCCCGGACCCCGCCGGACTTGGCCAACTTGACCACCACCCCGTCGGCCAGGCCGGCGGCCGCCCGGACACTGTCCACGTCGGTGCAGCCCTCGTCCAGGAAGACCGGCAGCCGGTCGGGCAGCTCACGGTAGCGGCGGTACGCCTCGACCGCGTCTCTCGGGAACGGCTGCTCGACGAGCTGGATGTCGAGGGCACGCAGGGCCGGGGTCAGTTCCTGCGCGGTCCGCAGGTCCCACGCCTCGTTGGGGTCGATCCGCACCGGCAGGTCGGTGACCGCGCGGACGGCGGCCAGCCGGTCGAGGTCCTCGGCGCCGCGCACCTTGATCTTGAACGCGCCGACCGGCGGCGCGTTCGCGACCAGCTCCAGGGTCTGCGCGACGCTGCCGAGCCCGATCGTGTACCCGGTCGGCTCGGGCATGGTGCGCGGTACGCCGTACAACTGCCATGTCGGCACGCCGGCGGACCGGCCCACCCAGTCGTGCACCGCGCCGTCGAGTGCCATCCGCGCGCCGACCGGTCCGTCCCAGTCGGCCACCCGGTCCAGGACCCGGTCCGGATCGGACAGGTCCGGGCCGAGGACGTCTCTGCCGTGTTCGGCGACCGCCGCGACGACCTGCTCGACGGTTTCGCCGTGCGCCCAGGCCGGTGTGCCCTCACCCAGGCCGGTGACGCCGTCGTGGACGACGGCGACGAGGCAGGTGTCCGTCGAGTCGTAGGAGTGCTGTGAACTCCGGAACACCGTCAACAGGCGCAGGGTCATCCGACGGACGTCGAGCTCCATGCGGATCAGCTTGTCACGCACCACGCCGATAATCCACGGTGATCGATCTGGCGTCCGGGTCAGGGACGGCAGAGGATCTCGCCGTGCAGGATGGCGAACCAGCCGTCGGGCGCGTCGGCCCAGCTAAGCCAGCCGGCGGAGAGCCGTCGCAGGTCGGCGGGGGTGGCGGTGCCGGCGGCGAGGATCTGCCGGGCCATCTCGGAGGCGACGATGCGCTCCGACCACATGGTCCCCCACCAGCGGCGGTCCTCGTCGGTGGCGTAGCACCAGGCGGAGGCGCCGGGCGTGACGTCACCGAACCCGGCGGCCCGCGCCCAGGAGAGCAGCCGGCGACCGGCGTCCGGTTCGCCGCCGTTCGCGCGGGCGGTCGCCTGGTAGAGCGCGAGCCATTCGTCGAGCTCGGGTACGGCGGGATGCCAGGCGAAGCGGTCGTAGTCACTGTCGCGGGCCGCGACCACTCCCCCGGGCCGGCAGACGCGGCGCATCTCGGCGAGCGCGCGGACCGGGTCGCCGACGTGCTGGAGGACCTGGTGGGCGTGGACCACGTCGAACGCGTCGTCGGGGAACGGCAGATCGTGTACGTCGGCCGTGGTGAAGTCGACAGTCGTGACGCCCCGGGCCTGCGCCTCGGCGCGGGACAGGGCGAGCGCTTCGTCGGTGACCTCGGTGGCGGTGACCCGGCCGGGAGCGACGAGCGCGGCGAGGTCCATGGTGATGGTGCCGGGACCGGCGCCGATGTCGAGCAACGCCTGGCCGGGCCGCAGGTGCGGCAGCAGGTACGCGGCCGAGTTCTCGGCGGTACGCCAGCGGTGGGAGCGCAGCACCGACTCGTGATGACCGTGCGTGTATACAGCTGACATGCTCCGACGATAGACCGGCTGTCTCGCAATTCGGGAGCAGCTTCCCACATTATGGCCACTGCGGGATCACGACGGTACGCGGCTCAGCTGACCCGGGGCGGCCGGTTCTCCTGAATCCACCGCTCGACATCGGCGCGAAGCCAAACCTCACCCTGTTTGAGCTTCGCAACCGGCAGCGGGAAGGTTCGAGACCTGGTGATGGTGTACGTGCGTTGACGGGACAGCGGGCCGCCTGGCTGGCCCAGCATCTCGGCTATCTCAGCGCTGCCGACCAGGTCGATGTCCACACTCTCGCAAGTTAGGCTGCAGGCAACCGCACTTGACGGTTGCCCGCAATTGTTTCACCCTGTTGGGTATGACTGGCAGGGGTGACGGCCGACGGGCCGGGGCGTACAACGGGAGAGCCGCCCGGACGGCGGGCATCAACGCGCAGGCCGGCGGGACGGCCCTGCTGCGGCGGCAGGTGGGACGGTGCCTGGCGGCGTTGCGGTACGAGGCCGGGCTGTCCCAGGACGTCGCCGCCGACAAGCTGCGACGCGGCAACAGCACGCTCTGGCGAATCGAGGCCGGCGACCCGCGGGTGCGCTGGACCGAAGCGGACATGTCAGCGATGTGCCGGCTGTACCGGGCCGACGACGAGACCCGGGAACGGCTGCTCGCCCTCGCGGCGGAGATCGACCGCCCCAGCGGCGGGCGCTGGTGGCACGACGGGCTGGCCGGACTGCCGATCGACGCCGACCCGTACCCGGTGTTCGAACAGTCCGCGACGCTCATCCGCTGCTACGGCCAGGCGACGCTGCCGGACCTGCTGCAGACCCCGGGGTACGCCGAGGCGCTGCTGCGCTGCCCGGCCGGTCTGCGCAGCGACGACGACATCGCCGCCCGCCTCGACCAGCTGGCGGCGCGGCAGCGGCACCTGCTGACCCACCCGCATCCGCCGGCGGTGCAGGCGATCGTCGGCGAGGGGGCGCTGCGGCGTACCGTCGGCAACGACGCGACGGCGCGGGCGCAACTCGACCACCTGCGGGCGCTCGCGATCAGGCCGGGGATCTCGGTACGGGTGCTGCCGCTGGCCGGCGGCGCGCACGCCGGCATGACCAACCCGTTCACCCTGCTGCGCTTCGCCGCCGCCACGACGGTCCCCGGACGGCGGCCGGCCGGGTCGGGGCTGGTCCGGCTCGACACCCTGACCGGGACGATGCACCTCGACCAGCCGGCGCACGTCGTTGCGTACGAGCGGGTCTGGTACGACCTGGCCGCCCGGGCGCAGCCGATACCCGACGGCAACGGGTCGGCAAAGTGACCGAAACCACAGCGGCGTCTACTCCGGGGTGACTCACCAACGGTGAGGCGCACCTAGGGTTCCGCCGCCGCCGGGCAGCCAGGCACGGGCAGCCGGGGACGGGACAGGTCCGAGAGGTGCAGGCGTCGGGCCGCCAGCGTGGCGGGCGGCGTTCCACGGCGGGACAAAAGCCCGGGAGGCAGCCGGATGTCTGGCTGTGCCTCAGCCAGGCCCTCATTCGGAGGTGCCCCGTGGGCTTGCACCACCATCATCACCACAATCACCAGCACCGCGACCAGCAGCCCAGCGACCAACCCGAGCTGCACGGCAACTACGGCCCGGAGGCAGCGTACGCGGTCGCCCGCGAGGCCGAACTGCCCACCACCAAGTGGGAAGAGGAGATCGCCCGGGGCCTGGAGTACGGCCTGCCCGGTGCCGATTCGATCGTCGACAAGCGGATCCCGACGTTCTCCCGTGGCGAGCTGCCACACTTCGCCGGGATCAACACCTTCCTGAAGGCACCGTACGTCGAGGACGTGCGCCGCTGCGGCGAGTACGACGTGGCGGTGCTCGGCGCGCCGTTCGACGGTGGCACGACGTACCGCTCTGGGACCCGGTTCGGGCCGCAGGGCATCCGGAAGATCTCCGCGCTGTACGGGCCGTACTCGTTCGAACTCGGCGTCGACCTGCGGGAGTCGATCACGATCGCCGACCTCGGGGACGTGTTCACCATCCCGGCGAACATCGAGAAGACCTTCGACCAGATCTCCAAGGCGGTCAGCCACGTCTACGCTTCCGGGGCGTTCCCGGTGGTGCTCGGCGGGGACCACTCGATCGGCTACCCGACGGTTCGTGGCGTCGCCGAACACCTCGACGGCAACCTCGGCATCATCCACTTCGACCGGCACGTCGACACCCAGGAGACCGACCTCGACGAGCGGATGCACACCACCCCGTGGTTCCACGCCACCGACATCCCGAACGTGCCACCGAAGAACCTGGTGCAGATCGGCATCGGCGGCTGGCAGGCGCCCCGCCCCGGGGTGAAGGTCGGCCGGGAACGCGGCACCACGATCATGACGGTCACCGACTGCGTCGAGATGGGCATCGAGGCCGCCGCCGAAAAGGCCCTAGAAGTGGCCTGGGACAGGGCCGAGGCGGTCTGGCTGTCGTTCGACGTGGACTGTCTGGACGCCGCGTTCGTGCCCGGCACCGGTTGGCCGGAGCCGGGCGGTTTCCTGCCCCGCGAGGTGCTGAAGTTCATCCAGTTGATCGCCGAACGGCCGCTGGCCGGCATCGAGGTGGTGGAGTGCTCGCCGCCGTACGACAACGCCGACATCACCTCGCTGATCGCCACCCGCGTCATCTGCGACACCCTCGGCTGCCTGGTCCGCGCCGGGCACCTGCCGCGCCGCTGAACCCCGGCAACACCTCCCCCGCAATCCACCTCTCCGCTGGAGGACATAGATGCGACGTACCGCCGGATCTTCCCGCCGATCCCCCACCCGCCGCCTGATCGCGGCCGTCTGCGCGGCGACGCTGCTGGTCACCGCCGCCGGCTGCGGCGACAGCGATTCCGACAGTTCCGGGTCCGGTTCGACCACCGTACGGTTGGGGTTCAGCGCCTGGCCGGGTTGGTTCCCCTGGCAGGTCGCGCAGGAGCAGGGCCTGTTCGAAGCCAACGGGGTCGACGTCGAGCTGACCTACTTCGACAGCTACACCGACAGCCTGACCGCGCTGGCCACCGGCAACCTGGACGCCAACAGTCAGACCCTCAACGACACGCTGTCGTCGGTCAGCGGCGGTGCGGCGCAGACCGTGGTGCTGGTCAACGACAACTCGACCGGCAACGACCAGATCATCGCCGCGCCGGGGATCGACTCGGTGGCCGACCTGGCCGGTAAGCGGGTGGCGATCGAGGAAGGTACGGTCGACCACTACCTGCTGCTGCTGGCGTTGGCCGAGGCGGGGCTCAGCGCCGACGACGTCGAGATCAGCCCGCTGCTGACCGACGCGGCCGCCGCCGCGTTCCTGGCCGGGCAGGTCGACGCGGTTGGGGCGTTCGCCCCGTTCACCACCACCGCGCTGGGCCGCGAGGGCAGCAAGGCGATCGCCACCTCGGCGGACTTCCCCGGCGCGATCCCCGACCACCTGGTGTTCGACTCGGAGTTCGTGGCCGCGCATCCGGAGCAGGTACAGGCGGTGGTGGACACCTGGTTCGACACCCTGGACTGGATCGCCGCCAACCCGGACGAGGCGGTGGAGATCATGGCGACGCAGGCGGGGGTCAGCGTCGAGGACTACCGCACGTACGACGCCGGAACGACGATCTTCGACCTGGCCGACAACCAGGCGGCGTTCGCGCCGGGCGACACCCCGGCCAACCTGGACTTCCAGGCCCGCTCGATCGCCGAGTTCCTGGTGGAGACGGGTCTGGTCGACGAGGCACCACCGCTGGACGGACTGCTCGACGGGCAGTTCGTGGCGGCGGTGTCGCCGTGACCGTCACCCGGGAGCCGGCTACGGCCACCGACGGCGCGGACCGGACGTCGTGGGGGCCGCTGCCCCGGCGGCGTCCGGCCCGCCGGGTGCCGGCGCTGCTGGCCATCCGTACGCCGATCCCGGCGGCCGGCCGGTGGACGTTGACGGTCGCCTCGATCGTGGTGCCGCTGGCCGCCTGGCAGATCGGCAGCATGCTGGTCGACGGGCAGCCGGATTTCCTGCCGTCCCCGCTGGAGTCGGTGGCGGCTGGAGTGGAGATGGCCCGTACGGGTCAGTTGTGGACCGACACCGCCGCGACCGTCGGCCGGGTGCTGCGCGGTTTCGGCCTGGCGGTGGCGGTGTCGGTGCCGCTCGGGCTGCTGATGGGCAGCTTCCAGGCGGGTCGGGCGGCGTTGGAGCCGATGATCGGCCTGCTGCGGTACCTGCCGGCCAGCGCGTTCATTCCGCTGCTGATCATCTGGTTGGGGCTGGGCGAGCCGTCCAAGGTCGCGTTGATCTTCATCGCGACCGTCTTCTTCAACACGCTGATGACCGCCAACGTGGTCCGGACCGTGCCGACGGGGCTGATCGACGTGTCCTACACCCTGGGTGCCCGCCGCTTCGAGGTGCTGCGCAAGGTGATCGTGCCGCACTCACTGCCCGGCATGATCGACGCGATCCGGGTCAACGCCGCCGCCGCGTGGAACTTCGTCGTGGTCGCCGAGCTGATCAACGCCCAGTCGGGGCTGGGCTACCGGATCGTCCGGTCGCAACGCTTCAACCAGCTCGACAGCATCTTCGCCGTACTGATCGTGATCGCGCTGATCGGGGTGGCGATCGACCTGACGTTGCGGGCCACCCGCGACCGGATCGGCAGGTGGACGACGTGACCGCGACCGAAGCCGAAGCCGCCGGCACGCCGCTGGTGCGCCTCGACGGCGTCGGTAAGGACTTCCGGGCCGCCGCGGGCGGGTCACTGCGCGCGCTCGACGGCGTGGATCTGGCGGTACGCCGAGGCGAGTTCGTCTGCCTGGTCGGCGCATCCGGATCCGGCAAGTCGACCCTGCTGTCGCTGATCGCCGGGCTGGCCGCGCCGAGCCGGGGCACCGTGCTGCTCGACGGCGCGCCGGTCACCGGACCGGGACCGGACCGAGGGCTGGTGCTGCAGAGCGGTGCCGTCTACCCGTGGCGGACGGTGGAACGCAACGTCGCGTTCGGGTTGGAGCTGCTGCCGATCAGCCGGGCCGAACGGGCCCGGCGGGTCGCCTGGTACCTGGCCGAGACCGGGCTGACCGGGCTGCGGCACGCGCTGCCGAAGCAGCTCTCCGGCGGGCAGTGCCAACGGGTGGCGATCGCCCGTGCGCTGGCCTGCGAGCCGCAGGTGCTGCTGCTCGACGAGCCGTTCGGTGCCCTCGACGTGCAGACCAAGGAGGACATGCAGCTGTTCGTGCGCCGGGTGTGGGCCGACACCGGCACCACCGTGGTGATGGTGACCCACGACGTCGAAGAGGCGGTCTTCCTCGGGCAGCGGGTGGTGGTGCTGGCCAGCGACCCGGGTCGGGTCGCCGCCGATCTGCCGGTGGAGTTGCCGCCGGACCGCGACGGGACGCCCCGGGAGCTGGCCGTCAAGCGGCTGCCGGAGTTCCTGGCCCTGCGTGCCGAGGTGGAGGACCAGGTCCGCGCCTACCACCAGCGGCACGCCGCCGCCGGGTCCGGCGGCTGACTGGCCGCCCCGCTCAGGCTGGCGGCGCTGGCTGGTATCGGCGTCACTGCCAGCGGAAGAACCGGGCGGCGACCAGCGCGCTCACCACGGTCGCGACGGCCAGGGCGATCAGGTGGCGCGGCTGCGGCGGCTCACCCGCCCAGGCCGCGCCGACCGCCTGCACGGCCGCCCCGAACGGCAGCGCCTCACCGACCATCGCCACCCGGTCCGGCAGGTTCTTCGTCGGCCCGAACAGGCCACCGGTCGCGCCCATCGCGAAGAAGGCCGTCAGGCCGATCGCCACCGACGCGTTGCCGCTGGGCGCGACCGCCGCCACCAGCATCCCGACGGCGTACATGGCTGCTGCGGCGAGGGCGACGACGGCCACCGTACGGCCGGGGTTGCCCGGCGGCCGGGCACCGAACGCGACCACCGCGACCCCGAGCGCCAGCCCGACCCCGACGATGGTCTGCAGCAGGCTCGTGACCACCTGCGCCGCCAGGACCATCGCCGGGTGGGCGGGAGTCACCGCCAGCCGGCGCAGCACCCCGGTCCGCCGGTAGTAGGCCAGGAAGCTCGGCATGTTGACCACGCCGACGGTGGCGATGATGACGGTGAACACCAACGGCAGCACGTACCCGTCGAGCACGGTACGGCCACCGGGCAGCGTCTGGTCGCCGTGCACGCTGACCGCGTTCATCACCAGGATCAGCAGCGGCAGCCCGATCGGGACGACCAGGCCGGCGGTGTCGCGGGCCACCATCCGGCACTCGGCGGCGACCAGCGCGGCCCAGGCGCGCGGTCCGGGCCGGCGTACGACGATCTCCGGCCCGGTCACCATGTCTCCTCCTCGGTGTCGAGCGGCTGGCCGGTCAGGTGAGGAAGGCGTCGTCGAGGGTGGTTGACGGTGCTGCCGTCCCCGTGTCGGCGGCTCTGCGCTCGGCTCGCGTGATCAGCCCGGCCGGGCTGTCGAGGGCGATCAGCCGGCCCCGGTCGATCAGGGCGATCCGGTCGCAGAGCCGCTCCACCTCCTCCATCAGGTGGCTGACCAGCAGCACCGTCACCCCGTCGTCGCGCAACTGTTCGACGACCGCCCAGATGCGTCGACGGGCCTGTGGGTCCAGCCCGGTGGAGAGCTCGTCGAGCAACGCCACCCTGGGCTTGCCGACCAGCGCCAGGGCGATCGACAGCCGCTGCTGCTGGCCGCCGGAGAGCTTCTCGAACCGGGTGTCGCGGCGGTCGGCGAGACCCAGCAGGTCGATCAGCTCGTCGGGGTCGGCACCGTCGGCGTAGAAGCTGCGGTACAGCCGGACCAGCTCCCGGACGGTCAGCGCCGCGTGCAGCGCGGCGGCCTGCAGCTGTACGCCGAGCACCTGACGCAGCCGGGCCCGGTCCCGCCACGGGTCGAGACCGAGCACCCGCACCCGGCCGTGGTCGGGCCGGCGCAGTCCGGCGATCGTCTCCACGACCGTGGTCTTGCCGGCCCCGTTGCGCCCCAGTACGCCGAGCACCTCCCCCGCCTCGACAGTGAAGCTCACCGAGTCCACGGCGACGGTCGCCCCGTACCGCTTGTGGATGTCCTCGACGGTGATCGCCGGCATCGCCGTACCTCCTCGGTTGGGGACGTCTGCACGCTATGGCGACCGGGCCGACCGGCGGATCTGCCGGTGGTCACGGTCGGTGGGGGTGACTTCCGGCAGGGGCGGTACACCGACCGGGCCGCCTAGCATGACGAGGGTGAGCCGATCCGATCCCCGCCCCTGGTCCGGGGTGGTCGGCGTACTGACCTGCCTGGCCGTCGGTGCCCCGGTGCTGGTGCTGGGTCGCGGCCCGGCAGCCGGGGCGTTCCTTGTCCCGGTGTGGCTGTGGTGGGCGTGTTTCGCCGGGTTCGTCATGGCGCTGGTGGTCTGCACGCTGCTGGTGGACCGGGTCCGCGACGTCGGCACGGTGCTGGTCTTCGCCGCGCAGGTCGGCCTCGGGGTGGCGGTGGTGCTGATGGCACCGGCGTTCGGGTGGACGCAGATCCTGCTGGTGTTCGGCGCGGCGGTCAGCACCTACCTGAATCCGTGGCCGGTGACAGCGGCTGTGATCGCACTGAACACGGTGGTCGCGGCCGCAGCGGCGTATCTCAACTCGGGTGCGGTCGCCCAGGGACTGCTCAACGCACTGCTGTACGCCCTGCTGCAGGTGGGGGTGGTGTTGTCGGTGCAGACGTACCTGCGGGAGTTGGCGACCCGACGCAAGCTCGCCGAGGCGCACACCGAGTTGCGGGCGGCGACCGCGCTGCTGGCGCAGGCGACCCGGTCGGACGAGCGGTTACGGATCGCCCGGGAGCTGCACGACCTGATCGGCCACCAGTTGACGGTGCTGACCCTGGAGCTGGAGGTCGCCGCGCACCAGAGCGCACCGCCGGCCGCCGAGCACGTCACCCGGGCCAGGCAGGTCGCCCGGGACCTGCTGGCCGACGTCCGTGGCACCGTCGGCGAGCTGCGCCGGCACGCCCCGGACCTGCGCGAGGCTCTGCAGCGGATCGTCGCGGAGCTGCCGGAACCCGCCGTGCACCTGCGGGTCGCCGACGGGATCGCCGTCGACGAGGAACGGGTCACCGCGCTGGTCCGCTGCGTGCAGGAGGTGGTGACCAACACCATCCGGCATGCCGGGGCGGCCAACCTGTGGATCGAGATCAGCGACGACGACGGCACGATGCGGCTGTCGGCCTGGGACGACGGCCGGGGTACGGGTGGCGAGGTGCGGCCGGGCAACGGGCTGTGCGGGATCCGGGAACGGGTCGAGGCGCTCGGCGGACGGGTGTCGTTGGATAGTGGGCGGGGCTTCCGGGTGCGGGCCGAGGTGCCGGCGGCATGACCAGTGGCCGCGAGACCGGTGGTCCCGTCATCAGCGTCTGCGTCGTCGACGACCAGACCCTGGTCCGCCAGGGCATCCGCAGCCTGCTGGAGCTGGCCGACGGCATCGTCGTGGTAGCCGAGGCCGACGACGGGCATTCGGGGGTCGCGGCGGTCGAGGAGTACCGGCCGGACGTGGTCCTGCTGGATCTGCGGATGCCCGGCCGGGACGGGATCTGGGCGCTACGGACGTTGCGCGAGCACGGGGTCGACATACCGGTGCTGGTGCTGACCACGTTCGACGACGACGAACTCGTGCTGCAGGCGTTGCGCGCCGGGGCGCGGGGCTACCTGCTCAAGGACGTGACCCTCGAACAACTGATCGGCGCGGTCCGCACGCTCGCCGCCGGTGGCACGCTGGTGCAGCCGGCGATCACCGACCGGCTGCTGCGGGCGGTCGCCGCCGGTGACGCTCCGGTCGCCGTCGACGGGGACGCCCCGCCGATCCAGGAGTTGACCGAACGGGAACGTGAGGTGCTGCGGCTCGTCGCCACCGGCTACACCAACCGGGAGATCGCCGAGGCGCTGTTCCTCGCCGAGGGCACGGTCAAGAACCACGTGTCGGCCGTACTGCTGAAGTTGGGCACCCGCGACCGCACCCGCGCGGTGCTGCGCGCCCTGCACCACGGCCTGCTCCGCTGAGCAGGGAGCGACCGTTCAGGCCGGGCCGACCAGGTCCCACCGGTTGCCGGCGATGTCGAGGAAGACCACAACCTTGCCGTACGGTTCGGTGCGCGGCGCGGTCACGAACCGCACGTCGTGGTCGGTCATCCGCTGGTACGCGGCGTCGAAGTCGTCGACCCGCAGGAAGAACCCGACCCGGCCGGCGGCCTGGTTGCCGACCGCCGCCCGTTGGGCGTCGCCGTCGGCGCGGGCCAGCAGCAGGCCGGTCTCGGCGCCGGGCGGGCGCACCACCACCCACCGTTTGGGGCGGCCGTCGTTGGTGGTCGACGGGGAGTCCTCGACCAGCTCGAAGCCGAGGACGCTGGTGAAGAACGCGATGGCCGGGTCGTAGTCGTCGACGATGATCGCGGTGAGCGAGATGTGCACGTTGCGCAGCGTAGGTGGTCAGGCAGCGGGGGTGCGCAGGCGGGCACCGGGGCCGGGACGGGGCAGGGCGTCGCGGGGGCTGACCAGGTCGTGGCCGGCGGCGCAGCGCATGGTCACGCCGACCTCGGCGCCGCAGTCGCGGTGGGTCACGGTCAGCGCCGAGCCGTCCGGGTCGGCGCAGTACCGGTCACCCCACTGCAGCAGGGCGATCAGCACCGGCCACAGGTCGAGACCTTTGCCGGTGAGCCGGTACTCGTAGCGTTGCCGCTCCCCCGGCTCCTGGTACGGGTGCCGGCGCAGCAGGCCCTGGTCGACCAGCATGGCGAGCCGGTTGGTCAGCACCTGGCGGGGAACGCCGGTGCGTTCGCGCATCTGGTCGAAGCGGCGGACGCCGTTGAAGACCTCGCGGAGCACGACGACGGTCCACCGCTCGCCGAGGATCTCCATGGTGCGGGCGATGGTGCAGTTGTCGATGGACCAGTCGAGTGCGGTAGGTCTCACCGTCACCAGGCTAGGTCTCGTTGACAGACCTAGCAACTGGCTGACAGCCTGCAATGATGACGCAGACTCAGCAGCCGGCGCCGGACGCGACGCAGCGCAGCCGTACCTTCTCGTGGACCGACCCGGCGACGGTCCGGCTGGCCGCGTTGAACGGCCTCGACGGGCTGGACCAGCTGCGGGCGATGGCCTCCGGTGAGATCCCCGCCCCACCGGTGATGGTGATGCTCGGCCTCGAAGGCCTGGAGCCCGAGCACGGCCGGGTGGTCACCACGCTGACGCCGCAGGAGTTCCACTACAACGCTCTGGGCACGGTGCACGGCGGGATCATCTCGACGCTGCTGGACACCGCGGCCGGCTGCGCGGTGCACTCGGTCCTGCCGGCCGGGACGAGCTACACCTCGATCGACCTGAACGTGAAGTTCCTGCGCCCGGTCACGCTCGCCTCGGGCACGCTGCGCTGCGAGGGCACCGTCGTGCAGCGCGGGCGGCGCACCGCGTACGCCGAGGCGAAGCTGACCGACGCCGCCGGCCGGCTGGCCGCCCACGCCACCTCGTCCTGCCTGCTGTTCGAGCTACCGCCGACGACCTGACCACCCCCGGACACCCGCCGGTTCACACCGACAGCAGTTGGCGGACCGATTCGTCGCGCAGGTCCTCCTTGTCGCCGGCCCGGACCACCTCGCCGGCGTCGAGGATGACGAACTGGTCGGCCAGCCGCAGCGCCAGTTCGAGGTACTGCTCGACCAGCAGGATCGCCAGCCCGGCCTCGGAGTGCAGCCGTTCGATTGCCTCCTCGATCTCGACGATGATGGACGGCTGGATGCCTTCGGTCGGCTCGTCGAGCAGCAGCATCTTCGGCCGGGTGACCAGGGCGCGGGCGATCGCCAACTGCTGCTGCTGGCCGCCGGAGAGGAACCCGGCCCGGCGACGCAGCAGACCGCGCAACGCCGGGAACAGGTCGAGCGCCTCGTCCAGGGCCGCCTTGTCGGTCCCGGCCGCCTCGATCGCCACCTGCAGGTTCTCCGCGACGGTCAACTGCGGGAACGTCTCGTGGCCCTGCGGCACGTAGCCGAGCCCGAGCCGCACCCGCTCGTGGGTACGTAGTTTGGTGATGTCGCGGCCTTCGAAGGTGACCCGGCCGGCGCGCACCGGCAGCACCCCGGTGATTGCCTTCAGCAGCGTGGTCTTGCCGACCCCGTTGCGCCCCATCACACAGACCAGCGCACCGGCCGGGGCCTGCAGGTCGACCCCGAAGAGCACCTGGGCCCGGCCGTAGGAGACGTCGAGGCCCTCGACGGTGAGCATGGCGGTCACGGCGACGCCTCCTGAGCGACGGGTTCGGTGTTCTCCTCCCGGGCACGGCCGAGGTAGACCTGTTGCACCCGGGGGTCGGCCTGCACCTGCGCGACGGTGCCCTCGCAGAGCAGGGTGCCCTCGTGCAGCACGGTGACGGTGCTGGCGAAGCGGCGCAGGAACTCCATGTCGTGCTCGATCACCATCACGGTGTGGTCCTTGGCGACCTCGCGCAGCAGCTCGCCGCTGCGGTCCCGTTCGCTGCGGCTCATCCCGGCCACCGGTTCGTCGAGCAGCAGCAGGCTGGGCTGCTGCACGATCAGCATGCCGATCTCCAGCCACTGCCGTTGACCGTGGGACAGCACCCCGGCCGGGGCGAACGCGAGGTCGGCCAGTCCGGTGGTCTCCAACGCCCGGGACACCTCGTCGGACACGCCCCGGCGGCGGCGCAGCAGGCCGACCATCCGCCGGCGGAAACTGGCCGCCAGGTCGAGGTTCTCCAGGACGGTGAGCTGCTCGAACACCACCGACGTCTGGAAGGTACGGCCGATGCCGAGCCGGACGATCTGGTGTTCGCGCCGGCCGACCAGCTCCTGACCGTTGAATCGCACCGACCCGGAGGCGGGCCGGGTCCGACCGGTGACGACGTCGATCAGGGTGGTCTTGCCGGCACCGTTCGGTCCGATCAGGAACCGCAGTTCACCCGGCTCGACCGTGAGGCTCAGGTCGGTGACCGCCCGGAACCCGTCGAAGACCACGTTCAGGTCGCGGACCTCCAGTTTGCCGCTCACCGCTGGTCACCTCCGACCGAGGCGGTCGCCGCCGGCTGTGTCTGCGCTGGTGTCACCGGGTCGCCGGCCGCCGGCGAGACCGGGGCCGCACCCGGTGGGTCGCCGGTGGGTCGGCCGGGCCAGCGGTGCCGTACCGCCGACCAGCCGTCGGCGAGCAGCCCGGCCAGTCCCCGGGGTGCCCACATCATCACCGCGATGAACAGGCCACCGAGCAGGTAGAGCCAGCCCGACGGCCACTGCTCGCTGAGCACCGTACTGCCGTAGTTGAACAGGATCGCTCCGCCGACCGCGCCGACCAGCGAGAACCGCCCGCCGATGGCGACCGCGACCAGCATCTCGATCGACGGCACCACACCCAGGTCGGCCGGGCCGAGGATGCCGACCACCGGCACGAACAACGCGCCGGCGATCCCGGCCATCGCCGCCGACAGGGCGTACACCAGGGTCTTGACCACGGCCGGGTCGTAGCCGAGGAACCGGACCCGGTCCTCGCCGTCGCGGATCGCGACCAGCAGCTTGCCGAACCGGGAGTGGGTGAGCTGCCAGGCGGCCAGGAACACCAGGCCGAGCGCACCGACGCAGACGTAGTAGACGATCCGTTTCTGCGTCGGGTCGTACAGGTCGAGGCCGAAGAAGAACTGGACGTTGGTCAGGCCGTTGGTGCCGCCGGTGAGGCCCTGCTGGCCGACCAGCAGGATCACGAACGCGGCAGCCAGGGCCTGGGACAGTACGGCGAAGTAGGCGCCGCGGACCCGTTGCCGGAACACCAGGGTGCCGAGGATCAGTGCCACGGCGGTCGGTAGCACCACCACCATGGCCAGGGCGAAGAACGGGTTGCGGAACGGTGCCCAGATCGCCGGCAGCGTCTCCACCCCGCTCCACACCATGAAGTCGGGCAGGTTGCCCTCGCCTGCGTCGGAGAGTTTGAGGTACATGCCCATGGCGTAACCGCCGAGGCCGAAGAAGACGCCCTGGCCGAGGGTGAGCATGCCGCCGCGTCCCCAGGCCAGGTAGATACCGACCGCGACGATGGCGTAGCAGAGGTACTTGGCCAGCAGGTCCAGCCGGAACGGGCTGAGCGCCAGCGGCGCGACGACCAGCAGCACGACGCCGACGGTGACGAAGACGGCCGGGCCGGGCCAGCGGGCGGCCGGGCCGGCGGTGAAGCGGGCCGCCGGCCGCGTGGCGGCACCGGTCGTCCGGGCCGCGCTCATGTCAGCGCCCGGGAACGGAGGACGAACATGCCCTGTGGACGGAACTGGAGGAAGGCCACGATCACCGCGAAGACCACCACCTTGGCGAGGCTGGCATCGGTCCAGAACTCGACATAGCTGTTGATGACGCCGAGGGCGATCGCGGCGATGACCGCGCCGCGCAGCTGCCCGAGTCCCCCGGCCACGACGACGAGGAAGGCGTCCACGATGTAGTAGGTGCCCAGCGACGGACCGACCGGGCCGATCAGGGTCAAGGCCACCCCGGCGACGCCGGCCAGGCCGGAGCCGATGAAGAAGGTGAGCTGGTCGACCCGGTGGGTGGCCACGCCGGTCACCGCCGCGAGTTGGCGGTTCTGCATCACCGCCCGCATCCGTCGGCCGTACGAGAGTTTGCTCAGGTAGAGCGAGATCGCCACCACGCAGGCGACCGCGAGGACCATGATGAAGATCCGGTTGTACGGCAGCCGTACGCCGGCCACGTCGATCCCGCCGGTGAGCCAGCCGGGCGCGGTGACCTGAACGTTCGGCGCGCCGAAGATGTCGCGGGCGAGCTGCTGCAGGATCAGGCTGACGCCGAAGGTGAGCAGCAGGGTGTCCAGGGGCCGGCCGTAGAAGCGCCGGATCACCAGGCGTTCCAGGATAAGGCCCATGGTGCCGGCGATGAGGAACGCGACCGGCAGGGCGGCCGGGACGGCCTGCGCCCCGACCAGCCCCTGCATCATGTACGCGGTGTAGGCGCCCGCCAGGATGAACTCCCCGTGGGCCATGTTGATGACGCCCATCTGACCGAAGGTGAACGTCAGGCCCAGCGCGATCAGGAGCAGCACCGCTCCGATGCTCGCGCCGATGACCAGTTGGTTGAGTACCGCCATGGCGGGCACCTCCCTCCGCTTGCTACCGACCGGTCAGGACAGGCCCTCGGCCCAGTCGTAGCCGGTCAGGTACGGATCCGGCTTGATGGGTTCACCGGAGTTCCACACCTCCTGGATCTGGCCGTCGGGCTGCACCACGCCGATCCGGGCCGTCTTGTAGACGTGCTGGTTGTCGCCGTCGATGGTGACCTTGCCTTCGGGGGCGTCGATGCTGATCCCGCCGGCGGCTTCCTTGACGGCTTCGACCTCGGTGGTACCGGCGGCCTCGACGGCGGCGGCCCACAGGTAGACGGCGTTGTAGCCGGCCTCCATCGGGTCGGAGGTGACCTTCTCGGCGCCGTACTTGGCCTTGAACGCCTCGACGAAGGCGGTGTTCCGTTCGCCTTCGGTGGTCTGGTAGTAGTTCCAGGCCACCAGGTGTCCGGCGACGTTCTCCGGGCCGATGCCGACGACCTCCTCCTCGGCGACGCTGACCGAGACGGTCGGCATCGCGTCGGCGGTGATGCCGGCGCTGGTCAGCTGCTTGAAGAAGGCGACGTTGCTGTCGCCGTTGAGGGTGTTGAAGACCGCGTCGGGCTTGGCCTGCTGGAGTTTGTTGACCACGGTGCTGTATTCGGTGTGGCCCAGCGGGGTGTACTCCTCGCCGACGACCTGCATCCCGTTGGCCTCGGCGTACGCCTTGATGATCTTGTTCGCGGTGCGCGGGAAGACGTAGTCGCTGCCGACCAGGAAGATCGTCTGGTGGCCCTGCTCCTTGAGGTAGTCCAGGCCGGGCACGATCTGCTGGTTGGTGGTCGCTCCGGTGTAGAAGATGTACGGCGAGCTCTCCAGCCCTTCGTACTGCACCGGGTACCACAGCAGCGCCTTGTTGCGCTCGAAGACCGGCAGCATCGCCTTGCGCGAGGCCGACGTCCAGCCACCGAAGACGGTGGCGACCTTGTCCTGGGATATGAGTTTCTGCGCCTTCTCCGCGAACGTGGGCCAGTCCGAGGCACCGTCCTCGACGACGGGTTCGATCTGCTTGCCCAGTACGCCGCCGGCGGCGTTGATCTCCTCGATCGCGAGCAACTCTGCATCGCGTACGGTGACCTCGCTGATGGCCATGGTGCCGCTCAGCGAGTGCAGGATGCCGACCTTGATGGTGTCGGAGTCAGCGCCGCTGCCCGAGGACGTGGGGTCCTCGGCACAGGCGGTCGCGGCGACCAATGTCGACAATATACAGAGTGCGGCGAGGCCGCCCCGGAAGCGTCGTGGCATCCAACTCCCCTTCAGCCGAAGTTGTGGGTGCCACGAAACGTAGGGAGGCGGAGTTTCACGAATCTCGACGTATCGATTTCCAACGCGTTAAGCCCGCCTCACCGCGAACCTGAACGTTCGGTGAGGCGAGCCGTACGCTGCGTGCCAGCACGCTGGGCTGTTGCCTGGTGGTCGACGGGCGGGCCGTACCCGCAGGTCAGCGGCCGCGGGCGCGGCGCTCCTCGCGGCGGGCCTCGAACCGCGCGGCGGCGGTCTCCAACTGGTCCATCTGCGCGGCCAGCTGCTCCCGGGCCGCCTCGCCGTCGGCGTCCAGGCCGGTGACGTTCCAGATGTCCCACTGGCGCAGCACCGGCGCGAGCACCTCGTCGCGGTGCTGGCGCAGGTCGTAGATGCCGGCCAGGGCGATCGCCACCGACTTGCGGGCGAAGCCGTCGATCCCGGCACCGGGCATCTGGAAGTCGGCGACCACGTCGGCGACCGCCCGCATCGCCTGGCTCGGCGCCAGCTCGAACGCCGCGCCGAGCAGGTTGCGGTAGAACATCATGTGCAGGTTCTCGTCGGCGGCGACCCGGGCGAGCAGCCGCTCGCAGTGCGGGTCACCGGTGGCCTTGCCGGTGTTGCGGTGCGAGATCCGGGTCGCCAGCTCCTGGAACGACACGTACGCCAGCGAGTGCAGCACCTCGTCGCCGTGGACGTTGGCGTACCCGTTGGACATGTGCTCCATCCGGGCCCGCTCCAACGCCACCGGGTCGACGGCCCGGGTCACGGTCAGGTAGTCCCGGATGGCGATGCCGTGCCGGCCCTCCTCGGCGGTCCACCGGTGCACCCAGGTACCCCAGGCGCCGTCGCGACCGAACAGGGAGGCGATCTCGTGGTGGTACGACGGCAGGTTGTCCTCGGTCAGCAGGTTGACGATCAGCGCGGTCCGGGCGATGTCGGGGATCTGCGAGTCCTCCGGCGACCACGCCTCGCCGCCGAGCAGTCCGTCGAAGGTGCGTCCCTCACTCCACGGCACGTACTCGTGCGGGAACCATTCCTTGGCCAGGCCGAGGTGGCGGTTGAGGTTGTCGGCGACCACCGGTTCGAGCTCGATGAGCAGCGCGGTCTG
Source organism: Solwaraspora sp. WMMA2056 (assembly GCF_030345095.1). Taxonomy (NCBI): domain Bacteria; kingdom Bacillati; phylum Actinomycetota; class Actinomycetes; order Micromonosporales; family Micromonosporaceae; genus Solwaraspora; species Solwaraspora sp. WMMA2056. Next base: position 5,144,652 of record NZ_CP128360.1, read on the forward strand.
GGACATCGGGGCGGTGGCGGCGACGGTCAACGACTTTCTCCCAACACGACAACAACCTACGGCTACGTAACTTACGCAACCGTAGGTTATTTGCTGCCGTCGCCGCCACTTCTCCCCGACGGATCGCGGCTATCAAGGCCGATTGTCCGCTATGTCGCCGAACCGGAGGCCGTCGGTACCGACCCGGAGACCTCCGGTACGAGGTCGCCGGAGGCCGGCAGCCAGGCATCGGCCGCCGCCGCGACCTGCTCCCCCGACCGGATGTCCTTGACGCTGTCCGGCTCGCCGTCCACCCCGAGGAACCAGACGTACGGGACACCCCGACGCTCGGCGTACCGGATCTGCTTGCCGAACTTGGCCGCCGACGGCGACACCTCGGTGGCGATCCCCCGCCGGCGCAGCGCGTCGGCCACCCGGTTGCCGGCCGGCCGGTCGGCCTCGGATGGCAGCGCCACCAGCACACAGGTCGGCACCGGCCGGGAGATCGACAGCGCGTCGGCACCGAACAGCAGCCCCAGCAGTCGGGACACGCCGATCGAGATGCCGACCCCGGGAAAGCGGTCCGCCCCGGCCGAGGCGAGATCGTCGTAGCGGCCACCCGAGCAGATCGAGCCGAACCGCTCGTACCCCTGCAGCTGGGTCTCGTAGACCGTGCCGGTGTAGTAGTCGAGGCCGCGGGCGATGCGCAGATCGGCGACGCACAGGCCGGGCGAGTGCGCGGCCGCGGTCTGCAGCACCGCGACCAGCTCGGCCAGCCCTTCGTCGAGCAGCGGGTGCTCGACGCCGAGCCCGCGCACCGCGTCGTCGATCGAGGCGTCCGGCGCCGAGATCTCCGCCAGCGACAGGCAGGCCTTGGCCTGGCTCTCACTGGCACCGGCCGTACTCATCAGCAGCTCGGCCACCCGCTGCGGGCCGAACCGGTCCAGCCGGTCGATCGCCCGCAGCGCGGCGTCCAGATCGGTCAACCCGATCCCCCGGTAGAAGCCTTCGCAGACCTTGCGGTTGTTGACCTGAATGCGCACCGGCGGGATCGGCAGACTCGCCAGCGCGTCACCGATGATCAACGGAAGCTCGGCCTCGTGGTGCGGGGCCAGCTCGTCGCGGTCGACGATGTCGATGTCGGCCTGCAGGAACTCGCGGTAGCGACCCTCCTGTGGCCGTTCGCCGCGCCACACCTTCTGGATCTGGTAGCGGCGGAACGGGAACTGCAGCTTGCCGGCGTTCTCCAGCACATAGCGGGCGAACGGCACGGTCAGGTCGAAGTGCAGCCCGAGGGCGTCGTCACCGGTCTGCGCATCCGGATCGGCCTGCAGTCGACGCAGCAGGTAGACCTCCTTCGAGGTCTCCCCCTTGCGCAGCAGCTGGTCCAGCGGCTCGACCGCGCGGGTCTCCAGCGGGGCGAACCCGTACAGCTCGAAGGTACGGCGCAGCCGGTCGATCACGTACTGCTCGATCATCCGCTGCGGGGGCAGCCACTCCGGAAAGCCGGAGATCGGCCTGGGCTTGCTCATCAGGTGCGTCCTTGTCACAGTCCGGTACGGCGGGCCGGCGCGGCGATGTCGCCGCCGGCGGCCTCGTGCAGGTAGGGGTTACTCACGCGCTCCTGACCGATGGTGGTGGCCGGGCCGTGGCCGGGCAGCACCACGGTGTCGTCGGCCAACGGCAGGATCTTGTCGCGCAGGCTGGTCATCATCGCCGGCATGCTGCCGCCGGGCAGGTCGGTGCGGCCGATCGAACCGGCGAACAGCACGTCGCCGGAGAGGCAGACCTGCTCGGCCTCCCAGGGCGAGCCGGCGCCGGGCAGCCGGAACAGCACCGACCCACCGGTATGGCCAGGGGCGTGGTCGACGCTGATCTCCAGACCGGCGAGCAGCAGCGTCGCGCCGTCGGTCAGTTCGGCCACGTCGTCGGGTTCGCTGTACGGCAGCCGACCGCCGAACATCGCGGTCAGATCGGCCGACAGGCCCTTGGTCGGGTCGGCGAGCATCTCCCGGTCGCCCGGGTGGACGTACGCGGTGATACCCCGTGCCCCGCAGACCGGCGCCACCGAGAAGGTGTGGTCGAGATGGCCGTGGGTGAGCAGCACGGCGGCCGGCTGCAACCGGTACTCGGCCAACGCCTGCTCCAACTGGTCCAGTACGCCGATGCCGGGGTCGACGACGACGCACTGCTCGCCCGGCCCGGTCGCCACCAGGTAACAGTTGGTGCCGAACGCCTGCGCCGGGAAACCAGTGATGAGCACGCCCCTGCCTCCTCCCGGCCTGCCCGCACGACAGGTCGGGCAGCGCCGTGGCCGAGCCTAACGGTCGGTGGCACCGGTCGTGCGGTGGCACACCTGCCGGGCCGGCGCACACCCCGGCAGACGCATCCGTCACAATGATGATCTCCGATTGGATACGGAGCGGACCTCATACAACAATTTCCCAGCGGATACCCGTACACTCTGGCGGGCATGTGGCGTGGCGCACCGCAAAGGCGCCCGGATCCGGCGCGCCCGCCACTGGACGCGGGGACGAACACGAAAGGGGAGCACGGGTGGCTTCCAGCAGGGACCGGCAGCGCAAGTTGGCGCGGGCGAAGCTCGACCGGCAGATGGCCCGGCGTGCCGCCAGCGCGCGGCGCAAGCGGCGGATCCGCGCCGGGTTGGGTGCCGGCCTCGCGGTGCTGGTGATCACCGCCGGTTCGGCGTGGGCCCTCGGTGCCTTCGACCGCGAGCCGGAGACCACCACGGAGGCGGGCAGCACCTGCACCTGGACGCCGCAGGACCCGGCGGCCAACAGCAACCTGACCGACGTCGGGACGCCCGAGTCCGTCAACCCGCCGAACCGCGGCGTCCAACCGATGACGATCACCACCAGCGTCGGTGAGCCGATCACCGTGGAGCTCAACCTGTCCGCCGCCCCCTGCGCGGCCGCCAACTTCGCCCACCTCGCCAGCCGCAACTTCTTCGACGACACCACCTGCCACGAGATCACCGACGAGGGTGCCATCCTCTGCGGCGACCCCAGCGGCACCGGGCAGGGCGGGCCGACGTACTCGTACTTCAGCGAGAACGTGCCGGTCGCACCGCAGGTCGACCCGTCGGCGGACCCGGCCGTGGACCCGGCGGACCAGCCGCCGCTCTACCCGGCCGGTACGGTGGTCGCGGTCGGCGTGCCGCAGGGCACCAACGGCAGCCAGTTCAAGATTTTCTTCAGGGACTTCACCACCGAGTTCCCCAGCTACCCGATCATCGGTAAGGTCACCGCCGGCATGGCCACGGTCGACCAGATCGGGGCGCTCCCCCGAGTGGACAACGGCAGCGGAGCGCAGGTGAAGCCGGAGACCGATGTCGTCATCCAGAGCCTGACCGTCGGCGAGCCGGTCGAGGAGCCATCGCCGTCAGCCAGCGCGGAACCGTCGCCGTCGGCCAGTCCCGAGCCGGAACCGTCGGCCAGCACCGCGTCCTGACGACGACAGTCAGCACCAGATAACCCGATTCCAGGAGGACCACCGTGACGTCGACCAGGGAGCGGCAGCGGGCCGCTGCTCGGGCCCGCCTCGAGAAGGAGATGGCCGAGCGCGCTGCGGCTGCCCGCAAGCGCCGCCAGTTGCAGGCCGGTATCGGTGCCGGTGTCGCCCTGCTGCTCGTCGTGGCCGGCACGGTGTGGCTGGTCGCCAGCCTCGGCGACGACGAGACCGAGACTCCGCAGGCCGAGGGCGACCCGGCCGCCACCACCTGTGTTTGGAACGAGATCCCCGCCGAGCAGCGCACCCCCACCGTCAAGGACGTGGGGCTGCCGCCGACCACCACCCCACCGGACTCCGGCACCCAGGTGATGACGCTGGACACCAACTTCGGTGAGATCCAGGTGACCATGAACCTGGCCGAGGTGCCGTGCACGGCGGCCAGCTTCAGCCACCTGGCGAGCAACCAGTTCTGGGACAACACCAAGTGCCACCGGATGTTCCCGGGGATGCTGCAGTGCGGCGACCCGAGCGCCACCGGGGAGGGATACCGGGACAGCGACGGCACCGGCGGACCGACCTACCAGTACGCCAACGAGAACCTGCCGATCGACGACCGGCCCCCCTACCCGGCCGGGGTGATGGCGATGGCGAACAGCGGCCCGGACACCAACGGCAGCCAGTTCTTCTTCATCTACCAGGATGTCGAACTGAGCCCCGACTACACGATCGTCGGTCAGGTCACCGAGGGTCTCGAGGTGATCCAGGAAGCGACCGAGGCCGGACACGACGGCGCGTTCGACCCGTCCCCCGGCGGCGGTCACCCCAACAACGACATCCTGATCAACAGCTTGACCGTCAGCGAACCGCAGTGACCTCGCTGCGGTAGCGGTAAGCCTGCGGACCATCGGGTCCGGTTCCCGCGTCGGTGTACCGACGCGGGAACCGGACCCGATCACGTGTGGTGCGTGCAACCGGATGCGGGCCGGGAACCGGCAGCGGGGGTCGGGGCGGGGCAGTCCGGCTCAGGAACCGGAGGTGACCCGGTAGGCGTCGAACACCCCGTCGACCTTGCGGACCGCGTTGAGCAGGTGGCCCAGGTGCTTCGGGTCGGCCATCTCGAAGGAGAACCGGCTGACCGCCACCCGGTCCCGGGTGGTGGTGACCGTCGCGGAGAGAATGTTCACCCGTTCCTCGGAGAGCACCCGGGTCACGTCGGCCAGCAGCTTGTGCCGGTCCAGCGCCTCCACCTGGATGGCGACCAGGAACGTCGACGCCGAGGTCAGTCTCCAGGTGACCTCGACCAGCCGCTCCTCCTGCACCCGCAGGTCCTCGGCGTTGACGCAGTCGTCGCGGTGCACGCTCACCCCGCCGGAGCGGGTGACGAAGCCGAACACCGTGTCCGGCGGCACCGGAGTGCAGCAGCGGGCCAGCTTGATCCAGACGTCGTCGACCCCTCGGACGACCACGCCGGGGTCGGTACCGGAGTGGCGGATCCGGTGCGGCCGGGTCGGCACCGCCGTCTCGGCGAGGTCCTCCGCAGCCCCTTCCTCACCACCAAGGCTGGCCATCAGCCGCTGGACGACCGACTGTGCCGAGACCTGGCTGTCACCGACGGCGGCGTAGAGCGACGCCACGTCCGCCAGGTGCAGGTCGCGGGCGATCGCCATCAGCGAGTCGGTGGTGAGCATCCGCTGCAGCGGCACGCCCTGCTTGCGCATCGCCTTGGCGATCGCGTCCTTGCCGGTCTCGATCGCCTCTTCGCGGCGTTCCTTGTTGAAGTACTGCCTGATCTTGGTGCGGGCGCGGGGGCTCTTGACGAAGCCCAGCCAGTCCTGGGTGGGGCCGGCGGTCGCCGACTTCGACGTGAAGATCTCGATCACGTCGCCGTTGGACAGGGTCGACTCCAGCGGCACCAGTTTGCCGTTGACCCGGGCCCCGATGCACTTGTGCCCGACCTCGGTGTGCACCGCGTAGGCGAAGTCGACCGGGGTCGACCCGGTCGGCAACGGGATGACGTCACCCTTGGGGGTGAAGACGTACACCTCCTGGCTGGACAGGTCGAAACGCAGCGCGTCGAGGAACTCGCTCGGGTCGCTCGCCTCCCGCTGCCAGTCCAGCAGCTGCCGTAGCCAGGTCATCTCGTCGATGTGGGCCGGCGGGCCGACGACGGTCGCGCCCTTGAGCTCCTTGTACTTCCAGTGCGCGGCGATGCCGAACTCGGCGGTGCGGTGCATCGCGTACGTGCGGATCTGCATCTCGACCGGCTTGCCGGTCGGCCCGATGACCGTGGTGTGCAGCGACTGGTACATGTTGAACTTCGGCATCGCGATGTAGTCCTTGAACCGGCCGGGAACCGGCTGCCAGTTCGCGTGGATCACACCGAGGGCGGCGTAGCAGTCCCGGACCGTGTCGACCAGGATGCGTACGCCGACGAGGTCGTAGATGTCGTTGAAGTCGCGCCCCCGCACGATCATCTTCTGGTAGATCGAGTAGAGGTGCTTCGGGCGGCCGGTCACCTCCGCCTTGATCTTGGCGGCCCGCAGGTCGACCTGGACCTTCTGAGTCACCTTGCGCAGCTGGGTGTCCCGCTGCGGCTGGTGCTCGCCGATCAGCCGGTTGATCTCCTCGTACCGCTTCGGGAACAGCGTGCCGAAGGCCAGATCCTCCAGCTCCCACTTGACCGTGTTCATGCCAAGCCGGTGGGCCAGCGGCGCCAGGATCTCCAACGTCTCCTTGGCCTTCTGCTCCTGCTTGGCCTTGGGCAGGAAGGTCAGGGTGCGCATGTTGTGCAGCCGGTCGGCCAGCTTGATCACCAGAACCCGCGGGTCCTTCGCCATCGCCACGACCATCTTGCGGATCGTCTCGGCCTTGGCCGCGTCGCCGAGTTTGACCCGGTCGAGCTTTGTCACCCCGTCCACCAGCAGCGCGACCTCGCCGCCGAAGTCCACCCGCATCTGCTCCAGCGGGTAGCCGGTGTCCTCGATCGTGTCGTGCAGCAGCGCGGCGACCAGGGTCGTGGTGTCCATGCCGAGGTTCGCGAGGATCGTCGCGACCGCCAGCGGATGGGTGATGTACGGGTCCCCGGACTTGCGGAACTGCCCGGAGTGCCACTTCGAGGCGACGTCGAACGCGCGCTGCAGGTCTTTCGGGTCCGCCTTCGGGTGACTCTGCCGGTGCGTGGCGATCAACGGCTCCAGCACCTCGGGAATGTGCGGCGTCTGCCAGGGCGCGTTGAACCTGGCCAGCCGGGCCCGCACCCGCCGCCCGGTCGGCGCGCCGGAGAAGCCGAACCCGTTACCGACCGGCTCCGCCGCCGCACTGGCCGGGACACCCGCACCGACGCCGTTGACGGCCTCCACCGGGTGTCCGTTCGGGCCGGCGGCCGCGCCGCTACCGGTGGCCGCGCCGTGCGCGGTCGGAGCCGCCCCGTTGCCCGGCGTCACCGGCGGCGTCGCCGCGCCATTGGCCATGCCCGAAGTCGGGTCGACCTCGCCAGTCGGCTGCACAGTGCCCTCCACGGAAGGGGTGACGTCGTAGGACACCGGCCTCCCTCACCTCTGCCGGATGTGAGCCGACCGTATCCGGCCGGACCGCTGCCGCGCTAGCCAGGGGGAACCGCCCCTGACTGACAGGGACCGCAATATTACCCGTCCGGCCTGTGCCACGCCCGCCAGCCGGGCCGGTCGTGACGAACGGATCACCGTACGCGGGGGAAGGTCACACCCGCCACAGCGCGTGCACCGGACGGGGTGCCAGCCGTTCCCGACCGGCCAGGAACCCCAGCTCCAACAGTACGGTGAAGCCGGACACCGTACCGCCGGCGCGCTCCACCAGGTCGAGAGTCGCCCCGGCGGTCCCGCCGGTGGCGAGCACGTCGTCGACGACCAGGACCCGCTGGCCGGCGGTGAAGGCGTCCTGGTGCACCTCCAGGACCGCTTCGCCGTACTCCAACGCGTACGCGGCGGCGAAGGACGCGCGGGGCAGTTTGCCGGCCTTACGGACCGGCACCACGCCGGTGCCGGTGGCGTAGGCGATCGCCGCGGCGAGCACGAAGCCGCGCGCCTCGATGCCGGCGACCACGTCGAACGATTCCGCCCCGTGGTGGGCGATGATGCCGTCGACCACCTCACGGAAGACCGGACCGTCGGCGAACAGCGGCATCAGGTCCTTGAACACGATGCCGGGCTTGGGAAAATCGGGTACGTCGAGCACTCGGCTGGCCACCAGTGCGGCAGCCTCGGGTCCGCTGTCCCCGATGACAGCCGACGGGGTCTGCGTCACCTGCGTCCCTTTCCTCACGGATCGTCCCGCGTGGTGGGCGGTACGGGCAACCTTGCGGGATCCACTGGTGTGCCCGTACCGGCCGATATGACTACCTCTGATACGTCTGTCGCTACCTCTGATACGTCAGCGACGCTTCGCGCCGCTGGGTCGCTTCCGGTTCCCGCCGCCACCCGGGCGACCGCCCCGGCCGCCGGACTGACGCTTGCCGGCGGGCCTCGCACCGGCCTTGGGCGCGGCACCGGCGAGCGCCTCGTCGGCCTGGGCGTCGGTGGCGGTGTCGGCGACGGCCGCCTCTTCCCCGGTGGCCGCCTCGGTACGCGCGGCGGTCCGACGGGCCGGCCCGCGCTCGGCCAACGAGGCCCGCTTGGCCTGCACCCGCTGGGCGTGCAGCTTGTACTTGGGCTCCTGCTCCTTGAACACCGTCACCAGCGGTGAGGAAACGAAGATCGACACGAAGAAGGCCGCGCCCATACCGACGAAGAGCACCAGACCCAGGTCCTTGAGCGTGCCGGCGCCGAGCAGACCGGCCCCGATGAACAGCAGACCACCGACCGGCAGCAGCGCCACGATCGAGGTGTTGATCGACCGCATCAGGGTCTGGTTGACAGCGAGGTTCGCCGCCTCCCCGTAGGTCTGGTTGCTGCCGCCGGTGACGCCCCGGGTGTTCTCCTGGATCTTGTCGAAGACCACGACGACGTCGTACAGCGCGAAGCCGAGGATCGTCAGGAACCCGATGATCGTCGACGGGGTGACCTCGAAGCCGGACGCCGAGTAGATGCCGGCGGTCAGCACCAGGTCGATCACCAGGCCGATGACCGCCGCGATCGCCATCCGCGCCTCGAAGCGCAGCACCAGGTAGATGGTGACCAGCACCATGAAGACCAGCAGGCCCAGCAGCGCCCGCTGGGTGACCTGGCCACCCCAGGCACCGCTGACCCGGCTGTCGCTGATCGCGTCCTGCTCGATACCGAGCCGCTCGGCCAGCCCCTGCTTGAACGCCTCGGTCTGCGCGGAGTCGAGCTCGCCGGTGCGGAACAGGTAGGTGGTGCCGCCGACCTCCTGACCGGAGACAACTTCCAGTGGCTCGGCGGTGTCCAGCTCGGCGAGTTCGGCGTCGAGGGCGTCCTCGGCCTCCAGCAGGGTGCCGACGCTCGACGGCACCTGGAACTCGTTGCCGCCCCGGAAGTCGATGCCGAGGTTGAAGCCCCGGATCGCGACGCTGGCGATCGCCAGCACGAGGAGGACTGCGGCGATCGTGAACCAGGTGTTGCGCCGCGGAATGATCGGGAGATTGGCCTCACCCCGGTAGAGGCGTCCAGCGAATCCGCTGCTCATCTCAGGCCTCCTTGACGCGCGGGTTGCGGATCGGGGTCTCGTCCTCGGTCTTCACCGCGCGGCCGAGGCCACTGACCCGGGGCGACAGGAACGCCTTGGTCCGGGCCAGCATGGACATGATCGGGTGCCGGAAGAGGAAGACCACGACCAGGTCGAGGACGGTGGCGAGGCCGAGGGCGAAGGCGAAGCCCTTCACCGTACCGACCGAGACGATGTAGAGCACCACGGCGGCCATCAGGGTGATCGCGTTGGCCGAGATGATCGTCCGCCGGGCCCGGATCCAGGCCCGGGGTACGGCGCTGCGCGGGCTCCTGCCCTCGCGTATCTCGTCCTTGAGGCGTTCGAAGTACAGCACGAACGAGTCGGCCGCCACACCCAGCGAGACGATCAGACCGGCGATGCCGGCCAGGGTGAGGGTGAAGCCGATCTGCCGGCCGAGCACCACCAGCGCGCCGAAGACCAGCAGCGCCGACAGGATCAGGCTGAGGAAGATGACGATGCCGAGCATCCGGTAGTAGAAGAACGAGTAGACCGCGACCAGCAGCATGCCGATGCCGGCGGCCAGCAGGCCGGCCCGCAGGTGTTCGGTGCCCAACGTGGCGGAGATGCTCTGCGCCTCCTGCGGCTCGAAGGTCAGCGGCAGGGCACCGTAGCGCAGGTTGCTGGCCAGCTCGTTGGCGGTGGCGCCGGTGAAGTCACCGGTGATCTGCGAGTCGCCGGTGAGCACGCCCTGGATCTCCGGTGAGGAGATCACCTCGTTGTCGAGTACGACCGCGACCCGGCACTTGCCGTCCTGACCGAGCGCGCTGGCCTCGCACTGCTGGTCGGTGTTGTTGAACGCCTCGCGGGTCAGCTCGGTCCAGGCCCGCTGCCCGGAGCCGGTGAAGTTGAGGCTGACCACCCACTGGCCGGTGGTCTGGTCCACCACGCCACTGGCGTCGCTGACGTCGGTGCCGACCACCTTGGCCTCGTCGAGGAAGTACTTGATCAGTCCTTCGCAGGCGACGACCTGCTGCGACTCGTCCCGGATCGAGCCGGCCTGGCGCAGCGCCAGCTTGTCGCAGGTCACGTACGGCACGTTGTACTGCACGGTGGCCGGCAGCACCCGTACCTCTGCCGGGGTGAGCTCGCTGAACGGGGCGAGCGTGTCGGCCAACGACGGGTCGGCGCTGAAGTCGGCCGGGGCCTGCAGGCCGGTCGCGGCGGACCAGGCGCCCTCGCCCACCTTGGCCTGGACGGCGGCCAGGTCGGCCGGGCCGTCGTCGGTGGCGTCGGGGGCCGGCGTCGCCGACGGGCTGGTCTCGGCGCTGGGGCTGGGGTCGGGCGACGCGCTCGGGTCCGGCTGGGCCATTCCGCCCTCGCCGCCGGCCGACGGGCTGGCCTCGGCCTCGGCCTCGGGGGACGCCGCCGGGTCCGGCGACGGGGAGTCGCCCGGTGCCGGCGACTCGCCGCCCTCGGCTGCCTCGCTCGGGCTCGGGCTGGCCTGCGGCTGCGCCGGCTCGCCGCCGTCGGTCGCCTTGAGCACCTTGCGGAAGCGCAGCTCAGCGGCGTTGCCGATCTCGGTAAGGTCGCGGTTCTGGCCGGGCAGCGACACGACGATGTTGCGGTCGCCCTCGGTCACCACCTCCGCCTCGGACACGCCGAGGCTGTTGACCCGGTTCTCGATGATGTCGCGGGCCTGCTCCAGCGAGGCGGCCGGCGGCGCGCTGCCGTCCTCGGTGGTGGCCTCCAGGGTGACCCGGGTGCCGCCGATCAGGTCAAGGCCGAGTTTCGGCTCGAGCCGGTCCTGCCAACTGCCGCTCGCTCCGGCAAAGAACACCAGAAGGTAGAGGACGGCGAAGATGAGCCCGAGAGCGGCGAGCTGCCGCCCGGGGCGCATCTGTCCCTGAGGTGGTGCCACGGCGGTCCTGTCTCCCTGCGCAGTTCGGCCGCTGTGCACCGGGGCGGCAGCGGTTGACGCCACCGGTGGACGCGGCGGTGGGGTGGTCGTCCTACCGGCGGCGACCGCCCGTCGGGGCGACCGTGACCGGCAACACAACGATCAGTATCTTCGATGTAACGAAAGCGCGCTGACCCGGGGTGGGTCAATCCTTGGTCGGCACCTCGTCCGGCGTGACCGACTCGGTCACCGCCGGCGTGTCGGTCTTCTGCACGACGCGGGCGATCGCCGGTCGGGCGTACCGGGCGTGCACGCCGGGCGACACCTCCAGCATCACGGTCTCGTCGTCCATGCTCGAGACGGTGCCGTACAGGCCGCCGATCGTGACCACCTCGTCGCCGGGGCCGATCGACGACTGCATCTGCTCGGCTTCCTTGCGGCGCTTCTGCTGTGGCCGGATCATCATGAAGTACATGACGCCGAAGAGCAGGGCGATCATCAGAATCGGCATGAAGCTGGCGCCGCCAGCAGCGCCGTCTTGTGCCAAGAGCACAACAACAACCTTTCCGTCAGCCACCCGCAGGGCCGGTACGCTCTGCGGAGGCAGGATCTCACGTGCCGTACAGACCGCGGCGAGTCTAGTCGGTGTGACTGAGAACCCAGCGCGCGGCACTGATCACGTTCAGATCACGAGATAATCTAAGCCTCAAAGTTGAATAAATCCGGCTTATCCGCCACGGTGCCACGGGTGGATCCGGTCCCGGAGCCAGGCCCGCCGAGCGCACCCGGCGGCGGCACCCGGCCCAGATGACGCCACGCCGCCTCGGTCGCCACCCGCCCCCTCGGCGTACGGGCCAGCAGCCCCGCGCGCACCAGGAACGGCTCGCACACCTCCTCGACGGTGTCCGGCTGCTCCCCCACCGCCACCGCCAGGGTCGACAACCCGACCGGGCCGCCACCGAACGAGCCGATCAGCGCGCCCAGCACCGCCCGGTCCAGTCGGTCCAGACCGAGCTCGTCGACGTCGTACACGGTCAACGCCGCCCGCGCCGTCTCCCGGTCGACCACCCCGGCCCCACGGACCTCGGCGTAGTCGCGGACCCGGCGCAGCAGCCGGTTCGCGATCCGGGGCGTCCCCCGCGACCGGCCGGCGATCTCCACCGCGCCGTCCGGGGTGATCGGCACCGACAGGATGCCGGCGGACCGGCGCAGCAGCACCTCCAGCTCGGCCGGCTCGTAGAAGTCCAGATGCGCGACGAACCCGAACCGGTCCCGCATCGGACCGGTCAACAGGCCCGCCCGGGTGGTCGCGCCGACCAGGGTGAACGGCTCCACGTCCAGCGGGATCGCCGTCGCACCCGGCCCCTTGCCGACCACCACGTCGACCCGGAAGTCCTCCATCGCGCTGTAGAGCAGCTCTTCCGCCGGCTTGGCGATCCGGTGGATCTCGTCGATGAAGAGCACGTCGCCCTCGGCCAGGCTGGTCAGGATCGCGGCCAGGTCACCGGAACGCTCGATCGCCGGGCCGCTGGTCACCCGGATCCCCGCACCCAGCTCGGCCGCGACGATGTTGGCCAGCGTCGTCTTGCCCAGCCCCGGCGGCCCGCTGAGCAGGATGTGGTCCGGCGGCGTACCCCGGCCCATCGCCCCCTTCAACAGCAGGTCCAGCTGGTCACGGACCCGGTGCTGGGCGATGAACTCGGCCAGCCGGCGCGGTCGGACGCTGACCTCGGCGTCGCGTTCGGCGTCGCTGGCGTACGCCGACACCAGCCCGTCGACCTCCTCGCTCACCTGCTCCTACCCTCGTCGCTCACCGGGTCCTGCCCAGCAGCCTGATTGCCTGCTTGAGCAGCACCGGGACCGGCGGCGGCGGGCCGTCCAGGCTCTCCGCCACGGCGGCCACCGCCTGGTCGGCCTGCCCGGCGGTCCAGCCCAGCCCGACCAACGCCTGCCGGACCTGTTCCGGCCACGCCCCGGCGGTCACCCCGGCCGCGCCGTCGGCACCGACCGGCACCGGCCCGACCCGGTCCCGCAACTCCAGCACCAGCCGCTCGGCGCCCTTCTTGCCGATCCCCGGCACCCGAGTGAGCGCCGCCGTGTCGGCATTCGCGATCGCCTTGCGCACCGCGTCCGGGGTGAGCACCGACAGCACCGCCTGCGCCAGCCGGGGCCCGACCCCGCTGGCCGTCTGCAGCAGCTCGAACAGCTGCTTCTCGTCGTCGTCGGCGAAGCCGTACAGGGTGAGCGAGTCCTCCCGGACCACCAGGCTGGTGGCCAGCCGGGCCGGGCCGCCGGGCCGCAGGTTGGCCAGGGTGCCCGGGGCACAGTGCACCGCCAGACCGACCCCGCCGACCTCGATCACCGCACTGTCCGGCGCGACCGCCAGCACCACCCCGCGCAGACTCGCGATCATCGGGCACCTCCGCTCCGGGCCGCCCGCTGTGCGGCGGCCAGCCGGTCATGCGTACCACCTCGCCAGATGTGGCAGATCGCCAGGGCGAGCGCGTCGGCGGCGTCCGCCGGGCGCGGTGGGCGGTCCAGCCGCAGCAGCCGGGTGACCATCGCGGTCACCTGGGCCTTGTCGGCCTGGCCGGAACCGGTCACCGCCGCCTTCACCTCACTCGGGGTGTAGGTCCGCACCGGCAGCCCGGCCCGCGCGCCGGCCAGCACGGCCACCGCGCTGGCCTGCGCGGTGCCCATCACGGTACGCACGTTGTGCTGGCTGAACACCCGCTCGACCGCCACGCTGCGCGGCTGATGCTCGGCGACCAGGGCGGTCAGCCGCTCGTCGAGGTGCAGCAGTCGGTCCGGCAGGTCGTCGCCCGGGTCGGTCTGCACCACGTGGTACGCGACCAGCCGGCACGGCCGACCCGGCACGCCTTCCACCACGCCGACCCCGCACCTGGTCAGGCCAGGGTCGACCCCGAGCACCCGCACCGCCGATCCTCCCCCAGCCGACACCGCCGCCACACGTACGTGTGTTCGACACCCTAGCCAACCAGCGGCGGGCCGGGACAGCCGACACGCGTACCGGAGCCACCCGGCCGGTACGTCAGTTCAGCTGCACGTCGATAACCGCGTTCTGGCTCAGGTCGACCGCGTACTCCAGACGCAGGCCGGTGGTGCCGGCGGGGACCTCGAACGGGACGTACCCCTCGACCGAATCACCGGGGGCGAGGGTGACCGCGTCCGGGGCTTCCCCGACCTCGGCGTCGTAGAAGGACGGGGCGTAGGTTTCGTCCGACTCGTCGAGGAGGAAGAACTGCACGACGTTCGACTCCCAGGGTTCGGCGTCGATGTTCTCGATCTTCACCTGGAGGTACAGCACCTCGTTGCCCTCGCCGACCTCCCACAGTGGGGAGCCTGCGGCGGAGGTGCCGAACGATTCGACGGTGAGCCTGCGCCCGTTGAGTTCCTCGGTGAACGGGAGTGGATCCGCCGCGGTGCTGGTGTCACCGCCGGCATCGGCGCCGTCGGCCGGTTCGTCGGCCTGCGACGGCGCCGCTGTTTCCTCGACGCTCGACGACGGCGTCCCCTCCGTCGATGAACAGCCTGTGGCGATGAGCCCGAGTACGCCGAGCACGGCGATCTGGGCAACTGCGGTACCGAGTTTCCTGTTGGCCATCGTGTCCTCATTTCCGGCTCTGTTGCGACTGGATCTGCGCACCCGAACCACGACAGTGGAGAGCCGCCGGCTCAGGTGATCTTTGACGTCCCCGTGACGCTAGGAGACGTTGTCAAACCGCGCGGCACCGAGCGGCAGACAGCCGTGGCCACGATCGCGTAGCCCAGCAGCGAGGGCGTGCAGCGCAAGACTCCGGTCTCGACCAGTTGGTCTCACCGGTCGAGTCCATCGAGGCGGTCGAGGTGGAAGCCACCGGAGGCGGCGATCTCCTGCAGGTCAGCCAGTGCTCGTCGCCGCCGTTCGCGGCTTACTCTCACCACCTGCCGGAGAGCGTCGGTCACCGTCTCCCGCTCCGTGGTCGTGCCCAACGCGGCAGCGGCTTCCGTCAACAGGTCCTCATCAAGATGCAGGTGCGTCGCGGCCATGGACATCTCCTAGGGGATGGTTCTCCGCTCGGCCGGCAGGTGCACGTTGTGCCCGTGCCGGCTCTCGGGACCCAACAGTGCTCCGACGGCTTGATGCCACAGGTGCATCAAGATGCACCTGTGGCATCAGGCTCAACAAGTGCTAGGCCCCGGGGGCGTTCAGCTGGGACCCGGAAGCCTTGGGTCCCGAGGAGGGACAGGGGAAACGATGGGACTGCCCGCCGCGAGTCGCTCGCGGCAGTAGGCGCACACCGGGGCGGGCGTCCTGATGACCGCCCCGGGCTGGCGCAACGCGTCGCGGTACGCCCGCACGCTGGTGATGCTGCCGTGCCGCCGTGGGTCGTCGCTGACCTCCCGACCGTAGAGCGTCACCCACGAGAACCACTCCGGGGACGGCCATACCTCCTCAACCCGGAGCCGGACCGGGCGATCGGCGTCCACGTGGTCACACTGCCGCAGCGCCACGAGATCCCCGGGGCACACCAGAGCTTCGTCGTCAGTCATCGTCCGATGCTCCGTACGACTCGGCGGACTCGTCACGGCCGTCGTGCGGGTAGCCGGCGGTCATCAACCCGGAGAGATGCAGTACGGCGCGAATCCGCCGGGCATTACTCGGGTCCCAGCGGTCCAGGATGGCGATCGCCCTCAGAAACGGCCGGCAGGGTCCGGGTACGCCGCCGCACCGATGGCATTCCCCGGTGGTCCGGTTCGGGATGTGGGTGCGGGCGGTCGAGTTCGCGTCGTGGACCGCCCGGGACAGTTCCGGGGACCGGGCGGCCACCGAGGACTCTGCCGACCTGGGCGGAGCGGGCGGGCAAGCATCCGCGCGCTCCGCGCTCGACGTGTCGTTCGGGTCGTGTTGGAAAGATCGATATCGCTCGAGGCGTGGTTCACCACCGATTCCGTCGTTCCTGATCATCCGTACCCCCTCGGGTGGAGTCGACCGGGTTGCACTTCCGTCGATTTCCACCCTGGACTGTTCCCGGCAGTGGGCGGAAGATGGATTCGGCCATTGCCCGACGATGGCACACCTGTCGACCGACCATTCGGGGTGATAATCGTGAATGACCTACCTTCCCTGCCGGCTCGCCTGCGCGAGTTACGGACCAGCCGGAAGATGGCTCAGGACCGGCTCGCGGCGGCGATCGGCGTATCGAAGTCCCTGGTGCAGCAGTTCGAGTCGGGGAAGCTGGTGCCGCAGGAGGGCACAGCGGAACGCCTGGACGGGTTCTTCGGCACCGGAAACGAGATCCAACGGGCGGCCAAGGACGCGCGGGAGGACCGGCAGCCCTGGCTGCGCTCCTGGTTCGACCAAGAGCGCCGGGCGACCTTGCTGCGCAGCTGGGCACCGATGCTGGTGCCGGGGCTGTTGCAGTGCGAGTCGTACATGCGCGAGGTCTTCTCGGCCGTGCCGTCGAACGCCGGCAAGGTCGACGCACTGGTCGCCAAGCGGCGGGAACGCCAGGCGGCGACGATCGACCGGGACGACCCGGTGGGGCTGTCGGCGATCATCGGCGAGGTGGTGCTGCGGCGTGGGCCGAGCGAGGTGCTGATGGACCAGCTCGGGCACCTGGTGGACGTCGGCCATCGGCCGCATGTCCGCATCCGGGTGATCCCGGCCGAGTCGGAGGGCATCCACGTCGGGCTCTCCGGAGCGTTCGTGATCGCCAACCTGCCGGACGGCCGGCGATCGGGCCATCTCGATGACCAACTGACCGGCCACGCGCCGACCACCCGTGGCGACCTCGGACACCTGGAGCTAGCCTGGGAGGAGATTGACGCGCTGGCCCTGCCCGTGGTCCAGTCCCGAGACCTGATCCTGAGGACGCTGAATGAACACAGATGAGCCACGCTGGCGCAAGAGCACCCGCAGCAACGGCACCGGCGACTGCGTCGAGGTCGCAGACAACCTTCCCGGCCGCGTCCACGTCCGGGACACCAAGAACCGCGACGGCGGCACCCTGACCTTCCACCCGACCGCCTGGTCGCGTTTCGTCGAGGTGACAAAGACGCACAGCTGAATCCGCGTACGGACGGACAACAAGAGCCCTGGACCCACCTGGATGGGTCCGGGGCTCTTGGCACGCCGCTCAAGTGATCCGCTCCTGCCCATTGCTGCACGACATACTGTCCGCGAATTTCAGGGTGCGGATCACTAGCAGCCGATGATTACTAGGAGGCGAGCTGGCCCGTCAGCTCCACTGCGACACTACCCCCCAGTGCGGTGTCCTCGTCATCGATAGCCAGAGTCTTGGACAGGGTGTTGGGAAAGATTGCGAATGAATCCACACGCACGACGTAAGTTCCAGGCTCCTGGAGCCAGAAACGTGCAACTCCCGAGCCATCGGTTTGACCCGACATAGATATTTCCGGACCGGAGACCATTATTACATCGGATTCCGGCAGCGGCAGCAAGTAGCACCTACTGGCACTACTCGGACAGTGTTCAGCCTGAACCCTCAGAACGAGCTCGGCACCAGCGGGCCGAGCTAACGTGCACGCATAGGTCGCTGAACCGCTTACGAGAACCGCGAGAACCGAAGCCAGGGTGAGCAGTCTACGCCTTGCTCGGAGAAGCACATTAACGGCAACCCCTCTCTCTCGAATCCTTGCTGTCGAGTAGCCGGATGGAGTTTCACCCTCCGGCTACTCGCTGGGCTTCTGACAGTCCGAGGGATAGCTAGGGCGGTGAACGACGCCCGGTCAGCCGACGGCGGCCATGATCTCGTCGGAGACGTCGAAGTTCGCGTAGACGTTCTGCACGTCGTCGCAGTCCTCCAGGACGTCGATCAGCTTGAAGATCCGCCGGGCACCGTCCTCGTCCAGCGGCACGTTCATGCTCGGCACCAGGGACGACTCGGCGGACTCGTAGTCGATGCCGGCGTCGACCAACGCGGTGCGCACCGCGACCAGGTCACCTGGCTCGCTGACCACCTCGAAGGCCTCGCCAAGGTCGTTGACCTCCTCGGCACCGGCGTCGAGCACCGCGAGCATGACGTCGTCCTCGGAGTGCTCGCCCTTGGGCACGATCACCACGCCCTTGCGGGAGAACAGGTACGACACCGAGCCGGCGTCGGCCAGCGAACCGCCGTTACGGGTCAGCGCGGTACGCACCTCGGTCGCCGCCCGGTTGCGGTTGTCGGTCAGGCACTCGACGAGCAGGGCGACACCGTTCGGCCCGTACCCCTCGTACATGATCGTCTGCCAGTCGGCGCCGCCGGCCTCCAGGCCGGAGCCGCGCTTGACCGCGCGGTCGATGTTGTCGTTGGGTACGGAGCTCTTCTTCGCCTTCTGGATGGCGTCGTACAGGGTGGGGTTGCCGGCCGGGTCACCCCCGCCGGTCCGGGCGGCGACCTCGACGTTCTTGATCAGTTTGGCGAACATCTTGCCGCGTTTGGCGTCGATGACCGCCTTCTTGTGCTTGGTCGTCGCCCACTTGGAGTGGCCGGACATGTGCACCTCCGTCGCTTCCCACCTGCGGGGTCAGCCTGCCGCGACGGCCATCTCCACGAACAGTCGGTGCACCCGACCGTCGCCGGTCAGCTCTGGGTGGAAGGCCGTGGCGAGCAGATTGCCCTGCCGAACCGCGACAATCCTACCTGTGGCCGCTCCGGCGGCTACCCGGCCCAGCACCTCGACGTCCTCGCCGACCCGTTCGACCCACGGCGCGCGGATGAAAACCGCGTGGAACGGCGGGCCGTCGACACCGTCGATGACCACCGGCGCCTCGAAGGAATCCACCTGCCGGCCGAACGCGTTGCGCCGCACCGCCATCGAGATGCCGGCGAAGGACAGCTGGTCGGGCCGGCCGTCGAGGATCTCGTCGGCCAGCATGATCATGCCGGCGCAGGACCCGTACACCGGCATGCCGGCGGCGATCCGCTTGCGGATCGGCTCCAGCAGGTCGAACTCGACCGCCAGTTTGCTGATCGTGGTCGACTCGCCGCCGGGCACCACCAAGGCGTCGACCTGCTCCAGCTCCTCGGGGCGACGGACCGGGCGGGCGGTGGCACCGCATTCGGTCAGCGCCCGCAGGTGCTCGCGGACGTCGCCCTGCAGGGCGAGGACCCCGACCCGCACCCCGCTGTCGGTGCTCACCAGCCGCGCTCGGCGAGCCGGTGCGGCACGGGAATGTCGTCGACGTTGATGCCGACCATCGCGTCGCCGAGGCCCCGGGACACCTTCGCGAGCACGTCCGGGTCGTCGTAGAAGGTGGTGGCCTTGACGATCGCCGCCGCCCGCTGGGCGGGGTTGCCGGACTTGAAGATGCCCGAGCCGACGAAGACCCCTTCGGCGCCGAGCTGCATCATCATCGCGGCGTCCGCCGGGGTGGCGATCCCGCCGGCGGTGAACATCACCACCGGCAGCTTCCCGGTCTCGGCGACCTCCTTGACCAGGTCGTACGGTGCCTGCATCTCCTTGGCGGCGACGTACAGCTCGTCGGGTGACAGGGAGGTGATCCGGCGGATCTCACCGCCGATGCGCCGCATGTGGGTCGTGGCGTTGGAGACGTCGCCGGTGCCCGCCTCGCCCTTGGAGCGGATCATCGCCGCGCCCTCGGTGATCCGGCGCAGCGCCTCGCCGAGGTTGGTCGCACCGCAGACGAACGGGACGGTGAAGGCCCACTTGTCGATGTGGTTGGCGTAGTCGGCCGGGGTGAGCACCTCGGACTCGTCGACGTAGTCGACGCCGAGGGCCTGCAGCACCTGCGCTTCGACGAAGTGTCCGATCCGGGCCTTGGCCATCACCGGGATGGAGACGGCCGCGATGATGCCGTCGATCATGTCGGGGTCGCTCATCCGGGACACCCCGCCCTGGGCGCGGATGTCGGCCGGGACCCGTTCGAGGGCCATCACCGCGACCGCGCCGGCATCCTCGGCGATCTTGGCCTGCTCGGGCGTGACCACGTCCATGATCACCCCGCCCTTGAGCATCTCGGCCATGCCGCGCTTGACCCGGGCGGAGCCGGTCACAGCAGCGCCGGGAGCAGAGCTGGCGGCGGTGCCGGAAACGGGCGTGGTGGTGGCCGCGGTGGCGGACGGGTCGACGGTCTCGGACACGGCGGATCGGCTCCTCGGCGACGGTACGGAGAGGGACGTTGCCGATGCTACGCCCGCCGACAGGGTCCACCGACAGCCAATCGACAAGCCGGTGGCCTGCCCTGTGGCCTACCTCACGGCGGTGTCGGCCTACCTGACGGCGGTGTCGCCGCCACCGCGTACCGCCGGCGACGACGACAGATCCGGATCCCGGGTCAACGTCGGGTCGTCGATGTCGAAGTACCGGGGCTCGTCGTGGCGTCGACCAAAACGCAGCAACCGCACCAGCGGACGCCGCCGGGCCAGCAACGCGTCCCGGACCAGATCGGTGTGCAGCTGGCGGGCCAGCACCAGCCGCCGACTCGCCACCACCACCGCCTCGGTCGCCGGGTCGTCGCCGACCAGCGCGGTCGCCCGCAACTGCCGGGTCAGGTCGTTCTCCGCCGCCTCACGCTCCTCCGGGGAGGCCGCGTCGAGGGCGATCCGGGCCGCCGCGTACAGCTCGACGCCGTACTTCTCCTCGGCGAGCACGGCGGCCGCCGCCGCCCGGCGCAGCAGGTGGGCGTCGAGCGCGCGGGCGGCGGCCGCCACCCGTACGTGCAGCCGGTCGACCCGGGCCGCCGTCCAGGTGAGGTACGCCGACGCCAGCACGACCGCGACACTCACACCGACCACCCACCACATTCCCGGCATCGTAGTGCCGCCCGTGGGTACGCCGTGGTCCCGCTCACCGTGGCTCCGCCCACTCCTGGTACAGCACCCGGCCGTCGGTGGCCTCGATCGCTGCCGCGTACACCTCCAGCACCCGGCGAGCCACCGCCGGCCAGTCGAAGCCCGCCACCACCTGCCGGGCGTGCGCGGCCAACGCCGACCGGCGGGGCTCGTCGTCGAGCAGATCGGTGACCGCCCGGCCCATGGCCACCGCGTCGCCGGTGGGGAACAGTTCCCCCGCCCGACCGCCGTCGAGCACCCGGCGGAAGGCGTCCAGGTCACTGGCGACGACCGCCGCCCCCGCCGCCATCGCCTCGGTCAGGATCATCCCGAACGACTCACCCCCGGTGTTGGGCGCCACGTACAGATCCACGCTGCGCAGCATCCGGGCCTTGTCGGACTCCGACACCAGCCCGAGAAACGTGACCCGGTCGTGCAGTTCATCGGGGATGTCCGCGTACAGGTCGGCGGGCCGGCCCGGACCGGCCACCAGCAGCCGCAGGCCCGGCCGGTGCGGTGCCATCGTCACGAACGCCCGGCGCAGCAGCCCGAAGCCCTTGCGCGGCTCGGTGAACCGGCCCAGAAAACCCAGGGTGCCGCCGCTGCCGGGCGCGCACTCGCCGGGCCAGCCGGGCAGCGGTTCGGCGTCGGCGAACTTGGCCACCGCCACCCCGTTGGGGATCTCCACCGCTCCCCCGTCGAGGTGTTCGACCTGCACCTTGCGGGCCAGCGCCGACACGGCGATCCGGGCGGTGATCTTCTCCAGCACCAGCTGCAACATGCCCTGGGCCGCCGCCAGCGCCCGCGAGCGGGTCATCGCCGTGTGGAAGGTCGCCACCACCGGGCCCCGGGCGCAGAGCACCGCCAGCAGGCTGACGCTCAACGCGAACGGCTCGTGCACGTGCAGGACGTCGAACTCGCCCCGGTTGAGCCAGCGCCGGACCCGGGTGGTCACCACCGGCCCGAAGCTGACCCGGGCCACCGAACCGTTGTACGGCACCGGCACCGACCGCCCGACGGCCACCACGTACGGCGGCAGGTCCGCGTCCTCGTCCGCCGGGGCCAGCACGCTGACCTCGTGGCCGAGACCGATCAGCGCCTCAGCGAGATCGATGACGTGGTTCTGCACCCCACCGGGAACATCCAGGGAGTACGGACACACGATGCCGACCCGCACGCTGGCCTCCACTCATCCCGGCCCGGCGACGCCGGTGCCCGAGCGGCCACGGTCGGTGCCCGGCTGCCCGTCCAGCCAGAGCCGCTGCATCATGTGCCAGTCCTGCGGGTGCCGAGCGATGCCGGCGGCCATCCGGTCGGCGACCTGCTGAGTGAGCCGGCGTACCCGCTCGTCCAGCGAGCCCGACGCCGGGTCGGGCAGCGGCAGCGGACCCTCCAGGGCCCCGCGCGCCCGGTCCGGTTCGAACCACATAGCGCTGACGTACAAGGGGGCGCCGGTGCGCAGCGCCAGCAGGGCCGGCCCGGCGGGCATCCGGGTCCGACCGCCGAAGAACGTCACCTCCACGCCCCGCGCGGACAGGTCCCGGTCGGCCAGCAGCGGCACCACGTGACCCTGCCCGATCCGGTCCAGCAGGACGTCGAAGGGTGGACGCGGGCCGCCCGTGGCCGGGACGATCTCCATGCCGAGGCGTTCACGCGCAGCCACGAACCGGTCGTAGACGCCCTCGGGGCGCAGCCGCTCGGCGACCGTGGTCAGCGGCCAGCCGTTCGCCGCCACCCAGGCGCCCGCCGCGTCCCAGTTGCCGGCGTGCGGCAACGCCACCACCGAACCCTGCCCGGCCGCCACGTTCTCGGCCAGCATCTGCGACCCGGCCAGGTCGAACGCGGCGAGCCGCTGCTGGCGGCTCAACGACGGCAGCCGGAACATCTCCATCCAGTAGCGGGCGTAGGAACGTACGGCGTCGCGCAGCAGCAGGTCGAACTCGGCCGCCGGCAGGTCGGGCCCGACCACCCGGCGCAGATTGTCCGCGAGCCGACGTACCGCCGGCCCGCCGCGCCGGTGGGCGCGGTCGGCACCGGCGCGGAACAGGGCCGCCGCCGCCGGCCGGGGCATCGCCCGGACCGCCCGCCAGGCCGCCGCGTAGCCGAACTCGACCGGGGTCACGCGTCGACGCCCTGCGCCGAGCGCGCCAGCTCGGCGCTCTGCCGGTGGACGTGGACGATCCGCTGCCAGACGGTCACCAACGACAGCGCGGCGAGCAGCCACAGCGCCGCCGGCAGCCCCCAGCTGACCCCGAGGCCGCTGAGCAGGCCCCCGATCCCGACCAGGATCAGCCGTTCGGCGCGTTCGGCGATACCGACGTTGCAACTCATGCCGAGGCCCTCGGCGCGCGCCTTCACATAGGAGACGATGCCGCCCGCGACGAGGCAAATCAAGGCGGCGACGGCTCCGGGCCGATTGCCGCTGACGGCGAGCCAGTACGCCACCGAGGCGAAGATCGCCCCGTCGGCGACCCGGTCCATGCTCGAATCCAGGAACGCCCCGAAGGTGCTGGACCCACCGCGCAGCCTGGCCATGGTGCCGTCGAGCACGTCGGTCAACGCCGACAGGGTCACGATCACCAGACCGGTGATCAGGTGCCCCCGGGCACCGAAGCCGATCGCGCCGACGAGCACACCGACGGTGCCGGCGACCGTGACCGCGTTCGGCGGGATCCCGACACTGAGCAGTCCGCGGGCTACCGGCTCGATCACCCGGGTGATGCCCGCGCGGACGGACACTCTGAAGATCTTCGCCATGGCGGTCCCACGATAACGGTCGGTGGAAACGGGCGGCACGGTGGCCGTGGACACGGCCCGGACTCGGTCGCCGCGCGCCGGCTCTGTCTACGGCGCGTCGCCGCGCGCCGGACTTGTGTACGGCGCGTCGCGGGTGTGGGATCGACTCGTGAACGTGAGTGAGCTCGCCCGGGCACCGCTCACGTTACCGAGCGGGCCCCCACCGCCCGACGACGTCGCCGCGGAATCACCCCCCGGTCATCCGGCGGCGCAGTCGTCACCCGTCACGGAGCACGGCTCCCGCCCCACGCACGCAGTCAGCCAGGAGGTGCGCACGTCATGGCGCAGAAGAACCACGATCGCAGCGGCTCCGGGGCCGGCACAGCGGTGACCGATCCGGACCGCATCCGTAACGTCGTCGTCGTCGGGCACTCCGGATCGGGTAAGACCACCCTGGTCGAGGCGCTGCTGGCCGCCTCCGGCGTGATCGGCCGGGCCGGCACCGTACCGGACGGCACCACGGTGTGCGACCACGATCCGGCCGCCGTACGCCAGCAACGCTCGGTCGCTCTGACCTGCGCCCCACTGGTCCACCGGGAGGTGAAGGTCAACCTGCTGGACACCCCCGGGTACGCCGACTTCGTCGGTGAGCTGCGCGCCGGGCTACGGGCCGCCGACGCGGCGCTGTTCGTGGTCAGCGCCGCCGACGGGATGGACGCGGCCACCGCAGCGCTGTGGGAGGAGTGCGCGGCGGTGGAGATGCCACGCGCGGTGGCGATCAGCCGGCTGGACCACCCCCGGGCGGATGTCGACGAGGCGGTGGCGCTGTGCCAACGGGTATTCGGCGACAACGTGCTGCCGCTGCACCTGCCGATGCTGGCCGACGACGGGGTGCAGATCATCGGGCTGCTGGACCTGCTCGCCTGCCAGGTCCTGGACTACTCGGCCGGTCACCCGCCGCAGGTGCGGCCGCCGGACCCGGAGCACCTGCCGGCGATCACCGAGGCCCGCAACGAGCTGGTCGAAGGGATCATCGCCGAGAGCGAGGACGAGACCCTGCTCGACCGGTACCTCGGCGGTGAACAGCTCGACCCGAAGATGCTCGTCGACGATCTGGAGACGGCAGTGGCGCGGGGGCACTTCTACCCGGTGCTGCCGGTCTGCGCGCACACCGGCGTGGGGCTCGACGCGCTGCTGTGGCTGCTGACCGCCGCGTTCCCGACCCCGGCCGAGCACCCGTTGCCGGCGGTGACCGGAGTGGACGGATCCCCCCGGCCGCCGCTGCGCTGCGACCCGGCCGGCCCGCTGGTCGCCGAAGTGGTCCGGACCACCGTGGACCGGCACCTCGGCCGGGTGTCGCTGGTGCGGGTCTTCTCCGGCACGCTGAGCCCGGACCGGCGGGTACACGTCGCCGGGCACGGGCTGGCCGACCGCGGTCACCCCGATCACGACGCCGACGAACGACTGGCGCACGTCTACCGTCCACTGGGGGCGCAGCTGCAGGAGGTGCCGTTCTGCGTCGCCGGTGACATCTGCGCGATCGCCAAGTCGGGCAGCGCGGAGACCGGCGACACCATCTCCGCCGCCGACGATCCCCTGCTGGTCGAGCCCTGGCAGATGCCCGAACCGCTGCTACCGGTGGCGGTGGTGGCGGCGAGCCGGGCCGACGAGGACACCCTGTCGCGCAACCTGGGCCGGCTGGTCGCCGGCGACCCCACGCTGCGGCTGGAGCGCAACGCCGAGACCCAACAGCTGGTCCTGTGGTGCATGGGTGAGGCGCACGCCGACGTGGTGCTGGACCGGCTACGCGGCGGCGGCGTCGAGTTGACCACCGAACCGGTCCGGGTGCCGCTGCGGGAGACGTTCACCGTGGCGGCCCGGGGGCACGGCAGGCACGTGAAGCAGTCCGGCGGGCACGGCCAGTACGCCGTCTGCGACATCGAGGTCGAGCCGCTGCCGCCGGGCAGTGGTGTCGAGTTCGTCGACCGGGTGGTTGGTGGCGCTGTGCCGCACCAGTACATCCCGTCGGTGGAGAAAGGGATCCGGGCCCAACTGAGCCGGGGCGTCGTCGCCGGTCACCCGGTGGTGGACCTGCGGATCACCCTGGTCGACGGCAAGGCGCATCCGGTGGACTCCTCCGACGCGGCGTTCCAGACCGCTGGCGCGCTCGCGCTGCGCGACGCGGCGACGACCGGGCGGCCGGTGCTGCTGGAACCGGTGGACGATGTCGCGGTGACGGTGCCGAACGGGTTCGTCGGCGCGGTGCTCGGCGACCTGGCTGGGCGACGTGCCAAGGTGCTGGGTACGACGCCGACCGACGACGACACCGACCGGACGGTGGTCCGGGCCGAGGTGCCGGCGACCGAACTACTGCGGTACGCGGTGGAGCTGCGCTCGATGACCAGTGGGGCCGGCACCTTCAGCCGGGCGTTCGCGCACTACGAGCCCGCCCCCGCCAGCTGACCCGCCCCCACTCCACCGACGATCTTGCAGTTATCGAGAGCTTTTGTCGGAATTGTCCAACGATAAGTGCAAGATCGTCGGGGCAGGGCGGGCGGGGGGCAGGGCGGGCGCGGGGTGGGCGGGAGCAGGGTCAGCTGGTTGGCCAGGCCTCGGCGAACAGGTCGCGGGTGTCGGCCAGCAACTGCGGCAGCACCTTCGTCCGGCCGATCACCGGCATGAAGTTGGCGTCGCCACCCCACCGGGGCACCACGTGCTGGTGCAGGTGGGCGGCGATGCCGGCACCGGCCACCGACCCCTGGTTCATGCCGATGTTGAACCCGTGGGCGCTGCTGACCCGCCGGACCATCCGCATCGCCGTCTGGGTGAAGGCGGCCAGCTCGGCGGTCTCCGCCGTGTCCAGCTGCGGATAGTCGGCGACGTGCCGGTACGGGCAGATCATCAGGTGACCCGGGTTGTACGGATAGAGGTTGAGCACGGCGAAGACCCGCTCACCCCGGGCCACCACCAGACTCTGCTCGGCGGGACGCTGCGGTGCCAGACAAAATGGGCAGCCGCCGGGGGCGTCGTAGCCGCCGTCGGGACGGTCCGCACCGGAGATGTACGCCATCCGGTGCGGCGTCCAGAGTCGTTCGAGGCCATCCGGCCCGGGTTGCCCGGTCGCGCCAGTCACCTCGTGATCCTACGGGCTCGGCACGACAAGACGACCGCCCCGGCGACGCGGGCAGTGCCGGCGACCCGGACGGTGCCGCCGGGACGGGCAGCGCGGGCAGTGCGGGCGGGGCGGCTCACTCGGCGGCGGTCGGGTTGGCGTTGGTGCGTGAGCGCACCACGTCGACGACGTGCGCCACCGCCTCCGCCACCGGCACCCCGTTGCGCTGCGTACCGTCACGGTATCGGAACGAGACGGTGCCGGCGGCGACGTCGGCGTCCCCGGCGATCGCCATGAACGGCACCTTCTGCTGCTGCGCCGTACGGATCTTCTTCTGCATCCGGTCGTCGGAGAAGTCCACCTCGGCGCGGATGCCCTCGGCCCGCAGCATCGCCACGAACTCGGCCAGGTAGTCGCCGTGCTCGCCACGGATCGGGATGCCGACCACCTGCACCGGTGCCAGCCACGCCGGGAACGCGCCCGCGTAGTGCTCGGTGAGGATGCCGAAGAACCGCTCGATCGAGCCGAACAACGCGCGGTGGATCATCACCGGCTGCTGCCGGGTGCCGTCGGCGGCCTGGTACTCCAGCCCGAACCGCTTCGGCTGGTTGAAGTCCAACTGGATGGTGGACATCTGCCAGGTCCGGCCGATCGCGTCGCGCGCCTGCACCGAGATCTTCGGGCCGTAGAAGGCCGCGCCGCCCGGGTCGGGCACCAGCTCCAGCCCGGAGTCGACCGCCGCCTGACGCAGCGTCTCGGTGGCCTCTTCCCACTCGGCGGGGTCCCCGATGAACTTGTCCGAGTCGTCGCGGGTCGACAGCTCCAGGTAGAAGTCCTCCAGGCCGTAGTCGCGCAGCAGGTCGAGCACGAAGGCCAGCAACGAGCGCAGCTCGCCGGGCATCTGCTCCTTGGTGCAGTAGATGTGCGAGTCGTCCATGGTCAGCCCGCGCACCCGGGTCAACCCGTGCACCACGCCGGACTTCTCGTACCGGTAGACGGTGCCGAACTCGAACAACCGCAGCGGCAGCTCCCGGTACGACCGCCCCCGCGAGCGGAAGATCAGGTTGTGCATCGGGCAGTTCATCGCCTTGAGGTAGTACTGCGCGCCTTCCATCTCCGCCGGTGGGAACATGGTGTCGGAGTAGTACGGCAGGTGCCCCGAGGTCTCGAACAGCTTCGACTTGCTGATGTGCGGGGAGTAGACGAACTCGTACCCGGACTGCTCGTGCCGCCGCCGCGAGTAGTCCTCCAGCTCCCGGCGGATGATGCCGCCCTTGGGGTGGAACACCGGCAGGCCGGAGCCGATCTCGTCGGGGAAGCTGAACAGGTCCAGGTCCGCGCCGAGCTTGCGGTGGTCGCGGCGGGCGGCCTCGTCGAGAAGTTTCAGGTACGCCTTGAGGGCGTCCCGGGTCGGCCAGGCGGTGCCGTAGATCCGCTGCAGCTGCGGGTTGCGCTCGGAGCCCCGCCAGTACGCCGCCGCGCTGCGCATCAACTTGACCGCGCCGATCAGCCGGGTCGACGGCAGGTGCGGACCCCGGCACAGGTCCGACCAGCAGGTCTTGCCCGACGTCGGGTCGATGTTGTCGTAGATGGTCAACTCGCCACCGCCGACCTCCATCACCTCGGCCGCGTCGAAGTCGGCGGCCCCCTTGACGTCGATCAGTTCGAGCTTGTACGGCTCGTCGGCGAGTTCGGCGCGGGCGGCGTCGAGGTCGGCGAAGCGCCGCCGACGGAACCGCTGACCCGACTTGACGATCTCCTGCACCCGCTTCTCCAGCCGGTCGAGGTCGTCCGGCTGGAACGGCTTGGCCACGTCGAAGTCGTAGTAGAAGCCGTTGACGATCGGCGGGCCGATGCCAAGCTTCGCCTCGGGGAACAGGTCCTGCACCGCCTGGGCGAGCACGTGCGCGGTGGAGTGGCGCAGCACGGCGAGCCCGTCCGGGGAGTCGATGGCGACCGGCTCCACCCGTACGTCGGTCTCCGGTGACCAGTCCAGGTCCCGCAGCGTGCCGTCGGGGTCCCGGACCACGACGATCGCCTTCGGGCCGTTCACCGGCAGACCGGCGGCGGCGATCGCGTCCGCGGCCGTCGTCCCGGCCGGGACCGCGACGGGTTCGGCCTGGGGTGGGGCTGCGCTTGCGGACACGACGGACTCCTTCGGTCAGAAACGGTACGGCGACGAGGCCGTTGCCGATGCTAGCGGTCGCCACGCGCGGGTCGGACGGCGACGCTGCCGGGCCGCAGCCGACGGCGCCGGCGACGGCGACGGCGTGTTTACGCTACGTTGCTGTCCCGCGGCGAACTCCTGACGGCGGCACCGTCGCGGCGTTAGATTGACGCGGTGGCTCCCACCGACATGGTCGGCGCGTTGCGGCGCCGCTACGACTCATTTTTCGCCAGTCGGCCACCGGTGCCGTTCGCGGTGGTGGACGAGGCCGGGGCGGAACACCACTTCGGGCCGGGTGCGCCCGAGTTCACCATCGCCGTACGGGATCCGCGCGGCGCGCGGGCGCTGGCCGGTCTGGACCAGTTCGCGGTCGCCGTGGCGTACCGGCAGGGCTGGCTCGACCTTGACGGCGACCTGGCTGCGGCGCTGCGGATGCGTGCCTTCTTCAGCGACCTGCATCCGGTGGCCCGCTTCTCCGGCCTGGTCACCGGAGTGCTGCGCGGCCGGCGCGAGGACGACCGGCGGGCCATCTCGCACCACTACGACGCCGAGAGCGACTTCTTCCTGACCTTCCTGGACACCCGGCACCGGTGCTACACCGAAGGGGTCTTCGTCGCCGACGACGAACCGTTGGAGGACGCGATGACCCGCAAGATGGACCTGGCGTTGGACGCGATCGGCGTCAAGCCCGGTGACCGGGTGCTGGAGGTCGGCGGAGGCTGGGGGGCGTTCGCCGAACACGCCGCCCGCCGGGGCGTCGAGGTGACCACGACGACGCTGTCGCGGGAATCGGAGCGCTACCTGACCGACCTGTTCGACCGGGAAGGGCTGGCGGTGCGGGTGGTACGCCAGCACATCCTGGCGTTCACCGACGAGCGCCGCTACGACGCGATCGTCAACATGGGGGTCACCGAGCACCTGCCGGACTACCGGCGCACCCTGCGCAAGTACGCCGAACTGCTCACCCCCGGCGGGCACGTCTACCTGGACGCCCTGGCGATGCGCCGCAAGCACGCGGCGTCGGCGTTCATGAAGCGCTACATCTACCCGGGGCGCTCGGCGCCGCTGCTGCTGCACCAGTACCTGCGGCACGTGGCCCGTTCCCCGTTCGAGCTGTGCAGCATCGCCGATGACCGGCACAACTACTACCTGACCTGCCGGGAATGGGCGCGGCGGCTGGACGCCGCCCGCGACGAGATCGTGCAACGCTGGGGCGAGGCGATGTACCGGCAGTTCCGGATCTTCCTGTGGGGCTCGGCGGCCGGCTTCGACACCGGGCTGGTGCAGGCGTACCGCTGGGTGCTGCGACTGCCCTGAGGGATCGACGACGGTGCCACGCGTGCGTACCCTCCGCTCGTGCGTACCCTCCGTCTGCCGCTGCCCCGCCGCCGTGTCCGCGTCCTGCTCGGTGCTCTGATCGTCGCGCTGCTGGCCGGCGGGCTGGCCGTCGCCCGGTTGACCGCCGCGTCCGGGCCGCCGACAGCGGATCTGGCAGCGGATCCGGCAGCGGGCCCGGACGCCGGGGTGTCGTCGCCGCCGGGCGAGGCGACCTACCGGGACCCGCACGCTTCGGTCGACGCCCGGGTGACCGACCTGCTCGCCCGGATGAGCCTCGACGACAAGATCGGCCAGTTGACATCTCCCCCTGCTTAATCAGGGAGATTCGACCCTCACGGGTTGAGTTTTCTGCTTCGCCGACCACAGCCGACCCGAATCAACGGCAAGGGACGGAATACCGCCCATCGGCCTTACACGGTCTCCACAGACGTCACTTCCCACCAGCCCGGCGGTAGACCCGACCGGCTTGGTTGTCACCGGCAAGGCAACGCCACATTAGCACACCTGTCCGCACGTTCCGGTGTGCGGGTGGTGGACGACGATCCGCCTCGGCGGCGAATCGACTTCCCTGCCCTGCTCCGCAGGAGTCCGTTTCCTCCCCGGCCTGAAGGCCGGAGTAGCCACGGAAGGTATCTGATGACCCAGGCCGAACGCGCCTCGGTGACCCCGGGCGACCTCACCCGGTACCCGTTGGGGATGAGCGCGGCCGACGTCCGCCAGGCGGTCAACGCCGGCATCGACATGGCGATGGTGCCGACCGACTGGCGACGCTTCATCGACCTGCTCCGTACCGAGGTCGAGGCCGGTCGGGTCGCCACGGACCGCGTCGACGACGCGGTCCGGCGCATCCTGACCAAGAAGGTCGAGCTCGGGCTCTTCGAGCGGCCGTACGCCGACCGGTCGCTGACCGCCAGCGTCGGTGCCCCGGCGCACCGGGCGCTGGCCCGGGAGGCGGTGGCCGCCTCCCAGGTGCTGCTGCGCAACACCGACGGGATCCTGCCGCTGGACCCGGCCGGCAACCGCATCTTCGTCGCCGGCGGCAACGCCGACGACGTCGGCCACCAGAGTGGCGGCTGGACCGTCACCTGGCAGGGCGGCAGCGGCCCGATCACCCCGGGGACGTCGATCCTGGCCGGGATCCGGGCGGCGGTGGACCCGTCCACGCAGGTCACCTACGACGCCACCGGCGTCGGGATCGACAGCTCCTACCGGGTGGCGGTCGCGGTGGTCGGGGAAACGCCGTACGCCGAGGGCGAGGGTGACCGGCCGGCGGCGATGGGGCTGCGCGACACCGACCTGGCGACCATCGAACGGCTGCGGGCCGCCGGGGTACCGGTGGTGGTCGTGCTGGTCTCCGGCCGACCGCTGGACGTCGCCGGGCAGGTGTCCGGCTGGGCCGCGCTGCTCGCGTCGTGGCTGCCCGGCACCGAGGGCGCCGGCGTCGCCGACGTGCTGTTCGGGGTCCGCGCGCCGACCGGAAAACTGCCGGTCACCTGGATGGCTGGTGCCGATCAGCAGCCGATCCACCACGGTGACGGGCAGTCGCCGCTGTACCCGTACGGCTTCGGGTTGACCTATCCGGCGGCGGGCTGACCGGTCCGCGCGCTCGCCCGGCGGGGCGTGCCGGCGGGCGACTTGCCAAGGGCAGTACGGTCGTGTGGTGGCTACGGTGCTGTTGGTCGAGGACGACCACGTCGTGCGCGGCGCCATGTTGCGCTCGCTGGCCGACCGGGGACACGCGGTCCACGCCGTCGGCACGGCCCTGGACGCGCTGCGTCGGGTCGCCGCCGAAACCCCTGACCTGGTCGTTCTCGACCTGGGCCTGCCCGACCTGGACGGTGCCGACGCGCTGCGGATGCTGCGCGGCATCACCGACGTACCGATCATCATCGCCACCGCCCGCGACGACGAACAGGCGATCGTTCGGCTGCTGCGTGCCGGTGCCGACGACTACATGGTCAAGCCGTTCACCGGTGCCCATCTCGACGCCCGGATCACCACGGTGCTGCGCCGGGCGGGTCGGGCCAGCCGCTCGGTCCCGCCGGCCGTGCACCAGGTGGGTGGCCTGCGGGTCGACGTCGGGGAGCGCAGCGCGACCCTGGACGGCGAGGCCCTGGCGCTGACCCGCAAGGAGTTCGACCTGTTGGCCTACCTGGCCGCCCGGCCAGGTCGGGTAGTGTCCCGCCGGGAGCTGTTGGAGGAGGTATGGCGGCAGCCGTCGGTCGGCGAGGACCAGACAATCGACGTGCATCTTTACTGGCTTCGCCGCAAAATGGGCGAATCCGCAGCGAAGCCACGTTACCTGCGCACCGTGCGGGGGGTCGGCTTCCGGTTGGTGGTACCCGACTGAGGTTGGCGCTGGCCTACCTCGGGGCCGGCATGACGTCGATCATCGCGCTGGTCTTCCTCATTCCGCTGGGGCTGCAGCTGCAGCAGGAGACCCGGGAACAGGCCCTCGCCGACGCCGCCCGCCGGGCCGCCGTGGTGCGCGGCGCGCTGGCGATCAGCAACGACCCGGAATCGGTCCGCCAAGCAGTGGCCAATCTCGGTGAGAGCGCCGAGCGGCAGCCCGTCGTGCACGGGCTCGACCTCGGCGGTACGCCCCGGGCGAGCACCCGCGACGTGGCCGATGCCGCCGCCGGCACCGCGCCGGTGGTGGTGGCCACCGACGGCGGGGTGCTGCACCTGGAGCCGGTGACGGTCGGTGAGGCGGTGACCGTCGTCGAGGTGTTCGTCGCCGACGCCGAGCTCAACCAGGGCGCCACCGGCACCTGGCTGCTGCTCGTCGGCATCGCCGCCGGCCTGGTGGTCTGCTCGGTCATCGTGGTGGACCGGATCGCGGCCCGCGCGGTCGCCTCGGCCAAGGGCCTGGTCAAGGCGGCAATGGCGGTCGGGGACGGCGACCTGGGGGTCCGGATCCAGCCGAGCGGTCCGCGCGAGCTGGCCGAGGCCGGGTACGCGTTCAACCGGATGGCGGACCGGCTGGTCGCCTCCCGTACCGACGAACGGGAGCTCGTCGCCGACCTGTCCCACCGGCTGCGCACCCCGTTGACGGTGCTGCGGCTGGACGCCGACGCGCTCGACTCCGACGACACCAGCGTCGGCTCGTTCAGCGAGGCCGAACTGGACCGCCGCCGCACCATCCGCCGGATCCGGCAGGCGATCGTCACCCTCGAAGGTGAAGTCGACGTGCTGATCAACACGACCCGCAAGACGGTCACCCAGGAGACCGGGCCGGGCAGTTGCGACGTGGCCGAGGTGGTCCGCGACCGGATGGTCTTCTGGTCGGCGCTGGCCGGCGACCAGAACCGCGCGTACACCGTGATCGGCGCGCAGCTGCGGACCCCGGTCCCGGTGCCCCGGGCGGAGCTGGCCGCCGCCCTCGACGCCGTGCTGGGCAACGTGTTCCGCTACACCCCGCAGGGCACCGCGTTCGAGGTGGCGGTCTCGCGCCGCGACGGGTACGTGGCCATCCGGGTCGACGACGCCGGTCCCGGCATCGCCAACCCCGACCGGGCGCTGCGCCGTGGTGCCAGCGATCAGGGCTCCACCGGGCTCGGCCTGGACATCGCCCGACGGGTGGCGTTGCAGGCCAACGGTTCGGTCAGCCTGGACCGGGCCCGGCTCGGCGGTGCCAGCGTGGTGATGCTGCTCGCCGACGCCGAGGCCGCCCCGCCCCGGCCGGCCAGCCGGTTCGGCCTGGTCGGACGGCTGGCCCGGGAACGGGACCGCAACCCGGTACGCGGCCGGCAACCCGACGCGGACTCCCCCGCCGCGCCGCACTGACCGACCCCTGCGTACCGGCCCACCGCGTACCTCCCGGCTGCGGCGACGGGGCTGACCCGGGCGCAGGTCACGTCCCGGTCTTCAGTGGCGCAAGCTTTTCTTAGGTCTGGATTAACGCCGTTCCGTTGGGGACACACCGGGTGGCAGCATCTGCTGCGAACCCATCGGCAGCCCTGGACCGTCACCCGCAGTACCGTCCCGTGTCCCAAGGTCCAGGGTTGCTTGCGCGCGGCGGGGCCCGGTCCCCCAACATCGTCGTCCCGCCGCGCGCCCACCTTGGACAGAGGTAGGTGTACGTGTCACCGCCGCTACGGAACTCCCCCACCGGAGCCCGGCGGGACGGGCGCGACGACGAAGGCGCCGAACCACTGGAGCCTGCGCCGCCGGACGGACCCGACGCCGAGTTCGAGGACGAACCCGCCCTGGTCACCCCCCGCCAACTGCTGCGCTGGGTGGCGGTGGTCGGCGCCCTGGTCATCGCGGTCCTCGCCTGCTGGCAGGACCCCAGCTACGCCGGCGGTTACCGGGGCTGACCCGCCACGGCCACGTACCGGTCGATCTCACCGGTCAGCCGCGCCTTGTCCGGTGCGGGCAGGAACGACGCGGTGACCGCGTTGCGGGCCAGCCCCGCCAGCTGCGCCGTGTCCGCACCCAGCAGCCCGGCGGCGACGAGATACTCCTGGTTGAGGCTGGTGCCGAACATCGGCGGATCGTCGGAGTTGATCG
Organism: Solwaraspora sp. WMMA2056; assembly: GCF_030345095.1. Taxonomy (NCBI): domain Bacteria; kingdom Bacillati; phylum Actinomycetota; class Actinomycetes; order Micromonosporales; family Micromonosporaceae; genus Solwaraspora; species Solwaraspora sp. WMMA2056. Next base: position 5,179,265 of record NZ_CP128360.1, read on the forward strand.
TCACCAGCAGCCCCGCCGCCACCATCTCGGCCAGCGGGTGCGCGGCCAGGTCGGGGACCGCCCCGGTCCGCAGGTTCGAGGTGGGGCAGACCTCCAGCGGGATCTGCCGCTGCGCCAGGTGATCGACCAACCGCGCGTCCCGTACGCAGGAGGTGCCGTGCCCGATCCGTTCGGCGTGCAGCTCCCGCAGCGCGTCCCAGATCGTCTCCGGCCCGGTGGTCTCCCCGGCGTGCGGCACCGAATGCAGCCCGGCCGCCCTGGCCTTGTCGAAGTACGGCTTGAACTGCGGACGCGGCACCCCGATCTCCGGCCCACCGAGACCGAAGCTGATCAACCCGTCCGGGGCCTCGTCCAGGCAGATCCGCAGGGTCTCCTCGGCCGCCGGCAGGCCCGCCTCGCCGGGGATGTCGAAGCACCAGCGCAGCTCGACGCCGAAGTCGGCGCGGGCCCGGTGCCGGGCGTCCTCGAGCGCGGCGCAGAAAGCCGGTGCCGGGATGCCCCGGCGCACGTGCGAGTACGGCGTCACCGTCAGCTCGGCGTAGCGGACCTGCTGGGCGGCCAGCTCCCGGGCCACCTCGTGGGTGAGGATCCAGACGTCCTCGTCGTCGCGGACCAGGTCGACCACGCTCAGGTAGATCTCGATGAAGTGGGCGAAGTCGCGGAAGACGAAGTAGTCGGCGAGCAGGTCCGGGTCGGCCGGCACCGGGCTCTGGCCCTCGTGCCGACCGGCGAGCGCGGCGACGATCCGGGGCGACGCCGACCCGACGTGGTGCACGTGCAACTCGGCCTTCGGCAGGCCCTCGACGAACGCCGACAACTCGGGCGTCACGGGTGGCGGCTGACTCACCGGCTGCTGCGACCTCCTCGTACCATGCCGGTTCGCCTCGGCGGCGACCGGCTGCGCCGAGCGTACCGTCCGGGGTGTCGACTAGGCTCGCCTGGTGGACAAGCGTACGTTTCCGCGGCTGGGCCGCACAGCGGGTGTGATCGGTCTGGGCGCCTGGCAGCTCGGCGCGGACTGGGGGACGGTCAGCGAGGACGACGCGCTGGCGACGCTGACCTCCGCCGTCGACGCCGGCACCACGTTCCTGGACACCGCCGACGTGTACGGCGACGGGCGCAGCGAGCGGATCATCGGCCGGTTCCTGCGGGAGTCCGGGTCGGGCGAGCTGTTCGTCGCCACGAAGATGGGCCGTCGGGTGCCGCAGGAGCCGGCCGCGTACGTGCTGGACAACTTCCGGGCCTGGACCGACCGGTCGCGGGCCAACCTCGGCGTCGACACCCTCGACCTGGTCCAGCTGCACTGCCCGCCGACCGAGGTGCTGCACACCGACGCGGTCTACGACGCGCTGGACACCCTGGTGTCGGAGAAGCGCATCGCCGCGTACGGGGTGAGTGTGGAGACCGTCGACGAGGCGCTGGCCGCGATCGCCCGGCCGGGTGTCGCCAGCGTGCAGATCATCCTGAACGCGTTGCGGCTCAAACCGGTCGAGCGGGTGCTGCCGGCGGCGGCCGCCGCCGGGGTCGGCATCATCGCGCGGGTGCCGCTGGCCAGTGGCCTGCTCTCCGGCCGGTACGACGAGCAGACCCGGTTCGCCGCCGACGACCACCGCAACTTCAACCGCGACGGGGCGGCGTTCGACGTCGGTGAGACCTTCTCCGGCGTCGACTTCGGCACCGGGTTGGCGGCGGTCCGCCGGCTCGCGCCGCTCGTGCCGCAGCAGGCGACCATGGCGCAGTTCGCGTTGCGCTGGATCCTGGACCAGCCGGGCGTCACCGTGGTGATCCCCGGTGCCCGTAACCCGCAGCAGGCCCGCGACAACGCGGCGGCGGCCGGTCTGGCACCGCTGGACGAGGCGGCCCGGCAGGCCGTGGCGCAGGTCTACGACGAGCTGATCCGGCCGCAGGTGCACCACCGGTGGTGACAGCCGCGTCCTCGTGGGCCGCCCGGTCGCCGGCCGGTCGGCCCCACGAGGGCAGCACGCCCGGTGTCCGGTGACGGGAAAGCCCCGCGTCCGGTGCGGACACGGGGCTTCCTGTTGCACAAGCTTCCCGGGTAGAGCCGGGCCCAGCAGCCGACGTCGCGTCGGCGACTGAGGGTCAGATGGGGCGGACCTGCTCGGCCTGCGGGCCCTTCTGGCCCTGGGCGATCTCGAACTCCACCCGCTGGTTCTCCTCCAGCGTCCGGTAGCCGCTGGTCTGGATGGCCGAGAAGTGGACGAACACGTCAGCACCCCCGCCGTCGACGGTGATGAAGCCGAAGCCCTTGTCTGCGTTGAACCACTTCACGGTTCCCTGCGCCATGTGTATCTCCTTCTGAAACTGGCGGCCAAGCACGCCGTGCGGCCGGTTGGCCGTTTTCGAGCAGCGGCGCCTGAGGTGGCCCCCGGTGAAGGAGGACTCTCAACCCACGCTGTCTCGCAACAGCGTGGACAGCAAACCACGTACGCAAAAACTTCGCACAGCCTACCTGACGAACGTCGCCGACATGTGACCTGAGACGCCGTTCACGCCCTCGTGGCGTGCGCAAATCCGGTCACCGTCGTCAGCCCGGCCAGCGGCCGGTCAACCGGCGGACACCGGTCGCTCCGCCCCGGTCGACGGCGGCCCGGACGACCGAGAAGATCGCCCCCTGCAGGGCCGCCGCAGCGAGCACTTCGCCCCAGCCCCGCTCCTCGTCGATCGCGCTGGGCGCGTCGTCGTCCCCGGCGGCGGCCTTCCACACCTGTCGGAAGATCGCCCCGGCCAGGGCTCCGGCGGCCATTCCCAGAATCAGGCCCACCGGGCGGTAGGCCAGCTTGTTGACCGGCTTGCTCACCGGCGCCTCCCTCGCATCGTCACCCACACCACGGCCACGCTGATCAGTACGCCGGCCACCGCCACCGCCGGCAGCGCGCCGCGCGATCCCAGGTGGCGTACGTCCAGGCCGGTGCGGCGTACGTCGACCAGTACCTGGTCGGCCCGGTCCCGCAGCCGACGCCGGGTCCGCGCGGCACCGACGCGCACCCGGCTCTTGACGTCCGTCTTGGCGGCCAGTGCCTGGACGGTCTGCCCGAGCTCGGCCCGGGTCCGTCGGATGTCGGCCCGCAGCAGGTCCAGGTCACCGCTGCCGTTGCCCGATCTGCCGTTGTGCGAGGTCACGACTGCCGCCCCCGCTTCATGGCCGCGCCGACCACGGTCATGTCGGCGCGCAGACTGTCCGCCGTCGCGGTCGGTACCGGCGGGGCCGCCTGCCGGACCTGACGCCGGCCGGCCAGTGCCAGTCCACCGGCCACCGCGAAGAGCAGCACCGCCACGACCAACGCCGCTACCCACGGCGGCCAGGCCTGGCCGAGCAGCAGAACGGCCGCGGCGATCAACGTGCCGAGGCCGTACAGGGCCACGACACCGCCGCCGCCGAACAGGCCGATGCCCTTTCCGGCGTGTTTGCCTTTCTCGGTCAGTTCCGCCCGGGCCAGCGCGAGCTCGTCACGGACCAGCCGCGATATCTGCTCACCTGCCTGTTGCACGAGTTCCGCGGTGGACTGCTCGGCGGGTGGCCGGTGCAAGACGTCGGCCATGGTGCCTCCTTTCCCGCTGTTCGCCGCTGTATGCCCGGCCCGGGACCAGATCAATCCTGTCGCTGCGGATCCGGGCCGGTGGAATCGTCCGGGCCGACGAAGACCGAGGCCCGGGCCTCGCCGTCGGCACCGCCGCCGAACAGCCGGGCGTCGTCTGGTGGCTCGGCGTCCAGGGCGGGCCGTACGCGGCCCCGGCCGACCCGGTCGCGGCCGCCTCGGTCGCGGGCGGCGGCGGCCGGCGGACGCAGGTCCAGCCAGTCGGACAGGCCGTTGCCGTCGCCGACCTCGGCCCGCCAGCGGGGCAACGCGGTCGGCCGCTGGTCGCGGACCCACCGGACCAGATGTTCGCGGACCAGGCAGCGCAGATCCCACAGGCTCGGTGAGTCGGCCGCGCTGACCAGGGCACGCAGCCGCACCGTGCCGCCCGTCGCGTCGGTCACCTGCAGCACGCAGACCCGGCCGTCCCACAGCTCGGATGATTCGACCAGGCGACGCAGCTCCTCGCGCATCACCTGCACCGGAACCGACCAGTCCAGGTCGAACTCGGCGGTGCCCAGCACCGCCGCCCGGGTCCGGGTCCAATTCTGGAAGGGGCGGGTGGTGAAGTACGAGGTCGGCAGGATGAGCCGGCGGTCGTCCCAGATGTGCACCACGACGTAGCTGAGGGTGAGCTCCTCGATCCGGCCCCACTCGCCCTCCACGACGACGACGTCGTCGATGCGCACCGCGTCGCTGAAGGCCAGTTGCAGGCCGGCGATGACGTTGCCGAGCACGCTCTGCGCGGCGAGCGCGGCCACCACGCCGATGACCCCGGCGGAGGCGAGCAGGCTGGCACCGACGCCCCGGACGGCGGGGAAGGTCATCAGCATCACGCCGATGGTCAGCACCACGATCACCGCGATGGTGACCCGGCGCAGCATCACCACCTGGGTGTGCAGCCGCCGGGCGTGCCGGTTGTCGGGCACGTCGGTGCGGAACCGGGCCAGCGTGGTGTCCTCCAGGGCCAGCAGCAGTGCCCCGACCAGCCAGGCACACGAGGCGATGGTCGCCAGCACCAGCAGGTGCAACGTGGTCCGCCGCCAGGGTTCGCCGACGGCGTACCCGGTGGAGAACCGCACCGCGAACTGGACCGCGGCGACGGTCGCCGCCACCAGTAGGGGCCGGTGGGCGTGGGTGGCGAGCTCGGCGAGCAGCACCGAGCGCCGGCCGAGCCGGCGTACGACCCGGTGACCGATGGCCACCAGTCCGACCGCCAGCAGGGCCGATCCGACGGTCACTGTCGCCGTCACCACAACCGGATGCACGAATTTCTCCCTCCATCGCGCGAACGATCGCCACCGGCTGCGCAGCCGGTGGCGATCGGCGTACGGGCGATCGGTCGGCGGCCGGGGACGATCGCGCGATTTGCGATCTTTGGCAGCGAAATGCCAAGGATGCCGGGAGTGTCGCCGGACCGCCAGGCGGGGCCACCAGTCAGTGACCGGTCACACGTCTCAGACCTTGCGGTAGCGGGACTGGGCGAAGCAGTAGACACCGAACGCCGCGAAGCCGGCCGCCACCAGGCAGAGCAGCAGCGTGCCGAACGCCTGCTCCCGCAGCGTGTGCAGCGCCGCGTCCAGGCCCCGGGCCCGCTCGGGTGCGTACTGCACAGCGGCGACGACCACCAGCACCCCGGCGGTGCCGTACGCGACACCCTTGGCGACGTATCCGACCATACCCAGCCGGCAGATCACCCGGCGTGCCTTCGCACTCATCTGCCCGGTCCGCAGGTGCTTGGTGAAGCGCTGGGTGATCCCGTTGACCGCCATGCCGATCCCGATGCCGACCAGCACCACACCGGCGGCACCGACGAGCCACCGGCCACCCGGCTCGGCCATCACCCGTGCGCTCATCGCCTGCTGCTGCCCGGCGGTGTCCGCGTTGGCGTCCCGGAACACCTGCACGGCGGTCCAGGCGAAGGAGAGATAGACCGCCGTACGCCCGGCGGAGAGCACCCGCTCGACGACCCGGTCGCGGCCCTGCTCCGCGCGGTGCCCGACCGCGGCCTCGATCCCCTGCCAGAGCGCCATCGCGGCCAGCCCCACCGCGACCGCGATCAGCAGCACGGTGCCCAACGGCTGCTGGGCGAGCGTCCGCAGGGCACCGGACTGGTCGCCGTCGGCAGCGGAGCGTCCGAAGGCGATCTGCAGTGCGAGCCAGGCCACCAGCAGGTGGACGACTCCGTATCCAATGAATCCGACTCTGGCCAGCGTCTCCAGCCAGCGGCTCTCGCCAACCTGGTGGGCGGTGCGTCGGGCGTCGCGGGTGTTCGGCATGGCCGCTTCAATGACCGGTACCGACCACCGTCAAACCTGCGGGTCGGCGACCGCACCGGCCCGCAGGAGATCGTCAGGTCACTGCCGGGCGACCCGGACCACCACCTGGGAGTCGGTGACCTGCTCCAGGGTGACGGCCATCCCGCCGACCTCGGTCGCCTGCTGACCCGTGGTCAGGGTCACCTGCTCGCCGGCCACCTCGACGGTCACCCGGTCGCCCTCGGCTCCGATCAGCTTGGCCTCGATGCCGAGGAAACTGGCGCTGGCCTCGACGCCCCGGTCGAAGGTCACCGTGCAGGCGTCCAGCCCGCAGTCGGTGCTGGCACCCTCGGAGCTGCAGCCGGCGAGCACCGCGGCACCGAGCATCAGCCCGGCGAACGAGGCCGCGAGCCGACCGGCCCGGCGACGGCCAGCTGTCGGGACGGCCAGGGCGGACCGGGTCGGGTCGGTCATGGCGGCCGGGTCGGCGGTGGCGGTGGGCAGGCCGGCGGCGGCCGGCGGCAGGGGGGCGTTCGTCACAGCTCCCAGGGTACCGGGACAAGGCGAAGCAATCGGCGCGTCGGACGCGCAACGGGCCGGATAGGCTCGACGGGCGACGACCGGCCGGCGCAGGTGTCGGCCGGCCCGTGGTCGATGACGTCGACGGCCGTCCACCGGCCAAGGAGGTGCCTGACGTTGACCGTGCTGGTGCAGGACGACCCCGCACGCCACCGGTTCGAGATCCTGATCGACGACGCGCTGGCCGGGTTCGCGGCGTACCGGCTCACGCCGGGGACGGTGACCGTGACGCACACCGAGATCGACCCCGCCCATCGCGGCAAGGGCGCCGGCGACGCGCTCGCCCACGGGATGCTCAGCCAGATCCGCGAACGGGATGAACAGGTGGTGCCGCAGTGCCCGTTCATCGCCGCCTACATCGACCGGCATCCGGAGTTCGCGTCGCTGGTCGCCGGTGACTGACCGGCCCCGCTCCCGGCCGCTGCGGGCGGTGGCGGCGCTGGCCGCCGTGGCGGTACTGACCGCGGCGGTGATCGCGGTCGGCGGCCGGCTCGGCTGGTTCAGCGACCCGACGATATCCGGCGCGCCCGAGGCACCCGCCGAGGTGGAGGTGGTCGCGAGCGGTCTGGCCGCGCCGTGGGACCTGGCGTTCCTGCCGGACGGCAGCGCACTGGTCACCGAACGGGACAGCACCCGGCTACTCGTCGTCGATCAGCAGGGCACCGTCCGGGAGCTCACCCGGATCAGCGACGCCGTCGCCGGCGGCGAGGGCGGGCTGCTCGGGGTCGCGGTCTCCGCGCGGCACGCCGACGACCGCTGGGTGTACCTCTACTACACGACCGCGACCGACAACCGGATCGTCCGGCTGCGGCTGGCCGCCGACGGTACGGCCGGCGCGCCGGAGCCGGTCCTCACCGGAATCCCCCGGGCGGCGACACACAACGGCGGGCGACTCGCCTTCGGACCCGACGGGATGCTGTACGCCGGAACCGGGGACGCCGGGCAGCGGGGTGCCGCCCAGGATCCGGCCAGCCTGGCCGGCAAGATCCTACGGATCGCCCCGGACGGCACGCCACCACCGGACAATCCGTTCCCCGACTCACCGGTGTTCAGCCTCGGCCACCGCAACGTCCAGGGGTTGGACTGGGGTACGGACGGCCAGCTGTACGCCAGCGAGTTCGGCCAGAACCGCCACGACGAGCTGAACCTGATCACTCCCGGCGGCAACTACGGCTGGCCGGACGCCGAGGGTGTCGCCGAGTTGGCGCAGTTCGTCGACCCGGTCGCGACCTGGTCGCCCCGGGACGCCTCACCCAGCGGCCTGGCGTTCCACCAGGGCAAGCTCTGGCTGGCCTGCCTACGCGGCCAACGGCTGTACCGGGTGAACCCGGACGGCACCGGCGCCGAGACGCTGCTGCGCGGCGACTACGGCCGGCTGCGGCACGCCGCCGTCGCGCCCGACGGCACCCTGTGGGTGTTGACGTCCAACCGGGACGGCCGGGGTGATCCGGACGCCGACGACGACCGGATCCTGCGGGTCACCGGCTGACCACCGGCCGGGTCACCGGCTGACCACCGCCGGCGGTCGACAGACCGTCGCGGCCTCGCCGGCCGACCAGCAGCTCGGCGGCGGCCTCGGCGTTGGCCCGGCTCGCCCCGTAGGTGGCCAGGTGGGTGCCGCCGACGACCCGTACCGGCACGCCCATCTCGACGACGACAGCGTCGGGGCGCACCGCCAGCGCCTGCTCGACCGCCGTTGCCATCCACTGGTGGCGGTGCAGGTCCCGGACGACCAGGACGACGGTACGGTCGCGGGCCGCGGCAAGGACCGCAGCCAGCCGGGCCGTCGGGTCGCCGGCTGTTGGCAGGCCGCCGGTTGTGGGCGTGTCGAGGTCGGCGGCCGTCAGCCGTACGGTGACCGTGTCGGGGCGCAGCGCGGTCATCGCCGGGCCGAGTCCCCACGGGGTCTGCGTACCGGAGGCGATGTTGTGCGGGGGCGCGAACTCGACCACGTGGGCGGGCCGGGTCAGCGGCAGCGGCGTCGCGGTCCGCAGCCGCAGGGCCCGGCGGGCGGCGACCAGCCCGACCCCGGCACCGTCCGGTGCGCCGCCGGCGGTCGGCACGGCGCTGTCGACGGTCGGCACGCCGGGCGGCCGAAGGGTCCAATCGGCCAGCCGGGCGATCCGTTCACTCGCCTCGGCCAGCCGGCACACCGGCAGCACTCCGGTCACGACCGCGTCGACGATCGCGTCGCGCAGCAGCCGGACCGTCGCCTCGTCGGAGTGTTCCCCTCCGACGCAGACCGCGTCGACCCCGGCGGCGAGCGCCCGTACGGTGGCCCCGCCGAGGCCGTAGCGGCCGGTCACGGCCCGCATCTCGATGCCGTCGGTGATCACCGCGCCGGTGAAGCCGAGCTCCCCCCGGAGCAGGTCGACCAGGACGGGACGGCTCAGCGTGGCCGGGTACCCCGGGTCGATCGCCGGCACCGACAGGTGGCCGGTCATCACCGTGGCGGTGCCCGCCGCGATCGCCGCCCGGAACGGGGCGAGTTCGACGGCGTCCAACCGGACCCGGTCGGCGTCGATGCGGGGCAGGTCCAGATGCGAGTCGACGCTGGTGTCGCCGTGCCCTGGGAAGTGTTTGGCGCAGGCGGCGACCCCGGCGGACTGCAGGCCACGGATCCACGCGGCGGTGTGCCGGGCGACCAGGTCGGGGTCGTCGCCGAAGGCCCGGACGCCGATCACCGGGTTGTCCGGGTTGGAGTTGACGTCGGCGACCGGGGCGTAGTTGAGCGTGATCCCGGCCCCGGCCAGTTCCCGGCCGAGGTCCCGGGCCACCCGCTCGGTCAGCGCCGGGTCGTCCACCGCGCCGAGCGCCAGGTTGCCGGGCCGGGAGCTGCCGGTGCCGGATTCGAGCCGGGTCACGTCGCCGGCCTCCTCGTCGATGGCGACCAGCAGGTCAGGTCGTTCGGCCCGCAACGCCGAGGTGAGGGCGGCGACCTGCGCGGCGTCGCGCACGTTGCGGTCGAACAGCACCACCGCGCCGAGCCCGTCGGCGGTCCAGCGCCGCACCCAGTCCGGCACGCTGGTGCCGACGAAGCCGGGTTGCAGTACGGCGGCCGCCATCCGCCGCAGACTGGGACTGGAGTCGACCATGCGGCGTGGACCCTTTCGCGACGGTGGGAGCAGCCATGGTCACACCCGGCGATCAGTTCAGTCAATAAACCTTCCTATTAATCGGGACCCACCACGGCACCGCCCGCCCGGCAGCCATCGACCACGACCTGTCGCCGACCGGGCACGATGTGGCACAGTGCGGAGATGGCACCGATCGTCTCGTTCGCCGCCGAGCAGACCAGTTGGCACGACATACCGGGCGTACAGGTGGTCGGCGCGGTCCTGGGCATCCTGCTGCTGATCGCCGCCCTACGGGCGATGTTCCGGTGACCGCCGCACCAGCCGTTTGATCGGCGTACCCGCCGGGTAACCACGGCTTCCGATGAAGCTGCCCCTGCATTCACCCCGCCTACGACGCACGGCCCGCCAGCGGTTCGGCTGGTCCGCGCTGCGTCCCGGACAACTCGGCGCGATGCGCGCGTTGCTCAAGGGACGTGACGCCCTCGTCGTACTCCCCACCGGTGCCGGCAAGTCCGCCGTCTACCAGGTGCCGGCCACCATGCTGGCCGGCCCGACGGTGGTGATCTCCCCGCTGCTGGCGTTGCAGCAGGACCAGATCACCGCGCTCAACGACCGGGGCCAGCCCGACCTGCGGGCGGTCCGGATCAGCTCCGCCGAGACACCGGCCCAGCAACAGGCCGCCCTCGACGAGATCCGCACCGGCCGGGCCCGGTTCCTGTTCACCACCCCTGAGCAGCTCTGCGACCCGCAGCGGCTGGCCGAGGTCCGCCAATTGCGCCCCGGCCTGGTCGCCGTCGACGAGGCGCACTGCATCTCCGCCTGGGGCCACGACTTCCGACCCGACTACCTGTCGATCGGACACCTGGTCCGCGAGCTGGGTCGACCCCCGATCGTCGCGCTCACCGCCACGGCCTCGCCGCCGGTGCGTGAGGACATCGTGCACCGTCTCGGGCTGACCGATCCGCACCTGGTGGTGGCCGGGCTCGACCGGCCCAACCTGTTCCTGGAGGTCGCCCACTGCCCGACCGAGGACTACCGCTGGCGCCGGCTGCTCGCGCTGCTCGACGCCGAAACGCCGCCCGGCATCGTCTACGTGCCGACCCGGCGGGCGGCGGAGGAACTGGCCGCCCGGCTCGACGACGCCGGTCACCCGGCCCGCTGCTACCACGGCGGGATGGCCGCCGGTGCCCGGGAGCGGCTGCACGAGGAGTTCCTCGACGGGCAGGTTCCGGTGATGGTGGCGACGTCCGCGTTCGGCATGGGCATCGACAAACCGGACGTACGGTGGGTGGCGCACACCGCGCTGCCCGACTCCCCCGACAGCTACCTGCAGGAGATCGGCCGGGGCGGCCGCGACGGCGCCCCGGCGCGGGCGCTGTTGCTGTGGCGGGCCGAGGACGTCGGGCTGCAGCGCTACTTCACCACCAGCCCGCCGGAGCACGACGACCTGCGCGACCTGGCCGCGTTGCTGGACGCCGACGGCGCCACCCGCAGCCAACTGCGGGCCCGCTGCGGGCTGGGGGCCCGCAAACTGGGGCAGCTGCTGGCACTGCTGGAGGAGGTGGGGGCCGCCCGCGCCGTCGCCGGCGGCCGGTTCGTCCGCCCGCCGTACGCGCCACTGCCCGACCGGGCCGCCGGTGACGCGGTCGCGGCGGCGACCCGCCGCCAGGCGGTCCAGCGGACCCGAACCGACATGATGCGGGCGTTCGCCGAGGCGAACGGCTGCCGCAGCCAGGCGTTGCTGGCCTACTTCGGCGAGCACATGCGCGACGTCTGCGGGCACTGTGACAGCTGCCACGCCGGCACCAGCACCGCCGACGACGGTGCCAGTGGCCCGTTCCCGGTACACAGTATGGTGCGACACGCCGACTGGGGAGCCGGCATGGTCCTCGGCTACGAGCAGGACCGGATGACGGTGCTCTTCGACGGTGTCGGATACAAGACGTTGTCCGTACCGGTGGTCAGCGAGCAGGGTCTGCTGGCCGCCGAGTCACACTGAGGATCATCGACCGCCGGACACCGATGCGGCGGTCGGACGTGAGAGGGGCATGAGCGTGACGGACCTGCCGGTGTACACCGAGCTCGGATTCTCCGACGAGGAGTGGGGCCTGCTGGTCGGGCTGCCGCAGGCGGTGCTGACCGCGGCCAGCGCCGCCGAGTCCGACGGCGGGCGACGCACCCGGGCGGAGAGCGCCGCCGGGCTGGAGGCCATCGGCGCCGGCCGGGAGTCGGCCAGCCCGCTGGTCAGCGCCGTCGCCGGCGAACTGGTCAGCCGGGTCGGCGACCCCGAGACCGGGGAGGAACTGCCGGTGCCGGAGCCGGCCGACCCGCAGGCGCTGATCGCCGACGTACTCGACCGGGCCGGTCAGGCCGCCCGGTTGCTCACCGCACGGGTCGACGACGGCGAGGCCGGCGCCTACAAGCACTGGCTGGTCGGCATCGCCGAACAGGTCGTCGGTGCCGCCGCCACCGGCGGTCTGCTGGGCATCGGCGGGGAGACGGTGACCGAGTCGGAGCGGCGGTTCCGCGACCGGCTCGCCCAGGTGCTCACCGACTGAGACCACGGCTCCCGGTGCCGCCGAGGTTGACCCCCGGCAGTACGGTCTGGGATCGCGGGCCGGTCGCGGCTCGATGGACACCCCTTTCCTGGGAGCATCATGGAGCTTCTGACCAGCCCCGAGCTGTGGATCGCGTTCGCGACCCTGCTGCTGCTCGAGATCGTGCTGGGCATCGACAACATCGTGTTCATCTCGATCCTCGCCGGGCGGCTTCCCGAGCATCAGCAGGCGCGGGCGCGCACCATCGGCATTTCCCTGGCCCTGATCACCCGGTTGCTGCTACTGGCCTCGCTGTCCTGGGTGATCGGGCTGACCGCGCCGCTGTTCACCGTCGTCGGCCAGGAGATCTCCGGCCGCGACCTGATCCTGCTGCTCGGCGGCCTGTTCCTGCTGGTGAAGGCGACGTACGAGATCCACGAGCATCTGGAGGGCGCCGACCACAGCGGCGGCCGCAAGACCGCCTCGTTCGCCGGGGTGATCGTCCAGATCCTGATCCTGGACGTGGTCTTCTCGCTCGACTCGGTGATCACCGCAGTCGGCATGGTCAACGAGTTGACCATCATGGTCGCCGCCGTGATCATCGCGATGATCATCATGCTGGTGTCGGCCGGCACGGTCAGCGCGTTCGTCAACCGACACCCGACGGTCAAGATGCTGGCCCTGTCGTTCCTGCTGCTGATCGGCGGCAGCCTCATCGCCGAAGGGCTCGGCCAGCACATCCCCAAGGGCTACGTCTACGGGCCGATCGCGTTCTCGATCTTCGTGGAGTTCCTCAACCTGCGGCTGCGCTCGCGCCAGTCCAAGGGCGGTGCCGCCCCGGTCAGCCTGCATCCGACCTTCGTCAAGGAGCCGTCGGCGGCGGCCACGCCGGGCGGCGGCACCACCTCACCGTAGCGGCAGGAGTCGCCGTACCGCCTGCTCGGCGGCATCGCGGGTGGGCTCGCCGGCACCGAGGCGGGCCACCCGGCCGCGGTGGAACATCTCGACCACCCGTGGATCCACGTAGGAGGCACGGGCCACCGTGGGGGTGTTGCCGAGCAGGTCGGCGACCTCGCGCATCACCCCGGCCACCGCCCGGCGCCGGGCCGCCGTCGACCGGGGTGCTCCGAGCGCGGCCAGCCGGGTCGCGGCCAGCACCGTCGCGTGCCAGGTACGGAAGTCCTTCGCGGTCATCTCGGTGCCGCTGACCCGCCGCAGATAGTCATTGATCTCGTCGCTGTGCACCTCCCGCCAGCGCCGCCCGTCCCAGTAGCAGAACAGCCGCTGATCGCCGCGTCGACGGCGGCGCAGTGCGCGCAGCACCGCGCACACCTGCGGATCGTCGATCCGTCGCTGCTGGGCCAGGCCGCCCTTGGCCGGGAACTGCAGCACCACGCACCCCCGGCCGGAGCGGGCGTGGCTGCCCCGCAGCGTCGCCACTCCGAACGTCGGATCGTCGCCGGCGGCGTACTGGTCGCTGCCGATGCGGAACATGCCCAGGTCGAGCAGCCGCACCAGCGCCGCCAGCACCCGTTCCCGGCGCAGGCCACGACCGCGCAGATCCACCGCGACCCGGCGGCGCAGCCGGGGCAGCCGGTCGGCCACCCGCCGTACGTGGTGGAACTTCGCGGTGTCCCGACGCAGGCGCCACTGCGGGTGGTAGACGTACTGCCGGCGGCCGGCGGCGTCGAATCCGACGGCCTGGATGTGCCCGTTGGCGTCCGGGCAGATCCACACGTCCCGCCACGCGGGTGGGATCGCCAGGGCCCGGATCCGGGCCAACTCCTGCCGGTCGCTGACCGCCCGCCCGTCGCCGTCCAGGTACATGACGCCCCGACCCCGTCGGCGACGCCGGTAACCGGCGGCCGTGAGGTCGCTACGCCGCAGCCGCATCGCGGGTCACCCGGTCCACCGCCGCCAGCACCTCGTCGACACAGATCGCCGCCATCGCGGGGTGCGGGCCGCCGGACCGGCCCGGCTCCCCGACACCCGGCTCCCCGGCACCCGGCTCCTCGGTGCCCGGCTCCTCGGTGCCCGGCTCCTCGGTGCCGGCCGACAGGTGCGGGTACTGCAGCACCCGGTGCCGGTGGCGGTCGATCGTCGGCCCCCAGCGTGCCGGTGACGTGGGGCCGAACAGCAGCACCGAGGGCACCCCGAACGCGGTCGCCAGATGCCCCGCACCGGTGTCCGCCGCCACGACCAGGCGGGCGTGCGACAGCAACGCCGCGAACCGGGACAGCTCCAGCCGACCGGCGTGCACCGCCGTCGCGGGCAGTCCCGCCCCGGCGGCCACCACCTCGGCCAGCGGCCGTTCCCGGGCCGACCCGGTAACCACCACCCGGTGTCCGGCCGCCGTGAGCCGCCGGGCCACCTCGGCGAACCGGTCCGCGGGCCAACGCCGGCGGGCCGAGGCGGCACCGGGGTGCACCACCGTGACCCCGACCGCGACCCGGTCCGGTGGGGGGCGACGCAGCCGCAGATCCGTCGGGTCGCAGGCGACGCCGTACCAGTCGAGCAGGCGGCACCAGCGGGTCACCTCGTGCTCGTCGTCGTGCCACGGTGGTCCATCGTCGTGGCCGGCCGGCGGGCTGGCGTACGCCCACAGCCGTCCGGGTCGCAGCGTCCGCAGCAGCCGGTGCGACTGCGGGCCCTTCCCGTGCAGATTGACCGCCAGGTCCGGCGGCGGGGCCACCGCGGGCAGCGGGGCCAGCCCGTCGACCGGCAGCAGCCGGTCGACGGCACCGGTCAGCTCGGCCAACGGCGCCAGGACGGCGGGCGCGGCGAGGGCGACCGGCAGCGCCGGATGGGCGGCGCGCAGACCGCGCAGCGCCGGTACGGCCGTGGCCAGGTCGCCGATGCCGAGCGCCCGGAGCACGACGATCACGGGTAGGACGATTCCCGGTCGGCGCAGACGACCAGCTCGCGTACCGCACAGCCGGCCGGCTGCCGGATCGCGAACAGCACCGCGGCCGCCACGGCGGCGGGGTCGTTGAGGGCGGCGTCGGCCCCCGGTCGGTACTGCGCGTCACGGTCGTCGAAGAACGCGGTCCGCATCCCGCCGGGCACCAGCAGGGTGACGCCGACGGTGCCGGCCAGTTCGGCGGCGAGCGCCCGGGTGAAGCCGACCACCCCGAACTTGGCCGCGCAGTACGCGGTCGCGTCACTGACCGCCTTCACGCCGAGCGTCGAGGCGACCGTGACGACGGATCCGCGCGCCTCGGTCAGCCAGGGCAACGCGGCCCGGACCACGGCGGCGGTGGCGAGCAGGTCCACCGCGACGATCCGTTCCCACACGTCGCCGGGCAGCGCGTCCAGCCGGCCCGGGACGTCCATGCCGGCGGCGGTGACCACCGCGTCGAGCCCGCCCAGCTGTTCGGCGAGCTGGCGGGTGGCCGACTCGGCCGCCCGCGTGTCGGCCAGATCGCAGTCGACCCACGGCACGCCGTCGGCCGGTGGTCGCCGGTCGATGACGCAGGGCCGGTAGCCGTTGGCGGCCACCAGTTCGACGACGGCCGCGCCGAGGCCGCTCGCACCGCCGGTGACCAGCACCGCAGGACCGGTGACGGGGTTCGTCACGCCAGCTCCTTCCGTCGTTGCGGATCCCGATCACGCGCTGTCGCGATCATGCTGGTGGTGGACCGACCGTCGAGGTACGGCACGACCGCCGTCTGCCCGCCCCACCGCCGTAGCAGTCCGGCCTCCGGCAGGTCCGGCTCGCCGGTGCCGTCGCCGGCGTAGTCGCCGCCCTTGACCCAGACGTCGGGCCGCAGCCAGCTCAGCACCGCGTGCGGGGTGTCCTCGTCGAACACCACGACCGCGTCGACACAGGCCAACGCGGCCAGCAGCCGGACCCGGTCGCGTTCGGGGACCACCGGGCGGTCCGGGCCCTTGAGCCGGGCCACGCTGGCGTCGGAGTTGACGCACACGATCAGGCAGTCGCCCATCTGCCGGGCCGCCTGCAGCGCCGAGACGTGCCCGGCGTGCAGCAGGTCGAAGCAGCCGCCGCTGGCCACCACCGTCCCACCGGCGGCCCGTACCTCGGCGGCGAGCGCCCCGGCCGCCGCCGGGCCGATCCGGTCCGGTGCCGCGACGGCCTCCACCACCACCGGCGGTACGCCGGCCCCGGCCCGCTGCGCGTCGGCCGGTGCCCCGGTCACCGCCAGCAGCCGGCGCACCCCGGCGGCACCACCGTCGGCGACGTACCGCGACGCCTGCCGGACGGCGACCTGGACCGCCTCGGAGACCACCGCTCCGTCGGCGAGCGCGATCGCCGCCGCGGTGGCGAACCGGTCCCCCGCGCCGCAGGTGTCCCCGTCGGCGCTGGCCGGGGCCGGCACCACCAGGGGCACACTGCCGGCGTGGCACAGCAACGCCCCGTCGCCGCCCATCGTGACCGCGACCGCCCCGGCCCGCCACCGTAGCCGCAACTCCTCGGCGCAGCCGGCCGCCGTCGCGACCCGGGTGTCCCCGGCCGGCTGCCCGGTCAACTGGCGTACCTCGGTCTCGTTGGGGGTGACCAGGCGGACGCCGGGCACCGCCGCCGGACCCCGGGGATGCGGATCCCAGACCACCGGCGCCGAGGTGGCGGCGAGCACTGTCCGCAACGCCGGCAGCCGGGCCACCCCTCGGCCGTAGTCGCTGACCACCACGGCGGCGGCGCTGGCGAACAGTTCCCCGGTGGCCGGCGACAGATCGCCCCGTACGGTGCCGGTGCCGCCCCGGTCCAGCCGCAGCAGCACCTGGCCCCGGGTCCGCAGCCGGATCTTCTCCACCGTGGCCCCACCCAGCGGCAGCGGATGCAGGTCGACCCCGGCGGTGGTGAGCAGCGCCGCCAACCGGGCGCCGGCGACGTCGTCGGCGAACGCACTGACCAGCACCACGGGCCGGCCCTGGCCGGCGGCGAGCACAGCGGCCAGCCCGGCGCCGCCGGGCCGGTCGGTGACGTGGCGTTCGTCGAGCACCGGGGCGGCGGCGTCCGGACAGACCCGGGTGACCGCACCGTCGATGTCGCGGTCGAGCAACGTGTCGCCGACCACGACGATCGGGGCGGTGGTCATGGGCGGCCGCCGTGGGAGTCGACGACGGGCAGCCCGGAGACGGTCGCCCCACCGGGCGCGGAGCCGGCGGCACCCACCCGGTCGGCGGTGCCCGCCCCGGCGGCGGCACCCATCGCGTCGACCAGGCCGAGGACGGCGGGCAGGGTCTGGTCCACGTACTCGCACAGCAGGTGGGCGGTGACCAGGTGCAGTTCCTGCACCACCTGCGGATCCGCCGCCGGCACCGCCAGCACCTCCGGGCAGATGTCGGCGAGCGGGTTCGGCACCGGGCCGGTGCAGGCCCAGCAGCGCAGCCCGGCCTCGCGACCGGCGTGGGCGGCGGCGAGCAGGTTGCCGCTGCGGCCGCTGGTCGACAGCAGCAGCAGGATGTCACCCGGGCGGCCGTGGGCGCGGACCTGGCGGGCGAAGACCTCGTCGAAGCCGAAGTCGTTGCTGATCGCGGTGAGCGAGGAGGTCTCGGCGGTGAGTGCGATCGCCGACAGCGGCGTCCGGTCGGCGCGCAGCTTGCCGACCAGTTCGGCGGCGAGGTGCTGGGCCTCGGCGGCGCTGCCGCCGTTGCCGGCCACCAGCAGCCGGCCGCCGTGGCCCAGGGTCCAGGCCAGCTCCGACCCCCAGCGACCCAGCCGCGACGCCACCTCCCGGTACGGCAGCAGCGCCTCGGCCAGTCCGGCGAGGTGGCTGTCGATCAGCGAGTGCGGGTCGTTCATCCGGCCACCACCTGGCTCGGCTGGCTCGGCTGACGCACCCCGCTGACCGTGGCGTAGATCGCGGTCAACTGGTCGGCGGCCCGCTGCCACGAGTAGCACTGGCGGGCCCGGTCCAGCGCGGCCGTCGCGTACGCGAACCGGCGGACCCGGTCGGCGAGCAGCCGGCGCAGCGCCATCCCGAGCGCCTTCGGATCCCGCGGCGGAACGAGGTCGCCGGTGAGGCCGTCGACGACCGTGTCGGTCAGCCCGCCCACGGCGGTGCCGATCACCGGTACGCCGCACGCCATCGCCTCCAGCGGGGTCAGCCCGAACGGCTCGTACCAGGGGGCGGCGACCAGCACGTCTGCCGACCGGTACCACTGTGGCATCTCCTCGCGGGGCACCGCGCCGACGAGCCGTACCCGGTCGCCGACACCGCAGGACTCGGCGAGTTGGCGCAACTGGCGGGCCTGCGGGTCGACGTCGAGCGCGGAGCCTGGTGGGCCGCCGACGACGACGCATTCGGCGTCCGGCACGAGCTGCATGGCCCGTACGACGTCCTGAAAGCCCTTGCGGGCGACCAGCCGGCCGACGGTCAGCACCCGGTGCCGGTCGGGGTCGCGCCCGGCCACTGGCCCGTCGGGCGAGAAGGTGTGTTCGTTGACCCCGGACGGCACGACCGACAGTCGGCCCCGGGGTACCCCCATCCGGATCAGTTCGGCCACCTCGTCCTGGGACTGGGCGATGACCCGGTCGACGCTGCGGCCGAGCGCGCGCTCGTAGCCGATGCGACGCGGCGGGCTGGTGTCCATCGCACCCTGGTGGCGCCGCTTGACGGTGCCCAGCGCGTGGTAGGTCTGCACCACCGGCACCCCGGTCGACCGGCCGGCGTCGACCGCCGCCAGTCCGCTCATCCAGAAGTGCGCGTGCGCGACCGTCGGGGTCCAGTCGCCGCTCCACTGGCCGACCAGCCATCGGCTGAACTGCGCCATGTACGGCAGCAGTTCGTCCTTGGCGATGTGCGCGGCGGGACCGGCGGGGACGTGTACCACCGTCACGCCGTTGTCCATCCGGACCAGTTCCGGCAGGTCGTCGGCGTCCCGCCGGGTGTAGACCCGCACCTCGTGCCCGTCGGCGGCGAGCGCGGTGGACAACTCGGCGACGTGGGTGTTCTGGCCGCCGGCGTCCACCCCGCCCAGCGCGGCGAGCGGGCTGGCATGCTCCGAGATCATCGCGATGCGCATAGCGCCTCCTCCAGCAGCTCGTCCCAGTCCGCGAGGAACCGGTCCAGTCCGTATCGGTCCTGCGCCACACGTCGCGCGCCGTCGCCGAGCCGGCGGGCGGCGTCCGGCTCGTCGAGCAGCCACCGGGCGGCGTCGAGGAGGGTCTGCATCCTCGTGGTCGACACTCCGGCCGACGGCGGCACCGCGGCGACCGCCTCGGTGGTGCCGAGCACGATCACCGGCATACCCATCGCCATCGCCTCGATCAGGCTCAGGCCCAGCGACGTCCACCGGCACAGATGCAGGTACGCCCGCCGCCGGGCGACCTCGGCGTGCATCCGGGCCTGCGGCGGATCGTCGTGGACGGTGACCCGCCCGGCCACCGCCGCGCCGAGCGCCTCGGGAAGGCCGGCGACACCCATGCCGTACACGTCGAGCGGCGCCACCCGGGCGAAGCGCGGCATCAGGTCGGTGCCGGTGACCCGGCCCCGGCGGACCGGCTCGTTGGTGACCACCGCGAACCGTTCCAGTTCGCCGCTGTAGCGGGCCGTCGGTGCCACGATGCCGTGCTCGATCACCCGGGTACGGGTGCCACCGGTGTCCCAGAACAGGTCGTTGAAGTGGGTCACGTGCACCACGGTGAGGTCGTCACGGTCGGCCATCGGGTGCCGGGTCGCCGGCACGTCGCCCTTGGGGGTGTTGTGTTCGACGTAGACGGCCGGGACGTCGCGGCCGACGGTACGGCCGAGCCAACTGGTGGCCAGTTCCCACTCCTCGGGCCGTTGCAGGACCACCAGGTCGACGTCGGCGGCGGCGAGCTGACCGGGGCGGATCTCGACGACGCTGTCCGGCCACGGGTAGGTCCGGGCCCGGCCCAGCCCGTACGGCCCCCGGTCCGGGGTGACCGGGACCAGGTAGTGGTGCTTGCCGTGGACGAACGCGGTGGTCCACGAGCCGTGGACGTGCCAGAGGAGGATGTTCATCCGACCGTCCCGTTGATCAGTCGGACCGCGTCGACGACGCTGTCGGCGGAGACGGTCGACAGGCAGGGGTGCCCGGGGACCGGGCAGCGGGCGGCCCGGGTGTTGCGGCAGCCGGCCACCGGGTCGCCGAGGCGCACCCAGGGCACCCGGTACGGCCCCCACTGGCCGAACGGCACGGTCGGGGCGAAGAGGCTGACCACCGGGGTACCGACGGCGGCGGCCAGGTGGGCCGGCCCGGTGTTGCCGACGACCACCGCGTCGGCTCCGGCGAGGATAGCGGCCAGCCGGGCCAGCGAGGTCTGCCCGCCCAGGTCGATGCCGGTACGCCCGGCGACCGTGGTGCTCAGCGAGCGTTCGCCGGGGCCACCGGTGACGACGACCCGGTGGCCGGCGGAGTGCAGCGCGTCGACGAACTCCGCGCAGCGCTCGGGTGGGCAGGCCCGGGACTCGACGGACGAGCCGGGGTGCACCACGACGTACCCCCCTGGTGGAGCGCCGGTCGCCGCGGCGTCGGTCGTCCCGTCCGGCGCGTCCGCCAGGGCCGCAGGCGGGGCCGGCCGCAGGCATCCGGGTCGCAGCCGCAGCACCGGTTCGTCGTCGCCGGGCAGGGCGAAGCCGGCGGCGGCGGCGAGCGACAGGGCACGTTCCGGTTCGGGCAGTCCGGGCGGCACCCGGTGGCGCACGTCCAGCAGGGACCCGGGGTAGTCGTCGCTGATCGCCGCGACGCGTGGCACCCCGGCCATCCGTAGCAGCAGGGCCAGCGGAAGCGGTGACTGGTGGAACGAGGTGAACACGATCGCCTCGTCGGCACCGACACCGGCCAGCCGGTCGGTGAGCCGGTGCAGGGCGGCCGGGTCGACCGGGGCGGGGTCCGGGTCGATCCACGGCAGCGGCCACTCGATCAGCTCGGCGACGCCCGGCAGCAGTTCGGCGGCGGCGCGGCCCCGGGGGCCACAGAGCATCACGACCTCGTCGGCGCTGGCCGCGACGGCGCGGATCGCCGGACCGGTGACCAGGACGTCACCGACCGAGTCGGACCGGACGACCAGCACCCGGCGGCGGCGGGTGCCGTCGGCAGCCGCGCTGATCCGGTGCCGGCGCAGGATGAGGTCGACGGCGCCGGGCAGGTCGCCGGCGACCGCCGGGGCGGCCGCCACCTCCGCCGGCAGGGTCTGCTCGGTGGGGACCAGGACGCCGGTGGCGCCGGCGGCACCGGCAGCGACCATGTCCCGGCCGATGTCGCCGACCACGACGCAGCGGCGGGCGACGGTGCCCAGGGCGGCGGCCGCCGCGTGGACCATGCCGGGGGCCGGTTTGCGGCACCGGCAGCTGTCGGCGTCGTCGTGCGGGCAGACCTGCCAGGTGTCGAACGGGCCCAGCAGCTGCTCGACGCGGGCGTGCACCCGCTGCAGGTCCTCGGTGGTGAACCTGCCCCGGGCCAGGCCGGACTGGTTCGTCACGACGCCGAGCCGCAGTCCGGCGGCGCGCAGCCGGTCCAGCGCGGCGCGGGCGCCCGGCACCGGGCGTACCCGGTCCGGGTCGCCGTTGTACGGCACGTCGTGCACGAGCGTCCCGTCACGGTCGAACAGCACCGCGTCGAACAGCCCGCGGCTGCGGCTGGTCCGTTCGCTTCGCACGCCGGTCGGGTTCCCGGGGGCGCGGCGAGTAAACATCCTTCACCTTCGTCCGGTCCGCACCATTTGGGGCTCGCGCGGATTAGCCGGCCGGAGGCCGGGTACCGGTGCCTTCGTGGCTGTCGTACAGCGGGTGATCCCCGCCCCGCCGGACCAGGTCTTCGCCGTGCTGGCCAACGGATGGACCTACAGCGACTGGGTGGTCGGCACCGTCCACATCCGCGACGTGGACGACCACTGGCCGCAGCCGGGGGCCGCCCTGCACCACACCGCCGGGCCGTGGCCGTTGTCGCTGTCGGACACCTCGACCGTGGTCTCCTGCGACCCACCGACCGAGTTGACGTTGCGGGCCGGACTGTGGCCGCTGGGCGAGGCGACGGTGGTGTTCCGGCTGGCGGGCACCGAGGGCAACGGCACGCGGGTGACGATCGCCGAGTCGTTCACCGCCGGCCCGTTGCACTGGGTACGGACGAAACTCGACGACCTCGTCCTGCACCACCGCAACCGCGAGACGCTGCGGCGGTTGTCGGACATCGCGACCCGCAAGGTCGCCGTGGAGACCTGACCCGCGTACGGCACCGACGGCACAGGAGGGTGGACGGGATGAGTCAGACCGTGATGATCACTGGGGCCAGCGCCGGCATCGGGCGGGCGACCGCCCAACGGTACGCCCGACGCGGTGCCCGGCTGGGACTGATCGCCCGGGGTGAGGCCGGCCTGGCCGCAGCGGCCGCCGAGTGCCGGGAGCTCGGGGCCGAGGCGGTCGCCACCTACCAGGTGGACGTCGCCGACGCGGCGGCCGTCGAGCGGGCCGGCGACGACCTGGCCCGGCGCAACGGCGGACTGGACGTGTGGATCAACAACGCGATGGTCTCGGTGTTCGCCCCGACCTGGGAGATCAGCGCCGACGAGTTCCGCCGGGTCACCGAGGTGAACTATCTCGGTACGGTGCACGGCACCCTGGCGGCGCTGCGGCAGATGCGCCCGGCCGGGATCGGCACGATCGTGCAGGTCGGCTCGGCGCTGGCCTACCGGGGTATCCCACTGCAGTCGGCCTACTGCGCCAGCAAGCACGCCATCCAGGGTTTCAACGACTCGCTGCGGGCCGAACTGCTCCAGGCCAGCCCGGAGATCAAACTGTCGATGGTGCAGCTGCCGGCGGTGAACACCCCACAGTTCTCCTGGGTGCGTACCCATCTGCCGAGGCACCCGCAGCCGGTGCCGCCGATCTTCCAGCCGGAGGTCGCCGCGCAGGCGATCTGCTGGGCGGCGGACAAGGGGCCCCGGGAGGTCAACGTCGGCGGGCCGACGCTGCGGGCCCGACTGGCCGACGTGCTGGCCCCCGGGCTGCTGGACCGGTTCCTGGCGCTGCGCCAGGTCGGCTTCGACTCGCAGCAGACCGCAGAGGTGATCGACCGGTCGTCCTGGCGGGACAACGTGGACGCACCGGCCGACGCCGACGTCGACCACGGCGCGCACGGGGTCTTCGACGACACGGCCCATCGGCGGTCGCTCGCGTTGTGGGCGGTGACCCACAAGCAGACCGCGACGGCACTGCTCGCCGCCGGGCTCGGTGTGGCCCAGGCACTGGTCCGCGCCGGTTCCGGCCGGGTACGCACGGCCGCGTCCGCTCCAGGTGGTCGGATGCGGGGCGCCCAGGCCTGACCCCGGACGATCCGCGCGGACCACTGCGGCCCGCCGACCGGGCCGGTGCCGCAGGGACCGGCAGCCGGATCGCCGGTACCAGCGGCGGGGTTGCGCCCGCGCCCGGACGACGGCGACGACACGGACGGAGGATGGAGCCGGCCCGACCAGCAGCGGCATGATCGGCGGAGATGACGATCATGGCGCGGCCCTGCTGTCGCGACCGCTGACAGCGGAGGCCAACGGTGACAACTGATTCGGACTGGGGCGGCTACCTGGCTGACGACTCCGCCGCCGCGACCGCCGAGCCGGTGGCGATGCCGGAGCAGGTCGTCGCGTCCGTCCAGACGCATCTGGACAAGGCGGCCGCAGACGAGGACTGGGCGGACTGGCACGGCGGCAACAGCGGCGACTGGGCCCGGTCCGCCGATGCGTACGTGCAGGACGCGGCCGACAGCGTGGCGGCCGGATTCGACGCCTCGGCGGAGGCGTCCCTGGCCGCCGCCGAACGCGGGTACACGCTGGCCGCCGACGAGGCCGCCAAGGCCGGCGACTACGCGGCGGCGGCGGACTACAACATCGACGCGGCGGCGGCGGAGGTGAGCCTGTACGACAGCACTGCCGCTACCTTCGACGCCGACGCGGGACTCGACAGCTGATGAGCTGGATCGACGTCGCCGAGGTACCGGGGGGCGCCGAAGCCGCAGCCGGGACCGCAGGTCGACTCGCAGCCGGAGCGCGGCGCAGCGTCGCCGTACCGTTGACCGCTGTGCGTCAGCACGTGCTGGCGGCGGTCCGGGAGCGGGGATTCACGCTGACCACCGAGCAGCTGACCGTCATCGAGGGTGCCCGGGGCTCGGCACTCGGGGCGG
Organism: Solwaraspora sp. WMMA2056; assembly: GCF_030345095.1. NCBI lineage: Bacteria > Bacillati > Actinomycetota > Actinomycetes > Micromonosporales > Micromonosporaceae > Solwaraspora > Solwaraspora sp. WMMA2056. Next base: position 5,203,411 of record NZ_CP128360.1, read on the forward strand.
TCACGCTGCAGCCGGCGAAGATCCCGGTCGGGGTCTCGATCGGGCTGGAGTCGACCGACGACGGCGGCTGCGGGGTGACCGTGCGGATCGTCGACCGCTGGCCGGCCAAGGTGGGCCGCAACTGGGGGGCCACCGCCGCCTACCAGGACGTGTTCGCCGAGGTGCTGGCCGCCGTCGACGGCGTGCTGGCCCGGCTCGATCCGGCGGCCGCCAGCGGATTTCCACCCCGGTGGCGCCGCGTCGGCCCCGGTGACGTCGCGGTGATGCAGAACGCGGCCGGTTGGGCGGCACAGGCCGGCTCGGCGCTGTCGCGGCACACCAGCCGGCTGCTCGACGGGTCGGGCCCGAGATCCGGTACGCCGGTGAGCCGGACCGGTGCCGGAACGTTCACCTTCCTGGCGCCGGGGAAGGTCGCCGAGGTCCCCCCGCAACTCGCCGACGGCATGCTCACCGTCGGTACGCTGATCACCAGCCGGCCCGGCCAGATGCCGCCCCATCTGGTGGCTCAGATCCAGTCCCTGGTGTACCGGGTGGAGGAGTACGTCGCGGCGACGGCGGCCACCGCCGGTGACGGTGGGTCGTTCCGATTCACCGTCGACACCGCTGACGTACCGGTGGTGGTCTTCCTGCACCAGCAGGCCCAGCTCCGGGAGCTGCTCCCGGTGCGGACCCTGCAGGTCTGCACCACCTGCAGACTCGAGAAGATCGTGAACCCCGAGCTGGAGCGTCTTCAGGAGCGCAACCGGCGCACCCGGGACCTGGCGACCACCGTCAGTGCCGTGATCAGCCCGTTCGTCCTGGCCGGTCGGCTCGCGCAGAGCAAGGGGCCGGCGTTCGCCTGCCCACGGTGCCAGGGGTTGTCCGCTGAGGAGTCCGTGGTCACCTTCTGCCGGCGCTGTGGCGACCGTCGGGCGGAGACCGCGTTGCGTACCTGCGGCAAGTGCGCCTTCGACTTCCGTTCGTTGCTGCCCGGCGGAGCGCTGTGGACCGACGCACGGGCCGAGCCCTCGGCGGCGCCGGTGCCGCCGTCTCCGCACGCTGACACCCCGGCCGCTCCAGCAGTCGTGGCGGCCCCCCTGCCACCGGACGCTGATGATGCCGCTCTGGCGCCCCGGCCACCGCAACCCGGCACCGCGGCTAGCCGGCCGGAGCCGGCGGCCGCCCCGGCTGAGGAGTCCTGGCCGCGTCCGCCGGGCTCGTAGGCCACGGGGCGGGCCGTCGTCGCGCGCCTCGATCCGACATCGCCGGCCGGGTTCGCCGATCCGGCGACACACCGAGACGTCGGTTACTCTAGGTAACATATCGCGCACACAAACACCACTGCGCGGGCCGACGACAACAGGGGGTGCGATGTCCTACTACCTGGCACCGTCGCTGCAGGTGCTCCGTATCGAGATCGACGCCCGCTGGCCGGACCGGGACCGCAGGTCCGACGGTTGGATCGGCGACGCGTCGCACGCGAGCCGGACCTCGGACCACAATCCGAACATCCGGGGCACCGTGAACGCGATCGACGTCGACCGCGACGGCGTCGACGTGGCCACACTGCTCGCCGCGTTCGAGGCCCATCCGGCCGCCCAGTACTGGATTTTCGAACGGCAGATCGCCAACCGCAGTACCGACTGGTCCCGCCGAATCTACAGTGGAAGCAACCCGCACACCGGCCATGTCCACCTGTCGATCAGGCAGAACGCCGCCGCTGAGCAGGACACCACGGGTTGGGGGCTGTGGCCGGTCCCGGTGCCGACGGTGCCGCCGCCGGCCGCCGTGCCCCCGGCCGACCCGGTCCCGGCACCCCGGCCACCCGCCCACCGCCGGCCCCGCATGGTCATCGACTGACGCCACCCGGAAGCACAGCCGTCAGCCACCCGGCACAGACATCAGCGGTACACCGCCCGCTGGGCGGTCGAGACGAGCGCGCCGTACAGGCCGCCGGTCAGCGCGCGGTCGCGGGCCAGCGCCGCCCGGGCGGCGTTCGCCCCCGGCGCGCCGTGCACCCCACCGCCCGGATGCGCCGACGCCGAGGCGAGAAAGAGCCGGTCCACCGGCGTGTCCGCCCGGCCCAGGCCGGGCACCGGCCGGAAGAACAACTGCTGGTACGCCGCCGAGGTGCCGCCACCGACCGCTCCCCCGACCAGGCTCGGATTGGCCTGCTGCAGGTCGGCCGGGCCGGCCACGTGTCGGGCCCGCACCAGCGCACCGAACCCGGGTGCGTGGCGTTCCAGCAGCGCTTCCATCCGGGCGACGTGGTCGAGGACCTCCTCGGGTCGCCACTGTGGTCGGTGCGGCAGATGCGTGTAGGCCCACAACGATTCGGTGCCCGTCGGCGACCGGGTCGGATCCGCCGTCGTCAGCTGGCCGAGCAGCAGGAACGGATCCGCTGGCACCTCGTCGCAGGCGAGCGCGGCGGCGTACTTCGTCAGGCCGTCGAGATCGGCGCCGAGGTGGACCGTGCCGGCCCCGGCGACCGCCGGGTTGCGCCACGGCAACGGACCCGACAGCGCCCAGTCCACCTTCACCGTCGCCCCGTCCCAGCGGAACCGGCTCAGGTCGTCCACCAGGCGGGGCGGCAACCACGCGGCACCCACCAGGTCGAGAAAGAACGCCGGAGCCGGTACGTCGGCCAGCACCGCCCGCCGGGCACGCCAGCGCCGGCCGTCGACCGTGTGCACCCCGGCTGCCCGGCTACGGGCGATCAGCACCCGATCGGCGGCCGCACCGGTGACCACCCGACCGCCGCGCGCGCCCAGCCGGGCGACCAGCGCGTCGGTGATACGTTGCGCCCCGCCCACCGGCACCGGCCAACCGACCTCCTGGCCGAGCATGGCCAGCAGCCAGCCGTACACCCCGGAGGCGACGTCGTCCGGCGACAGGTCGGTGTGCAGGGCACAGCCGGCGAGCAGCGCCGGCCCGCCCGCACCGTCGAACAGTTCCCGACCGAGGTGGCGTACCGGCAGCAGCAGTTGCCGAGCGAGCCGCACCGCCCCGGCGACCCGCAGCCGCCGCAGCATCGCCGCACCGCCCCGCACCGGCGGGAACGGGGTGAACAGCGCGTCGATCAGCGGCGCCGACAGCGACCGCCACTGCGCGTACGCCGACAGCCAGCGTTCGCCGTCGCCGGCGGCGAACGCCTCCAGCGACTCGGCGGTACGCCGTGCGTCGAGGTTGACCACCGCCGCCCGGTCGTCGGGCAGCAGGTGGGCGAAGACGTCAGGGGCATGCCGCCACCGCAGCCCGAACTCGGCCAACCGCAGCTCGCGCAGCACCGGGGAGGCGAACCCGAGCGGGTAGAACGAGCTGTACAGGTCGCTGAGGTAGCCAGGCGCGGTGACCTGCGCGGACCGGACGGCCCCGCCGGCGGCGTCGGTCGCCTCCAGCACCAGCACGTCCCAGCCGGCGTCGGCGAGCAGGTTGGCGGCGACCAGTCCGTTGTGTCCGGCGCCGATGACGACCGCGTCCGCTGTCTGCACACCCGAGCTTGTCATCGTCGCCTGGCTACCCCGGCTGGTGGGGGCCAAACGTTTGCCGACGCGGACAACGGGAACCGTCCCGGGATGTACGACGTGGAGCAGTTCATCGACGGCATCTGGGGACGGTTCGGCGACGGCGCGGAGCTGGTGGTCGAGGATCCGTCCGAGGGCGGACCGGTCAGCCGCAGCCCGATCGCCACCGCCGCGGACGTGCAGACGGCGGTCAAGTCGGCGCGGGAGGCGGCACCGACGTGGGCCGCCACTCCCGCGGCGCAGCGGGCGGAAGCGCTGCACCGCGTCGCCGACGCCCTCGCCGGTGCCGCCGACCGGGTCGCCGAGGCGCAGAGCGCGGAGATGGGCAAGCCGCTGGCCGGGGCCCGGGCCGGCATCGCGGCCGGGGTGGCGACCCTGCGCCAGTACGCCGAGTTGGGCCCGGTGCACCGGGGGCGGGCGCTGGCCGGCGACCCGGCAGCGATGGACCTGATGGCGTACGTACCGCGCGGTGTGGTGGCGGTGCTGACCCCGTGGAACGACCCGATCGCGGTCGCCTGCGGGCTGCTCGGCGCCGCGCTGGTCACCGGCAACACGGTGGTGCACAAGCCGAGCGAGCGCTGCCCCGCGACCGGCGCCCTGCTCGGCCGGTTGGTCGCCGACGAGCTGCCGGACGGGGTCTTCGCGCTGCTCACCGGGGACGGCACGGTCGGTGCCCGGATCGCCGGCTCGGACGGGGTGGACCTGGTCGCCCACGTCGGTTCCACCGCGAGCGGCCGGGAGATCGCCCAGGCCGGTGCCCGTACCGGGGCGAAGGTTCTGCGGGAGAACGGTGGCAACGACGCGTTGATCGTCGACGAGGGCGTCGACCCCCGGTGGGCGGCGCAACAGGCGGCGCTCGGCGCGCTGGCAAACTCGGGCCAGGTGTGTGTCAGCGTCGAACGGATCTACGTGCACAGCGCGGTGGCGGAGCCGTTCGTGGCGGCGCTGGCCGAACACTGCGCCGGAATGCGGCTCGGACCGGCCCGCGACCCGTACACCGAACTGGGCCCGCTGGTCGACCGCCGGCACCGCGACCAGGTGCACGCGCAGGTGTCGGCGGCTCTCGCGGCCGGGGCGACGGCCCGCTGCGGGGGCCACCTGCCGGAGGGGCCCGGCGCCTACTACCCGCCGACGGTGCTGACCGGCTGCACAGACGACATGGCTGTCATGCGGGAGGAGACGTTCGGTCCGGTGGCGCCGGTGATGACCGTGGGTTCGTTCGACGAGGCCCTGTCCCGGGCGGCGTGTTCGGCGTACGGTCTGTCGGCGACCGTGCTCACCCGGTCGATGAGCCACGCGCAGCGGGCCTGGCGGGAACTGCCGGTCGGCACCGTGAAGGTCAACTCGGTCTTCGGCGGCGCGCCCGGTGGGGCCGCGCATCCCCGACGCGGCAGCGGCGAAGGGTTCGGCTACGGGCCGGAGCTGCTGGACGAGATGACCGTGATGAAGGTGCTGCACCTGACCGGCCCCGACGGCCCGGACGGGCGCTGGTGAGCTCCGTACGCCCGGACGGGCCGCCGACGCACCGGTGCCGGCCGACGGACCGCGACTACTCGCGGGCCCGGGCCGTCTCGCGGCGGTTCGCCTTGCCGATCGCGGTGACCAGCTGGTCCTTGGTCATCGACGAGCGGCCCTTGACGTCGAGCCGGCGGGCCACCTCCATCAGGTGGTCCTTGGACGCCCGGGCGTCGACACCACCGGCACCCGCCGCCGGCCGGTCCTGGTAGCCCCGGGCGGCCTGCTCGTCGCTGGGGCCCTTCTTCTCCTTGGGCTCCCAGTGGTCGCCGACCTTCTCGAAGGAGTGCTTGAGCGACGCGAAGGCGGTGCGGTGCGACCGCTCCCCTTCGCCGTAGGTCTCGACCGCCGCGTCGTGTGTCTTGGACCAGGTGTCCTGCGCCTTGCGCGACGAACGGCGCAGCGTGCTGGGAAGTTCCTCACGAGCTGGCATGATCGCCTCCTCGACTCTCGGGGTCGGGTCACCTGACACTGTGCCCGCCCCGGGATCCGGCAAACCCGGACCACCGGTTTGCCGGTGGACACCGAGGGTAACGAGGCAGGGTATGAAATCCACCGCCGACACCGTCGAGACCGACCCCCGACGCCCGGTGCGGCTCCGCGAGCTGACCCCCGCCACCTGGCGGACGGTCCTCGTCGGCAGCGGTCGCAAGTTCATGGCCGACAACTGTCTGGACTGGGCCGCCGCACTGACCTACTACGGGGTGCTCGCGCTGTTTCCGTCCCTGATCGTCGTCGTCGCGCTGGTCGGGCTGGTCTCCGACGGCGAGCGGACCGTGGGCACCGTGGTCGACCTGGCCGACGATGTCGGTGCCGGTGCCGTGGTCGGCAACGAAGGGTTCGTCACCGTCGTCGACGAGGTGGTGAACCAGCAGAGTTCGGCCGGGGTGCTGCTCAGTTTCGGCCTGCTGGCGGCCCTGTGGTCGGCATCGGGCTACGTCCGGGCGTTCACCCGGGCGGCCAACGCGATCTACGGCGTGTCCGAGGGTCGGCCGTTCTACCGGTTGCAGCCGCAGCAGCTCGGGCTGACCGCCGCCGGGCTGGTGCTGGTCGCGCTGGTCGCCACGATGCTGATCGTCAGTGGGCCGGTCGCCGACGCCGTCGGTGACCTGCTCGGCCTGGGTCAGGCCCCGCGAACCGCGTGGAACCTGGTCAAATGGCCGGTGCTGGTCGCCATCATGGTCGGGCTGCTGACCCTGCTGTTCTGGGTGGCCCCCAACGTCCGACAGCCGAAATTCCGGTGGCTGGCGGTCGGCGGTGCGGTGACGCTGCTGCTGTGGGCGGTCGCCTCGGCCGGCTTCGGCACCTACGTGGCGTACTTCGGCTCGTACGACGTCACCTACGGCAGCCTCGGCGCGGTGATCGCGTTCCTGGTCTGGCTCTACCTGGCCAACCTGGCCGTGATGCTCGGGGTCGAGATCAACGCGGGGGTGCAGCGCGGCCGGGCCGTCCAGGCCGGCAACCCTGATCCGGCCGATCCGGTACTGCCACCGCGGACCCCGGCCGACTGACCGACCCACGCCGGTGTTTGAGGCCGGCACTGCCGGGTAGTCGAACAGCTATGGAACGCGGCAACAGCAAGCACAGCCCCCGGGTGGACGACAGCATGGCGCACGACATCCGGGGGACCACGCAGGGCACCGCCGGCGGCCGGGCGCAGGAGTGGCACGAAGCGGAGCCCCCGGGTGAGGACCAGCCGGAGCCGACCACCGTGCCGGCCGGCGACAACCGGTCCGGCACCCCGCAGGGCATGTCCAGCGAGGACGTGGAGCAGCGCAGCCGACTCGGCCGCTACATCAACCTTTCGGCGCTGCCCGGCGACCGGAGCGCCCTGCGGCGCAGCGCCGAGGGTAACGAGGCGCCCGCCGACGTACTCGACGAAATCGACCAGCTGCCGGCGGGCCGCACGTTCCAGACGGTGTCCGAGGTGTGGGCCGCGCTCGGCCACGCCAACGAATCGACCCGCTGGTGACCGCGCCGCCCGCGGCCCGGCGGAACTGAGGAGGAACATCAGATGGGTGCAGTGACGGAGTACGTCGATGTCGCGGTGCCGGTGCGCACCGTGTACAACCAGTGGACCCAGTTCGAGGAGTTCCCGCACTTCATGGAGGGTGTCGACCAGGTCACCCAGGTGTCGGACACGATGACCCACTGGACCACCGAGATCGCCGGGGTGACCCGCGAGTTCGACGCGAAGATCACCGAGCAGATCCCTGACGAGCGGGTCGCCTGGACCGCCACCGGCGGGGTCAAGCAGGCAGGTGTGATCACCTTCCACCGGCTCGACGACCACCACACCAGGGTGACCGCGCAGATGGAGTTCGACCCGGAAGGGCTGGCCGAGCAGGCCGGCGACAAGCTCGGCATCGTCGACCGCCGGGTCAAGGGCGATCTGAAGCGCTTCAAGGAGTTCATCGAGAACCGTCAGGGCGTCGAGACCGGAGCCTGGCGCGGCGAGGTGCCCCGGCCCCAACCGTGACGTCCGGCCGGAGCCCCGACCCACAGCTGGGCAGCCCGGCGATCGACCTGTGCACGACGGCGCGGACCCGGACCGGGTCCGCGCCGTCGTGCGTGCCCGGCCGGCGCGCCTCGGGGCGTTTGCCGGCCCGGGTTGCGGGTAACCCGGCGGACATGACTGATCCAGTGGACGGTGTCTGGCGTGACGAACAGCGGCTGCCCCTGCGCGACCTGGAACGCGCGGTGGCCGCGCCGGCGGCCGACGGGGAGGTCGACGACGTGACCGGCAGCGACGCCGGGGCCGAGGAGGAGTTCGGGCACGGCCCGGAGGCCGCCGAGGGCGGTACGCAGCGGCACGCCACCGACCCCGACCGGGCGTACCGACCGTCGACCACCGGCCGGACCGGACCGAACTGACCCGGGACGGGCTCCCGCTGCCCGGTGCGACGCTGCCTGCCCGGGCAGCCCACTCGCCCGGCCGGATTGTCCGCTAGCTCCGACATGGGGCGGATCGGCCACTGATCCTCGACCGATCGGCTGACGGCGGTCCGGCTCCGCCGCGCAAGACTTTCTGGATGCGTCCCGCCCCTGGCTTCCTCACCACGCGTCAACGGCGCTGGGCCTGGCTCGGTTTCGTGCTGGCCGCGCTGCAGGCTCCGGTCTCGGCCTATCTGCTCCCCGATGACTCCTGGCTGTTCAGCGTCTGCGTGGCGCTGATGGTGGCCACGGTGATCATCGCCGACGACGCGGCACGACGCCGCCCCGCCACGGCCGACCGCCGGGCCGAGTAGCAGACCGCCGCCAGCTGTGACGACACCGTACGGCAGCCCCGTCCCGAGCCTGCGTGCCGCGCCGGCGGCCCGGCGCTCGGCACGCAGCACGCTGCAGGATCTGCACGCCGCACTCGGCGATCACGGTCTGCGCGCCGCCGCCGGCTCCCCCGGCCTGCTGGCCGAGCTGGACCAGCACGGGGCGGGGGTGCGGGACCGGCTCTGGGCGGACCTGCGGCCACTGCACCCGGTGACCCTGGCCCGGTACGCGCAGGGCGTGCGCGACGCCGCCGTCGAGTCCGGCTGGCACCCGCCGGTCGGACCAACGACGGACTGGAGCCGCGCCGACTGGGTGACGCTGCGGCTGGTGGCCGTCTGCCAGCTCGCCGCCAGCTGCCACCGCTGACCCAGCTGTTGCCGACCCCGACCGGGCGACGGATACCGACGCCCGGTCGGGGGCCTGTCACCGGCGGGGCGACGCCCGTCCCGTGACAAGCCCCCGGAAAATCATCGGCGGGCGACGCGGTCAGCCGGTGCTGCCGCCCGGCCGGGTCGTCCCGCCGGGCGGGTTGGTCATCCCACCTGGTTGACCGGCGCCGGGGCCGGTCATGCCCCGACCGCTGGCCGCCTCCCGGCCACCGGACATCGCCGGTGCCTGCTGGCCCTGCGGGATCACCTGGGTCGGCTCGTTCATCCGCTGACCCACGTCCTCCCGCCCCGCCTGGTACGCCTGGTGGCTGTCCCGGATCGCCTGGGACTCGTGGGCCACCTTGGTCAGCCAGTCCTCCCACCGTTGCTGCATGGGACGGACCAGACCGCCACCGACGCCGACGATCAGGATGCCGGCGATGGTGGCCAGGACCGCGATCAGCACCGGTGTGGTGACGGTGGTGGCGATCCCGACCTGGTTGAGCGCCGCGATGACACCGAGCGCGATGATGAACACCGACGCTGCGGTCGCCAGCACCCGCCCGTAGGAGAGCCCGCCGAGTGCGCCGGACACCAGGTCACGTACCGCCGTCGCGATGGCCGCCGCGACGACCACGATCACGATGGCGACGAACGCCCGGGGCAGCCACGCCACGACGGCGCTGATCAGGTCGCTGATCGGGTTCGGTCCCCAGACGCCGAAAGCAAACTGCAGGGTGAACAGCAGCACCGCGTAGTACGCCAGTCTGGCCAGGATGTCGCTGGCGTCGTACCGGGTGCGTTCCAGCGCCCGACCGATACCGCCACGTTCCACGGCCTTGTCGAACCCGACGCGTTCGAGCGCCTTGTCGACACCCTTCAGGACGGCCCGCGCGATCAACCATCCGACCACGAGAATCGCGATGAACGCGATGGCCCGGGGCACGAAAAGTATCACGGACCGCCACATGTCAGTCAGCGCATTCCCAATATCGACCTGCGCCGACGCGTACGTTGAGGACATCCGGTCCTCCCTTCCGCCTCGTCTGTCGATGCGTCGCCTCGCTGTCGTTCGGACGCGCTGCATCGCCTACCGCCGGCCCGCATACCCACCCTGCGGCGGTCCACGCCCCCCACCGGTCACCGCCCGGATAGGCTGCCCCCCATGGCAGGCAGCACCGGGCGTACCCGCGACACCCCCACCGGCGTACCTGCTGCCCGTTCCGCCGTCGCCGCCGGAGCGTCGGCGCCGGTGGCCCCGCCGCCGGACGGCCCGAACCTGGTGCAACGACACGACTGGGCGCAGACGGCGCTGGGGCCCGTCGACGGCTGGGACCCGGCGGTACGGGCCACCGTCGATCTGCTGCTGGCCTCCCCCGTGCCGATGGCGCTGGTGTACGGCGACGACTTCCTGATGATCTACAACGACGCGTACGCCGACCTGCTCGGCGACAAGCACCCGCACGCGTTCGGCCAGCCCGCCGCCGAGGTCTTCGCCGATTCGTGGCACCAGCCGGGGGTCGGTGACGTGGTCGAACGGGTCTACCGCACCGGGGAGCCGTTCCTCGAGTCGGAGACCGTGGCGCCGTTCGTCGCGGACATCGACGGTGCCGGCGGCACGACCGCGTACACCCGGGGTTACTCGGCGGTGCGCGACAGCCACGGGACGATCATCGGGATGCTCTCGGTCGCCACCGAGACCGGCGCGATCACCCACCGGCTGCAGAGCCTGAGTGAGCTGACGGCGGCGCTGGCCGGCACCCTCACCCTCGACGACGTGGCCCGGGTCGCCCTGCGCTACGGTCTCGCCTCGTTCGACATCGACCAGGTGGCGATCGGCATCGACGACGGCGGCGGGTGGCGGGTGGTCCGTCGGGTCCGTGGTGAGCTGCTCGACGAGGCCGACGAACGGCTGCCGCCGGTCTGGCGGCGGTTGCCACGCGACGCCGCGACGCCGCTGGCGGCCGTCGGCACCACCGGTGTCCCCCGCTTCACCAGCGACGGTCGGCCACTGGCCCGGTACGCCATCGACCGCCACGACGAGCGGGTGGCGGCGCTCGCGGCGCTGCCGTTGCGGGCGGGTTCGCTGCGCGGCGGGATCACATTCGGCTACCGGGAGCCGCACCAGTGGCCGCCGGCCGAGCGGGCGCTGCTGGCGGCGGTCGCCGAACTGGTCACCCAGGCGGCGGAGCGGGCGCGCCGGTTCGAGACCCAGCACGGTACAGCGCAACTGCTGCAACGCAGCATGTTGCCGGAACAGTTGCCGGATCTGCCCCGCTTCCGGCTCGCCGCCCGCTACGACCCGGGCGTGGACGGCAACTCGGCCGGCGGCGACTTCTACGACGCGTTCCTGCTGCCCGACGGCGGGCTGGCCGTCGTGCTCGGCGACGTGGCCGGGCACGACGTACGGGCGGCGGCGTTGATGGGCCAGGTCCGGGCGGCGCTGCGCGGGCTGGCGTTGACCGATCCGGCGCCGGCCGCCGTGTTGACGGGACTGGACCGGCTGGTGCACAGCCTGGGCGCGGAGAGCCGCAACGAGGAGCTCTTCGTCACCGTGCTGTACGGCGTACTCGATCCGTCGGCCGGGCGGTTGACGCTGGCCAGCGCTGGTCATCCGGCGCCGCTGATCCGCCGTCCCGGCACCCCGGCGGCACGGGCCGAGTTCGCCGAGGTGCCGCCCGGCGTACCGCTCGGGCTGGCCGGGCCGCGCGAGCCGGTGGACGTGGTGCTGCGTCCGGGAGACACCCTGCTGATGTTCAGCGACGGGGTGGTGGAGCGCCGGGGTCACGATCTGGGTGCCGGCATGTCGGCGCTGGCGGCGGCGATCGCCGCGACCGGCACCAGCGATCCGCGCAACCTGTGCGCGGTGGCGAGTGGAGCGGTGGCCGGAACCACCGACGACGACGTGGCGGTGCTCGCGGTGGAGCACGCCGCGGCACCGAGTCGGTCGGCAGGGCTGTTGGTGCCGGCCGAGCCGATCGCGCCGAGCCGGGTCCGGCACTGGCTGGCCGACCAGTTGGCACAGTGGCGGGTGCCGGAGTCGGTCATCGGCCCGGCGGTGCTGTGCGCCAGCGAGTTGACCACGAACGCGCTGCTGCACGCCGGGACCGAGGCGCGGGTGGAGATCGACCTGAGCCAGGAGCGACTGTTGGTGTCGGTCGCGGACAGTGGCACCCGGGGTACGGTCAGCCGGGCCCGGACGGACACGCTGAGCAGTCGCGGGCGGGGGCTCGGACTCATCGAGCAGTTGAGCGACACCTGGGGCACTGACCCGTCGGTTCGTGGTTCGACGGTCTGGTTCGAGATCATGCTTCCGGTCGACACGTAACCCTGATCTTCACCGAACGTGACATCAATTCGGCCGTTCAGCCGACCCGCGTCCGGCGTTTCCTCGGCGTAGAGTAACTGGTCACGCCAAACGGGATAAATGACGCGAAGAGGAACACACGGTGCGAATCAGAGGTTACCCTGCGGGCACCCCTTGCTGGTCCGAGCTACGCACCAGCGACCCCGAGGGTTCGATCGAGTTCTACCGCGAGCTGTTCGGCTGGAAGCCCGCCGACCATCCCGCCTCGGGCTCGGTCGACTTCCACCTGCGGGACCTGGCCGCCGCCGGCCTCGTCGCCGCGCCCGCTGCGGCGCCGTCGGCCTGGGTGACCTACCTCGCCACCGACGACCTCGACGCGACGGTCGTCGCCGCGACGCAGGCCGGCGCGGCGACGCTCACGCCGGCGACCCGGTACGCCCAGCGGGGTGCCGCCGCACTGGTCGCCGACCCGCAGGGCGCGGTGTTCGGACTGTGGCAGCGCGACCCCTTCCCCGGCGCACAGGTCAGCGGCGAACCCGGCGCGGCCTGCTGGAACGAGCTCGCCACCCGCGACGTCAGCGGAGCCGGCAGCTTCTACGGGAGCCTCTTCGGCTGGACGGCCCGCGCGAGCAGCTACAGCGATTCCGCCAGTTACCAGGAGTGGTGGGTGGGCACCACCCGCGAGGTGGCCGGGTTGATCGACATGACCGTGTCGTACCCGCCCCAGGTGCCGGCCCACTGGCGAACCACGTTCGAGGTGGACGACTGCGCGTCGGCGGTCACGCGGTGCGAGGCCCTCGGCGGTCAGGTGACGTTCGGCCCGTACGTCGCCGGTGCGGGCACGTACGCGCAGTTGACGGACCCGGCGGGTGCGGCGTTCGGGGTCATCGCCCTGCTTCCGCAGTTCCGTACGCCGTTGGACTGACCACGGCAGCCGGCCCACCATCGATATATCATCATATAGAAGTTTCTGGACATCTACGTCACGGGCTCTTCACATATCGGCAACACGCCCGTACGGTAGTCGATATCCATGGGAGCGCTTCCAGTTAGTGCTTTCAATATATCGTCCCTACCCGGAGGGAGTGCCCATGCGCAGGAGATCTGCGCTCACCGCAGTTGGCGCCGCCGCCGTCCTGGCGTTCTCGGTCGCCACCGCGGTCGGTGTCGGGCTGCTGCAGCCCACGGCCGCCCAGGCCGCCGATTCCGTCTTCTACGTCGACCCGGACACTTCCGCCGCCCGCTGGGTGGCGGCGAACCCCGGTGACTACCGGGCGAACGTGATCCGCGATCGGATCGCCTCGGTCCCCCAGGGCCGCTGGTTCACCCAGTACAACCCCAACGAGGTCCGCAACCAGGTCAGCTCCTACGTCGGTGCCGCCGCGGCCGCCGGCAAGATCCCGATCATGGTGGTCTACAACATCCCGAACCGCGACTGCAGCAACCACAGCAGCGGGGGTGCCCCCAACCACACCGCGTACCGGCAGTGGGTCGACCAGGTCGCCGCCGGCCTCGGCAACCGCCCCGCGTACATCGTGCTGGAGCCCGACGTGCTCGCCCTGATGGGCACCTGCATGAGCGCGGGCGAACAGGCCGAGGTCCGGGCGTCGATGGCGTACGCCGGCAAGGCGCTCAAGGCCGGTTCGTCGCAGGCCCGGGTCTACTTCGACGCCGGGCACTCGGCGTGGCACTCGCCCTCGGCGATGGCCAGCATGCTGACCGGCGCCGACGTGGCCAACAGCGCCCACGGCATCTCCAGCAACGTGTCGAACTACCGCAGCACCAGCGAGGCAGTCAACTACGTCAAGGCGGTCATCAACGCCACCGGCGCCAACCACCTCACCGCGGTGATCGACACCAGCCGCAACGGCAACGGCCCGCTCGGCTCCGAGTGGTGCGACCCGGCCGGCCGCGCGATCGGCACCGCCAGCACCACCAACACCGGCGACAGCAAGATCGACGCCTTCCTCTGGGTGAAGCTGCCGGGCGAGGCCGACGGCTGCATCGCCGCCGCCGGGCAGTTCGTGCCGCAGCGGGCGTACGACCTGGCCATCGCCGCCGGCCCGACCACCGCGCCGCCGCCCACGACCGCGCCGCCGACCACGGCACCACCGACCACGGCACCACCCACCACCGCACCGCCGGCGGGTGGATGTGCCGTCAGCTACACCACCAACCAGTGGGGTGGCGGCTTCACCCGGGAGATCCGGATCACCAACCAGGGCACCTCGCTCAGCAACTGGACGCTGGCCTTCACCGCCGGTTCCAACGTCAGCCTGAGCAACGGCTGGAACGGCACCTGGAGCCAGTCCGGCAGCCAGATCACCGTCCGCAACGCCGCCTGGAACGGCTCGCTGGCGTCCGGATCCACCGTCAGCATCGGTTTCCAGGGCACCTACAGCGGCAGCACCCTGCCGCCGCTGTCCAGCTTCACCCTCAACGGCGCCGCCTGTAGCGGGTAGCGCCGGGTCCGTCCCGTGCCTACCGCCCCTGGCGCGGGCGGACCGAGGTCCGGCCGATTCCGGACCTACGTTTCGGCCCCTCCCCGTCGACGGGGAGGGGCCGAAATCGTGCCACGTCCGTCGCGGCCGGTAGGTTATCCGTCCCCTTCCCGGGGCACTAACTGCGGGAAGGGAGGCCATCCATGACCAGATCCACGATCCGTACGGACGCCTCGACGCCCGGCACCTTCGGGGACACGGCCAACTTCCCGGCGGGCGTGCCTGCCGGGCCCGTCGCCTACCCCACCACGCCAGGTGCCGCACCGCAGCCCGGTGATCAGGACCGGTCCACGGTCACGATCGCCAACCATCCGGACTACGCCGCCGCTCAGCGGACCGTCGACCAGCTCTCGGACAGCAAGTTCCCGGTCGAACGGACCGCGATCATCGGCACCAACCTGCGACTGGTCGAGGACGTCACCGGCCGGCTGACCGTCGGGCGGGCCGCCGCCGCCGGCGCGGGTACCGGTGCCTGGTTCGGTCTGTTCATCGGTCTGCTCATCGGCATCTTCGCCGTGGTCAACTGGCTCGGCATCATCGTGACCGCGCTGGTCATCGGTGCCGTCTGGGGGGCCATCTTCGGCGCCGTCGCGCACGCGATGACCGGCGGCCGCCGGGACTTCTCCTCGCGCAGTCTGCTCCAGGCCAGCCAGTACGGCGTGACGGTGGACGCCGAGTTCGCCGAGCAGGCGCGTCAGGCGCTGGCAGACCGGGCCGGAGCCGGCCGCGCCGGGAGGTAGGCGCACCGGTCGATCGATGCGAGCGACCAACGGACCGGGCGGCGTGGCCGCCCGGTCCGTGCTGTGTCCGTGCTGGGCTCGGTACCGGTGCCCGGGCCGGTCCATCGGGCAGAACTCACCGACATCCTCGGCCGATCCGGGTGTCCGCCGCAGCGGGGCGGGTACATGAGCCTGCGGCGACACCCGTAGGTGGCACAGGTTCGGGATTCACGGACGCGGCCGGCTGCCTACCGTCATTGTCAGGCCAGGACAGCACGCTGAGGAGGCACGATGAGCACTGAGATCGTCACCCCGGATCCCCAGCAGTCGTACACCGGCGACACCGTCGCCAGCGAACAGGGCCTGCTGGTGGCGGTCCTGGTAATGGTGGTACTCGGCGTCCTCGGGGTCTTCCTCGTGTCGTGAGGGCCGGTCCCGGCGTCACAGCGGCGGCTGCTGGCCGCCGCTGTGTGGTGTCCGGGCCGCCGGTACGACGCCGAGCCGGCCGGCCTGGTAGTCCTCGAACGCGGTGACCAGCTCCGCCCGGGTGTTCATCACGAACGGCCCGTACTGGGCGATCGGCTCACGGATCGGCTCACCGCCCATCACGTACACGTCGAGCTGCGGCGTCCGGCTGTCCTGCCGGGCGTCGGCGGTGATCCGCAACGTGTCCCCGGGCCCGTGCACCGCCAGCTGCCCGGTGCGCACCGAATGCGGCGCGGTGCCGACCGTTCCCCGGCCGCCGAGCACGTACACCAGGGCGTTGAAGTCCGGCCGCCACGGCAGGTCGACCTGTGCACCGGGCTGTACGGTGAGGTGGGCGATGCTGATCGGGGTGTGGGTGGAACCCGGGCCGCGGTGTCCGGCGACGTCGCCGGCGATCACCCGGATGAGCGCGCCGCCGTCGCCGGTGGTGAGCAGACCGACCTCACGGCCCCGGATGTCCTGGTAGCGCGGCGGTGCGAACTTCTTCACCCGGGGCAGGTTCACCCACAGCTGCAGGCCGTGGAACAGCCCGCCGCTGACGACCAGGTGCTCCGGCGGTGCCTCGATGTGCAGCAGCCCGGAACCGGCGGTCATCCACTGGGTGTCCCCGTCGGTGATGGTGCCGCCCCCGCCGTGTGAGTCCTGGTGGTCGAAGATCCCGTCGATGATGTACGTGACGGTCTCGAAGCCGCGGTGCGGGTGCCAGGCGGTCCCCTTGGGTTCGCCGGGGGCGTACTCCACCTCTCCCATCTGGTCGAGGTGCAGGAACGGGTCGAGCTCGGTCATCGGTACCCCGGCGAAGGCCCGACGGACGGGGAAGCCTTCGCCCTCGAAACCGCTCGGGGCGGTGGAGACCCGGCGCACCGGCCGGATCGTCCCGGCCGCCGGATCGAACTGCGGCAGGCGGGGCAGAACGAGTACGTCGTCGACGGTGATCGCGGGCATCAGGTCCTCTTTCGGGCTGGTGTGGTGCTGACGATGGATGTCACCTCGGCGCCGCAGTCGGGTCCGCTGGCGCCGGCCGACGGTCCGCCGAGGCGGGCATCGAGCGCGCCGAACACCTGACCCAGCTGGGCGATGTCGGCGTCGTCGAGGTGGTCGAGGAAGACCCGGCGGACGGCGGCGAGGTGCACGGGCGCGGCCACCCGTAGCTGGTTCAGGCCCTCGGCGGTGAGCACCGCGTGGCTGCCGCGTCGGTCCTGCGGGCAGCTCTGCCGCTCGACCAGGCCCCGCCGTTGCATGGTGGCGACCTGGTAGGTCAACCGGCTCGGGGAGAAGACCAGCCGGCTGGCCAGTTCGCCCATCCGCAGGCGCCGCCCAGGGGCCTCGGAGAGCAGCAGCAGGACGTGGTAGTCGGCCAGGCTGAGCCCGCAGTGTTCGCGCAACTCGTCACCGAGCAGGGTGAGCAGCCGCTGGCTGGACTCGATGTAGGCCCGCCAGGCGGCGAGGCGCTGCGCGTCGCGCTGGTCGTCCATGACACCCAGACTAGCGCTTATTTCAAATTTCAACTAATGCCCGTACGGTGACCCACGTCGCGTCACGGTTGGTGGCAGCGTGGCGGATGGGTATGAACGAGTCATGGGTGACGAGACGGCGGTGACGGTCGGCTGCGAGCTGACCTACGAGGTGGCGACGACCACGACGATCGCGCTGCAGGTGACGGCGTACCGGCAGGGGCCCGATGCCCGACTGACCGCCACGACCGCAGCCGACGAGTCGGTCCCCGAGGAGGTGGCCGACAGTTGGGCCGCCGGCGGGCGCCACCACCTGCTGGCGGCACCGCCCGGCCGGATCACCGTGCGGTACCAGGCGACGGTGACCCGGCCGACACCGGCGGCACCGGCCCCGGTGTCGGCGTGGGAGCGCGTGGTGTCGCTACGGCCGAGCCGCTACTGCCCGTCGGACCGGCTGGGTGGGTTCGCGGCGGCCCGCTTCGCCGGCCACGGCGACGACGCCGACACCGTGCGGGCCATCTGCAGCTACGTGCACGACCACACCACCTACACCGCGGGTGCCAGTGGGCCGAGCACGGACGCGGCACAGACCCTGCTCGGCGGGGCCGGCGTGTGCCGGGACTACGCCCATCTCACGGTCGCCCTCTGCCGCGCCATGGACATTCCCGCCCGGGTGGTGGCGGTCTACGCCCCCGGCCTGTCACCGATGGACTTCCACCTGGTGACCGAGGCCGCGGTGGACGACCACTGGTACGTGTGGGACGCGACGCGACTGGCCCCCCGGAGCAGCCTGGTGCGGATCGCGACAGGCCGGGACGCGGCGGACGTGGCGTTCGCGACCACCGTCGGCGGGGCGGTGGACCTGACCGGCATGTCGGTACTGGCGGTGACCGAGGGCGAACTTCCCGTCGACGATCCCGAGAAGTTGGTGGCGCTTCATTGACCGATCCGGGGGTACCCCGGGTGGAGAAGTGAGGCGATCGGGCGGCAAAATGTCCGACTTGAGGAATAGTGGGCGTTAAATACATCGTACTTTCGGCTAGCTTTCAGCTGACCGACCAGGCTAGTGTTAGAGGCCGAAAGACCCTAGCGAGTACAGCTGAACGCACCACCTTCCATATCCGCGGACGAGGTGCAGGGAGGACCACCATGACCGCGACACTCACTGGACGCCCGACGGTGCACGAGCCGGCGACCGCCGACCAGACCATGTCGGGCGCCACCCTCGGCCAGCGGGCCAACGCCCCCGCCGACAGCGCCACCGAGCTGCTCAACGCGATGGCCGCCCTGCCGGCGGGTCACCCGTCCCGGGAGGCGCTGCGCGATCGCGCGATCGAGGCGTGGCTGCCCCTGGCCCAGCACCTCGCCCAGCGCTACAGCGGGCGCGGCGAGCCGACCGACGACCTGGCCCAGACCGCGGCGGTCGGCCTGATCAAGGCGATCGACAAGTTCGACCCGAGCCGGGGTGTCGACTTCGCCGGGTACGCCATTCCGACGATCATCGGCGAGCTCAAGCGGCACTTCCGGGACCGCACCTGGGACATCCGGGTGCCCCGTCGGCTGCAGGAGCTGCGGCTGAGCATCTCCGAGGCGAACAGCACCCTGCTGCAGACGCTGGGCCGCTCGCCGACGGTCGCCGACATCGCCGCGCACCTGCGGATCACCGAGGAGGAGGTCCTCGAAGGGCTGGAGGGTGCCCGCGCGTACAACGCGGTGTCGCTGTCCACGCCGACTGGCGACGGCGAGCGGGCCACCGAGCTGGCCGACATGCTCGGTGCCGAGGACCGCGAGTACGAGCTCGCCGAGCTACGGGTGGCGCTCGGCCCGGCCCTGGCCACCCTGGACGAGCGGGAGCAGCGGATCCTGACCCTGCGGTTCTACGGCAACCTGACCCAGTCGCAGATCGCCGACCAGGTCGGCGTGTCCCAGATGCACGTGTCGCGGCTGCTGGCCAGGGCGCTGACGAAGCTGCGGGGTCAACTGCAGTCGACGTACTGAACGATCATCGGGCAGGTGGATGCCCGTAGCTGACACCAGGCGGCCGCTCCGACACACGCCGGGGCGGCCGCACCGCGTCGGGCGCTCAGTCGGTGCGGCCGATGCTCAGTCGGTGACCTCGGTGATGTCGCCGATCACCACGGTGATGTTGTCCGGCCCACCGGCCCGGATCGCCAGGTCCACCAGCCGCTGCGCGCCGGCCTGCGGGTCGGCGTAGGTGGCCAGCACCTCGGCGATACTCTCCGCGCGTACGACGTTCGACAGGCCGTCGCTGCAGAGCAGCCACCGGTCACCGGTCTGCGGCTCGAGGACCTGGTACGCCGGGTTGACGTTGTCGCCCTGCAGCGCCTGGGTCACCACCGCGCGCCGAGGGTGGCTGGCCGCCTGTTCCGCAGTGATCACACCCTCGTCGACCAGCATCTGCACGAACGTGTCGTCCCGGGTCACCTGCTCCAGCGCCCCGCCCCGCAGCAGGTAGGCCCGGGAGTCACCGACGTGGGCCAGCCCGATCGCGGTGCCGGAGCCGGCGAACAGCAGCGCGGTCAGGGTCGTACCCATCCCCTCCCGGGCCGGATCGGCCTCGACCGCCGCCCGGATCTGGGCGCTGGCCGCCTCGACCGCACTCCGCAGGCGGGGCACCAGCTCGTCGTCGGCCGTCGCGACGTCGAGCTGGGCGATCGCTTCGATAGCGATCTTGCTCGCCAGATCCCCGGCGGCCATCCCGCCCATCCCGTCGGCGACAGCGACCAACCAGTTTCCGGCATGGACCGAGTCCTGGTTCCCGCTCCGGATGAGGCCGCGGTCGGTCACCGCCGCGGAACGCAGCTTCAGGGTCATGGCTGGCAGCCTGCCAGGAAGAGGGCCGAAATGTCTCTAGTAGATCAGCATGCAGATGCCAAAGATCATGAAGAATTGCCGGTCCCGGTATCCTAAATCGGTACTTTTTTAGCATAACCGGCAGCATGGGAGCGTGGCCGCCGGACGACACGGCGACATTGATTGACACTCCGGAAACGCCCTGGCAACATCGTTGCAGATCTATGGGAGCGCTCCCAGAACGTCCCCCGGCCCCTGCACGGAAGGACCCCCGTGACCCGACCCAGACGACGCCGCGCGGTCGCGCTATTCGCCGCCACCAGCGCCAGCGTCCTCGCGCTGACGGCCCTCACCGTGGCCTCGGCCCACGCCGAGGAACGCGAACACATCGTCAACGGCAGCTTCGACGACGGCACCACCGGCTGGTGGGCCACCGACAACGTGACCCTCGCCGCCACCGACGGGCGGCTGTGCGCCACCGTCGGCGCCGGCACCGCCAACCCGTGGGACGCCAGCATCGGGCACAACGACATCCCACTCATCGACGGTGCGGCGTACCGCCTGACCTTCACCGCCACCACCGACGTGCCGGCCAGCGTCCGGGCGAACGTGCAGCTCAACGCCGCCCCGTACACCACCGTACTGAGCCGCCAGCTCGACCTGGGCCCGACGGCCGAGACGGTGACCGCCGAGTTCACCGCCAACCTCGACTCCCCCGACGGCACCTTCACGTTCCAGCTCGGCGGCGGCACCGCCGACTACACCCTCTGCCTCGACGACGTCTCGCTGATCAGCGACGACAGCGCGCAACCACCGCCCGGCGGGCCGGAACAGATCACCAACGGCGACTTCAGCGACGGCACCACCGGCTGGATCAGCTACGGCACCGCCAGCCCTCAGGTGGTCGACGGACGGCTCTGCGCGAACGTTCCCGCTGGTCTGGCGAACCCGTGGGACGCCGGCATCCTGCAGGAGGGTCTACCGCTGATCGCCGGCGAGGAGTACGCGATCGCCTTCGAGGTCAGCGCCGAACCCGCCGCGACCGTCCGCACCGTCGTGCAGCTCGGCGCCGACCCGTACACCGGCTACTTCAACCGCGACCTGACGCTGACCGGCGACCCGCAGCGCGTCGAGCAGACCTTCGTCGCCACCGAGGACACCGCCCGCGCCCAACTCGCCTTCCAGCTCGGCGGCAACGCCTCGGCGTACACGTTCTGCCTGGACGACGTGTCGCTGCGCGGCGGCGAGGAAGAACCACCGTACGAGCCGGACACCGGCCCCCGGGTCCGGGTCAACCAGGTCGGCTACCTGCCCGGTGGGCCCAAGAACGCGACCATCGTCACCGACGCCGAGACGCCCCTGGACTGGGCCCTGCACGCCGCCGACGGCAGCGTGGCCGCCAGCGGCACCAGCACCCCGCGCGGGCTCGACGCCGCCTCCGGCGAGCAGGTGCACACCGTCGACTTCTCCGCGTACCGAGGCACCGGCACCGGGTTCACCCTGGTCGCCGACGGCGAGACCAGCTACCCGTTCGCCATCTCCGGCGACATCTACCAGCAGCTGCGCTCCGACGCCCTGCAGTTCTTCTACATCCAGCGCAGCGGCATCGCCATCGACGGCGACCTGGTCGGCGAGGAGTACGCCCGCCCGGCCGGGCACCTGGGCGTGGCCCCCAACCAGGGCGACACCGACGTGCCGTGCCAGCCCGGGGTCTGCGACTACCGGCTCGACGTGCGCGGCGGCTGGTACGACGCCGGTGACCACGGCAAGTACGTCGTCAACGGCGGGATCGCCACCTACCAGCTGCTGAGCGCCTTCGAGCGGACCAAGACCGCGCCCAGCGCCGACGGCGGTGCCGCCCTGGCCGACGGCACCCTGCGGGTGCCCGAGCGGGACAACGGCGTACCGGACATCCTCGACGAGGCCCGCTGGGAGCTGGAGTTCCTGATGCGGATGCAGGTGCCGGCCGGTGAGCCGCTGGCCGGGATGGCCCACCACAAGATGCACGACCGGAACTGGACGGGCATGCCGATGCAGCCCGAGGACGACCCCGAGCTGCGCGAACTGCACCCGCCGTCGACCGCGGCCACGCTCAACCTGGCAGCGGTCACCGCTCAGTGTGCCCGGCTGTACGCCCCGTACGATGCCGCCTTCGCCGGCCAGTGCCTGACCGCGGCGAAGACCGCGTACGCGGCCGCCAGGGCAAACCCTGACCGGATCGCCGACCCCAACGACGGCAACGGCGGTGGCTCCTACAGCGACGGCGACGTCAGTGACGAGTTCTACTGGGCCGCCGCCCAGCTGTACCTGACCACCGGGGAGCAGGGATACCTGGCCGACGTGACGGCGTCACGGCACCACACCGCGAACGTCTTCGACCCCAACGGCTTCGGCTGGGGCAGCACCGCCGCGCTGGGTCGGCTCGACCTGGCCACCGTGCCCAACGGGCTGGCCCCGCAGGAGCGGGAACGGATCCGGGCGTCGGTGACCGATGCCGCCGACGCCTACCTGGCCACCCTGGCGGGTCAGGCGTACGGGCTGCCGTTGCCGGGCAACCGCGGCTCCTACTTCTGGGGCGGCAACAGCAACATCATCAACAACGCGGTGGTGCTGGCGACGGCGTACGACATGACCGGTGACGCCGCCTACCGCGACGGCGCGGTGCAGGCGATGGACTACATCTTCGGCCGCAACGCGCTGAACCACTCGTACGTCACCGGCTGGGGCACGGTCTACCCGCGCAACCAGCACAGCCGGATCTTCGCCAACCAGCTCGACCCGGACCTGCCGATCCCTCCGGCCGGATCGATCGCCGGTGGCGCCAACGCCGGTCTGGACGACCCGTTCGTCCGGGACCTGCTGGCCGGCTGCGCGCCGATGTTCTGCTACGTCGACGACATCGAGTCCTACGCGACGAACGAGGTGGCGATCAACTGGAACTCGGCGTTGAGCTGGATCGCGTCCTTCCTCGGCGACCAGGGTGACGCCGAGGCCGCTGTCGCACCACTGGCCTGCCGGGCCGAGTACGTCAACTACGGTGCCTGGGCCGGCGGCGGCGGCTTCACCGCCCAGGTCGACATCACCAACACCGGCACCACCGCGATCGACGGCTGGACGGCCCGGTTCGCCTTCACCGGCGACCAGCGGCTACGCGAAGCCTGGCTGGCCGGGGTGACCCAGTCCGGTGCGACCGTGACGGCACGCAACGAGACCTACAACGGTCGGATCGGTCCGGGTGCCACGGTGATGTTCGGGCTGAACGCCACCACCGGTGGTGGCGCCAATCCGGCGCCGGAGCTGATCACCGTCAACGGGGTGGCCTGCTCCTGAGAACGTGATGGTGGTCGGCCCGTCGCTTCCGGCAAGGCGACCGGCCGACCACCATCGCCACCTGTCCGGGCGGGTCAGTCCGGATCCGGCCTGATCCGGCCTGATCCGGGTCGGGTCCGGCCTGATCCGGGTCGGGTCCGGCCTGATCCGGGTCAGGTCCGGCCGGTCAGACCGGGTAGTCGTAGAAGCCCCGGCCCGACTTGCGGCCGAGCCGTCCGGCCCGGACCATCCGGCGCAACAGCGGCGGCGGGGCGTGGGTCGGCTCGCGGAACTCGGCGTAGAGCGCGTCCGCGACGGATTCGAGCACGTCCAGACCGATCAGGTCGACCAGCCGCAGCGGGCCCATCGGATGCCGGCAGCCGCCGACCATCGCGTCGTCGATCTCGGCGGGCCGGGCGAAGCCGGACTCGGCCATCCGTACCGCCGCCATCAGGTACGGCACCAGCAGCGCGTTCACCACGAAGCCGACGCGGTCCGGCGCGTCGATCACCTGCTTGCCGAGCTGCTGGGCGAGCAGCTGCCGGGTACGGCGTACCGTCGTCGTGGTGGTCTGCAGCCCGGCGGTGAGCTCGACCAGCGGCATCACCGGCACCGGATGGAAGAAGTGGGTGCCCACCACCTGCTCCGGGCGGCTCACCGCCGCGGCCAGGTTTCCCACCGGGATCGACGACGTGTTGGTGGCGAAGATCGCCGTCGGGTCCTTCACCACCTCGTCGAGCAGGATGAACGCCTGCCGCTTGCGCTGCTCGTCCTCGACGGTGGTCTCCACCACGATCTGCCGGTCGGCCAACTGCCCGACGTCGGTGGTCAGCAGTACCCGGTGGTGGATCGCGGCGGCCGTCGCCGCGTCGTACACCGCACGTTCGACAGCCCGCCGCAGTGAGTCGGCGAGCCGGGCCCGGCCGGCGGCCAGGGACTGCTCGCTCGAACCCACCAGGACGACGTCGAGGCCGGCCCGGCCGGCCACCTCGGCGATACCGACCCCCATCTGTCCGCAGCCGAGGACGCCGACCCGGTCGATGCCCGCGTCGCCGTCGGCCGCCGTCGGCGGGTGGCCGCCCGCGACGGTGCCCGGGTCCCCGTCGGCCGGCGTCACCGGGTCGCCGTCCACCGCAGGAGTGCAGCACCGACCGACATGCCGGCACCGAAGCCGGCGAGGACGACCGACTGCCCGTCGTGCAGCAGGCCCGCCCGGTTCGCCACGTCCAGGGTCACCGGCACCGAGGCGCTGCCGATGTTGCCGTAGCGCTCGACGGTGCGGTGGGTGGCGGCGGCGGTGAGCCCGCAGCGGCCGGGCAGCTCGGCCACCAGGACGCCGTTGGCCTGGTGCGGCACGAAGTGGTCGACCTGTGCGGCGGGCAGCCGCTCCTCGGCGAGCAGCGCGGCGATCGTCGCGGGCACCCGGTCGACGACGAACTCGCTCACCCGCCGGCCCTGCATCCGCAGGTAGTGGGACCCGTCGGCGACGGTCCGCGCGGACGCGGGCCGACGGCTGCCGCCGGCATCGATCCAGATGAGGTCACGGGCCGCGCCGTCGGCCACCAGCTTGAACCCGCACAGGCCGCCGCCGTCGGCGGCACCGAGGACGGCCGCGCCGGCGCCGTCGCCGAGCAGGACAGCGGTACGCCGGTCCTGAAAGTCGAGGACCCGTGAGTAGATGTCCGCCGCGACCACCAGGGCCCGGGTCCCCGGCCGACGGGCGAGCAGGCCGTCGGCCAGTGCCAGCGCGTAGACGAAGCCGCTGCAGGCGATGTTGACGTCGAACGCGGCCGCGTTGCGGGCGCCGATCAGATCCTGTACGACGCAGGCGGTCGACGGCAGCGGGGCGTCGGGTGTCGAAGTGGACAGGATCAGGTAGTCGATCTCGTCCGGGTCGGTCCCGGCGTGACGCAGAGCCTGCTCGGCGGCGGACGCGGCCAGGTCCGAGGTGGCCTCGTGCGGCGCGGCGTAGCGGCGGGTCCGGATCTGCGTACGGGTGTCGATCCAGTCGGGGTCGACCCCGACACGGGCCGCGACCTCCTCGTTGTGCACCTCGTCCTTCGGCAGGTACGAACCGGTGCCCAGAATGGCCACGGATGGTGTTCTCACCGCTGCTGCCCTCCGCTGAATGCTGCCGGGGCCGGACCGGTCGGCCTGGGTCGTGGCGGCCCGGTCCGGTGGCGGATGGTCAGTCTCGTCGACGCCGGGTGCGGTATCCAGCGCGCGAAGAGGCGGGTAGCGCGATAACCGTCCACCCGGCGACGGGTCCTGCCGAGACCGGCCGCCCGGTGACTGGTCCTCGCAGGACCAGCCTGGTCGTGACCTGGCTACGTCGGTGATCCGCCGCTGGTGGCACGGCTGCCGGTCAGCCGCCGAAGATCGGGGACTTGCCGTTGTCACCCGCGCGCGTGTAGAAAGCGAAAGGTAACTGAGCGGAACTCATCGATGCCTCGTGGTAATCGTCGGGCATCACGGGTGGCTGCCCGCGAGGTGGGCCGCCGGCCGTGCTCCGGCCCGGCGAGCCGGGCCGCCTCGATCTTTACCCATGGCGGCGGACACCCGCCGGATCGCCACCGCGGCACACCGCCGGTGGCAGTAGTCGACGGGGAAGGAACCCGATGACAGAGTGGAAAGCCTGGCGTGACGAGATCCCGGTGTGCTCCGGCTCGGAGCACGACCACGACGCTGCCGCCGACAGCCCGGCGCGCCAGCGCACCGGCGAGACGTTCCTTCGGGCCCTCGGCTCCTTCTTCACCTCGCGACGGATCCGCCGCGACCCGTCCGAGGTCGGCCTGCCCGCCGACATCCGGCGACGCACCCCCGGGCTGCGCCGTGAGGAGGTGGCGGTGCTGGCCGGGGTGAGTCCGACCTGGTACACGCGGCTGGAGCAGGGCCGCAACCCGGCGCCTTCCACGGAACGCCTGCAACGGGTCGCCGAGGTGCTGGGCCTGACCGATCAGGAGCGCCGCTACCTGTTCGAGTTGCGCCGGGTCGCCCAGGAGCCACCGGTGCGGCGCAGCGCCCGGGTGGCGTTGCGCGAAGCGCTGAGCATGGTGGCCGACATGTCGCACCGCTACCCCGCCTACGTCTGCAACGAGTACGGCGACGTGCTGGCTTGGAACCCGGCCACCACCCAGTGGTACACCGACTTCGGCCGGCAGCCGGAGTACCGGCGCAACATCGTCTGGTGGATGTTCACCGACCGGCAGGCCCGCGATCGACTGGCGAACTGGCCGGACGAGGCGCGGTCGATCGTGGCGCACCTGCGCCGGTCGTCGGTCAACTGGCTCGGTGAGTCCCGACCGAGCCAACTGGTCCATGACCTTCGGATCAGCAGCCCCAGCTTCCGCCGGATCTGGGACGCCCACCCTGTCTGTGACCACCAGCCGTGGATCCGGCACTTCCGGCGACCGGACGGCTCCGGCGTCGTGGGCCTGCGGCTGCTGGTGCTGCACGACGCCACCTCGTCGGCGCTGAGCCTGTTCCTGCATCTGCCGGCCGACAGCCGGCCCACCACGCCGGACCGGCGACCCGTCACCGGCGAGGGCCGGGCCGGCTACCTCGGCGGTGCCGCAGGCCTGGCAACCGGCCAGCCGAGCACCGCGCGGGCGCTGATCCTGATCGGCGCCCCGGAAGCCACCCTGACCCGGTCCGACCGGGACGGCTACCGGGCCGCCTGACCCGCCTCCCCGCTCAACCGCGCAGCGGCTGGCCGCCGGTCAGCGCCAGCAGCTGCGGATAGGTCGTGGCGAACATCGTGTACTCGTCGCCGCCGCCGGCCCACACCTGCGGGTAGTCGGCCAGGTGCTGATCCACCAGGGTCGGCAACGGTCGTGGATGGCCCAGTGGCGCGACTCCGCCGACGCGCTGGCCGGTCGCGACGTGCACCAGTTCCGGGCTGGCCCGGCGAACCTTGGCGGCACCCAGCTGCGCGGCGACCAGCGAGGTGTCCACCCGGTGCGCGCCGCTGGCGAGCACCAGCACCGGTGCGCCGTCGGCCGCGAAGACGAGGCTGTTGACGATCGCACCGACCGCGCAGCCCAGCTCCCGCGCGGCGTCCGCCGCCGTCGGCACCGCCACCGGCAGCACCCGGACCTCGCCGGTCACCCCCCACTGACGAGGGTCGACGTTCCCTTGCTCACTCACCTGCGCACCGTACCTGACACCACCGGGGGTGGGCGGGACGAGGCTGGTCGCGTCAAGACCACGCTCCGGACGCGCTGGATACCTGTGGAGGCGCGGGTGAGTCTGTTGCCTGGCAACCACGCAGGACGGTCGATCCGCCGTCCACCGACACGCACGTGGAGCTCTCCTTGCCTTCATCCGCACACCTTCCCCTCTCTCCCCACCAGCGAGACGTCTGGGTGGCGGCGTCCCGGTTCCCGCACCTGCCGCAGTTCAACTGCTGCATCTACGACCGGTTCGACGGCCGGGTGGACGTGCCGGCGCTGCGCGACGCCCTGGCTGCCGCGATCGCCCGCAACGACTCGTTCCACCTGCGCTTCGACGAGGCCGACGGCACGCCGTGGCAGTGGTACGAGCCGGCCGCGCCGGTGGTCGAGATCGTCGACTTCACCGCCACGCCCGACCCGGCGGCGGCGTGCGCGGCATGGATCGCCGACCGTTTCGACCGCCCGTTCCCGCTGCACCGCCAACGCCTCTACGGACTGTGGATTCTTCGGGAGAGCGAGTCGGTGGTCTACGCCTACGTGCAGTGTCACCACATCGTCTGCGACGCCTGGGGCCTCAACGTACTCGTCGGCCAGGTTCGCGACGACTACGCCCACCGGGTACGGAGCGGTCGGCCGGCCCACGTGGACGCACCGTCCTACGTGCAGTCGGTGCTCGACCAGCAGGAGCAGATCGACGACGTCCGCGCCGGGGCCAGCAGCTTCTTCCGGTCGTACCTGCGCGATGTGGAGCCGGCGCTGTTTCACCGGCGCAGCCCCGCCGGCACCCGGCGTACGGCGATCGAACGCTTCACGGTCGACCGGGCCCTGATCGACCGGATCCGGGCCGGCGGGGACAGCCCGTTCGCCTTCCTGACCGCGGTGATCGCCGGCTACCTGGGCCGGGTGCACCGCAGCGACGAGGTGCTCGTCGGCGTCTCCCTGCTGAACCGGCTCACCGGGACCGAGCGGGCGCTCACCGGCCACTTCGCCAACACCCTGCCGATGCGGGTGCCGCTGGGCGAAGGCCGGTCCGTGCGGACCGTGGTGGACCAGATCCGCCAGGACACCCGGCAGCTCAAGCGCCACGAACGTTACCCACTCGGCGACCTGCTGCGCGACCTGCGCGCCAGCGGGGCCGGCCATCGCCAGCTGTTCGACGTCACCATCTCCTACATGCGCTGGTCGGCGCCGGTGCCGGTACCGGACGCCAGCTACCGCACCGTGGCCACCAACCCGTCGCACGATCCGGATGCGCTCGCCGTACTGATCAACGAACTCGACGAGGTCAGCGACGTCGTGGTGGAGCTCGGCTACGGCTGCGACGTGTTCGACGAGGACCTGCCCATCGCCCAGGTCGGTCGGCAACTGACCACCCTGCTGCGCCACGCGCTGGCCGAGCCGGCGACCGCCCTCGCCGCGCTGCCCCTGCTCACCGGGGCCGAAATCGACGAGCTGGTCGCCGGGCACACCGACCCGCCGGTGCCGTACCCGCACGACGCCACCCTGGCCAGCCTGTTCGCCGCCGCCGTGGACCGGCATCCGGACCGGGCCGCGGTCGTCGACGACGCGAGTGGGCGACAGCTCACCTTCGCCGACCTGGCCCGCAGCGTCGACGCGCTCGCCGCCGAGCTGCGCGGCCGGGGTATCGGGGCCGACGACCGGGTGGCGGTGCTCGCCGCCCGCAGCCTGGAACTGGTCGTCGCGGTGCACGCCGTGGCGCGGGCCGGTGCGGCGTACGTACCGGTCGATCCGGGCTACCCGGCACAGCGGATCGCGACGCTGCTCGCCGACAGCGCCGCCCGGATCGTCCTGACCGACGGGTCCGCGTCGGCCGCCGACGCCGTGGCCCGGATGCCGGCTCCCGGTTCGACGGTGGTCCCGGTGACGCCGTGGCTGAGCAGGGCACCCGGTGCGGTGCCAGCGGCGTTCCCCCGACCGACCGATCTCGCCTACGTCATCTACACCTCCGGCTCCACCGGCCGGCCGAAGGGAACGATGGTGGAGCACCGGTCGGTGGTCAACCGGCTGCACTGGATGCAACGCCGGTACCCGATCGGCGCCGACGACGTGCTGCTGCAGAAGACACCGAGCTCGTTCGACGTGTCGGTGTGGGAGCTGTTCTGGTGGTCGTTCACCGGTGCCCGCCTCGCGCTGGCCCCGCCCGGCAGCGAACGGGATCCGGACCAGCTGCTGCAGGTGATCGAACGGTGCCAGGTCACCGTGATCCACTTCGTACCGTCGATGCTCGGACCGCTGCTGGACCTACTGGAGAGGGCCCCGCAGCGTCGCCGGCAGGCCGTCACTCTGCGGCTGGTCTTCGCCAGTGGGGAGGCGCTGACACCCGAGCGGGTACGGCAGTTCAACCGGATCTTCCACGCCGACCCGCCGGCCGGTCGGCCGCTGCCCCTGTTGGTGAACCTCTACGGCCCGACCGAGGCCACCGTCGACGTGTCGTACTACGACTGCCCGACCGGGCCGCAGGCCGTGGACGACCGAGTGCCGATCGGCCGGGCGATCGACAACATTTGGCTGTCCGTGCTCGACGCGCACGGCACCCCGCAACCGCCCGGGATCGCCGGTGAGCTGTGCGTCAGTGGCGTCGGGGTGGCCCGGGGATACCTCGACAGGCCGGACCTGACCCGGGACCGGTTCGTCGCCGACCCGTTGCGCCCCGGCGAACGGATGTACCGCACCGGTGACCTGGCCCGCTGGCTCGCCGACGGGAACCTGGAGTACCTCGGCCGGCTCGACGAGCAGGTCAAGATCCGGGGCAACCGGGTGGAGCTCGGCGAGGTCCGACGCCACCTGGCGACGCTGCCCGGGGTGCGCGACGCGGTGGTGGTGGACCACCGGTCGGCGACCCACGGCACTCGGCTGGTCGGCTACTACGTCGCCGACCAGCCGATCGACCCGACCGACCTGCGCACCGGGCTGGCCCGGTCGCTGCCGGACTTCATGGTGCCGAGCTTCTTCGTCCGCATCGACGCGGTGCCGCTCACTCCCAACGGCAAGACCGACCGTCGGGCGCTGCCGGATCCAGCCGCCGGCCCGCACGGCGCGGACCGGCCGCGTACCCCCACCGAGCAGACGCTGGCCGGGATCTGGTCCGACGTGCTCGGGGTCGACCAGGTCGGGGTCTGGGACAACTACTACGGAGTCGGGGGCGACTCGATCCTGATGCTGCGGCTACGGGCCGAGGCGGCCCGGCACGGACTCGCGTTGACCCTGGGCGATCTGGTCCGCTGGCCGACCATCGCCGAGCAGGCGGCCCAGGCCGATCGGGCCGCCGCCACGGTCGCCGTTGCCGGCCCGGCAACGGCTTCGGCCGAGGCTGCACCGCCGCAGCCGTTCGACCTGGTCACCGACCGGGACCGGGCCCGGCTGCTGCACGCCGCAGACGCGTACCCGATCTCGCGGCTCAGCCTGGGTCTGCTCTTCCACAGCCGGGAGCGGGAGTCGTCGGCCGTCTACCACGACGTGTTCCGCTACACACTGCGGTTGCCCTGGGATGCGCAGGCGTTGCAGGCGGCGATGGATGCGCTGGTCTCGCGGCACCCGGCGTTGCGTTCGTCGTTCGACCTCGCCGGCTACTTCGAACCGCTGCAGATCGTGCACCACCGGGTCGCCGGCGCTCTGACGGTGACCGACCTGCGCGAGGTCGACGCCGAGACCGCGCAGCGGACCATCCTGGCCCACGTCGAGCACCGGCGGTTCCACCGGTACCGCTTCGACCAGCCACCGCTGTACCAGCTGCACGCCTTCCCCCGCGCCACCGCGGTCGACCTCGTCCTGAGCTTCCACCACGCGCTGCTGGACGGCTGGAGCGTGGCCAGTCTGGTGCACGAACTGGTCAGCGACTACCAGCACCGGACCGGTCAGGCGGTGGCGGCACCCGTACCGGCGCCGACGGTCAGCGGGGCGGAGCTGATCCGCCTCGAACGGGCCGCGCTCGCGTCGCCGCACGCCCGCGCGTACTGGCAGGACCTGCTCGACGGTGCCGAACCGACCCAGGTCGAAGGGTTCCGGGCGTACCAGCCGCCGACCGGCGAGCAGCTCATCGTCGTCGAGCAGCCGGTGCCGCCCGCGCTGCGCCACGGCGTCCGCCGGCTCGCCGCCGAACTGGCGGTGCCGGTCAAGTCGGTGCTGTTCGCCGCGCACTGCCTGATGCTGCAGCTGTTCAGTGGCGCGCCAGAGGTGGTCACCGGCCTGGTCACCCACGGCCGGCCCGAAGTCGCCGACGGCGACCGGGTCGCCGGGCTGTTCCTCAACACCCTGCCGGTACGGGTCACGACGTCCGACGGCGCGTGGGCCGACACGGTACGGCAGGTCCACCTCGCCGAGCAGCAGGCGCACCCGTACCGCCGGTTCCCACTCAGCGAGATCACCCGGCTGATGGGCGGGCAGCGGCTCGGCACCGCGTTCAACTACGTCCACCCGCACGCGCTGGCCCCGCTGGTCGCCGGGCCGACGCCGGTGCTCACCGGGCTGCAGGTCTGGGAGGAGACCAGTTTCACCCTGCTGCTCAACGCGATCCTCGATCCGGCCGATGACCAGTTGCGGTTGCGGGTCGACTGCGCGGGCACGGTGTTCACCAGGGTCCAGGCGGACCTGTACGCGCAGACCTACCTGCGCATCCTGGACCGGCTCACCCGGCACCCGCAGCAGGCGCGTGACTGGGGCTTCCTGGTCGCCGGCGACGACACCACCGATGGCGTCACGGTACGCCGACCGGCCGGCGAGCCGACCGACGTGGTCCGGCAGTTCCGGGGCCAGGCTGCCCGTACGCCGGACGCGCCCGCGATCGGCGACGGTGCCCGGCGATGGACGTACCGGGAGCTCGACGAGGTCACCGGGCGGATCGCCGCCCGCCTGCGGGCCCTCGGGGTGGGACCGGACGTGCCGGTCGGTGTGGCGATGGACCGCAGCGCGGAACTGGTCGCCGTCGTACTCGGCATCTGCCGCAGCGGTGGGGCGGTCGTCCCGCTGGACGTCAGCTATCCCCGGGAGCGGATCCGGGCCGTGCTGGAGATCGCCCGGCCGGTCCGGATCGTCGCCCACCGGGCACACCGGGGCCTGCTCGGCGACGGGTCGGACCCGACCACGCTGCTCGACATCGACGCCCTGATCGCCAGCGACGGTGACGCCCTGATCGCCAGCGATGGTGACGCCCTGTTCGCCGACGACGGCGCCGGACCGGCCGCGTCGCCGGACCTGGACCTGGACCTGGACCTGGAGAGCATCGCCTGCATCCTGTTCACGTCCGGCTCGGCCGGCCGCCCCAAGGGCGTCGAGCTGACCCACCGGCTGTGGGCGAACTACGTGCAGTGGCAGGTGTCGGTACCGACCGGCGCGGGCGCGCCCCGTACGTTGCAGTTCGCCCCGCTCGGCTTCGACGTGTCGTTCCAGGAGATCTTCTCCACCCTGGCCTGCGGCGGCGAGCTGCGGATCATCAGCGAGGCGGACCGGCGCAACCCGTCGGCGCTGC
This sequence comes from Solwaraspora sp. WMMA2056, assembly GCF_030345095.1. NCBI lineage: Bacteria > Bacillati > Actinomycetota > Actinomycetes > Micromonosporales > Micromonosporaceae > Solwaraspora > Solwaraspora sp. WMMA2056. The sequence continues at coordinate 5,236,311 of NZ_CP128360.1, forward strand.
TGCGCACCGTCGACGAACACCAGGTGGAACGGGTCTTCCTGCCCTACGTCGCGCTCCAGCAGTTCGCCGAGGCGGTCGATGCGCTCGACGTCGTCCCGCAGGCGCTGCGCGTGATCGTCTCCTCCGGTGAGCAGTTGCGCATCACCGAGGAGATCCGTCGGCTCTGCCGGCGGCTGCCGGGCCTGCTGTTGGAGAACCAGTACGGCCCGACCGAGACGAACCTGGCCTCCACCTGGCTGATGTCCGGGGATCCAGACCGGTTCCCGGTGCTGCCGCCGATCGGCCGGGCGATCAGCGGCGCGCAACTGCACGTGCTCGACGACCGGCTGCGGCCGGTCCCGACGGGCGCGCCCGGGGAGATCTACCTCGGCGGAGCCTGCCTGTCCCGCGGCTACCGGGACCAGCCCGAACTGACATCCCGGGCGTTCCTGCCGCACCCGGACCGGCCCGGCGCCCGGCTGTACCGCACCGGCGACGTCGCGATGGTGCTGCCCGACGGCGACGTGGTCTGGTTGGGCCGACGGGACACCCAGGTGAAGATCCGCGGCTTCCGGGTGGAGCTGGCCGAGGTGGAGGTCGCACTGCTGCGGGCCGCCGAGGACCAGCCGGCGGTCCGTGCGGTGGCGGTGGTGGCCCACCGGCGGGAGGCCGGCGACGCCCTGCTCGTCGCGTTCCTGGTCGGCGACGCCGACGTCGTCGACGTCTCCGATCTGGGCAAGCGGCTGCGGGTCAGCCTGCCGGACTACATGGTGCCGGCGCATTTCGTCTGGCTGCCCCGGCTGCCGGTGACCCCGAGCGGCAAACGCGACGACGCCGCGTTGCGCCGGCTCCCGCTGCCCACCGCCACGGCCGGCCGGCCGGCACCGGCCCGCGACGGCTACGAACGGGCGCTGGCCGAACTCCTGGCCGACCTGCTGGGGCTGCCACAGGTCGGCATCCACGACAACTTCTTCGATCTCGGTGGCACCTCGGTGGCCGCGATGCGCCTGGCGGTCACGGTCGAGCAGCGCTACGGCGTCCACCTGCCCATCGCCGCGCTCGTCGCCGCCCCGACCGTCGCCGAGCTGGCGGTACGGCTCCGGCAGCGGTCCGCGCCGGTCGCCTTCGACCCGCTCGTCCCGCTGCGCCGCGACGGCACCCGGCCGCCGCTGTTCCTGGTGCACCCGCTCGGCGGCAACGTGCTCTGCTACGTACCGCTGAGCCGGCACCTGCCGGCGGACCAGCCGGTGTACGCGCTGCAGGCGGCCGGCGCGGACCCCGGAGCCGAGCCGCTGCGCAGCCTGCCGGAGCTGGCCGCCAGCTACCTGACGGCGGTACGGCGGGTGCGCCCCACCGGCCCGTACGTGTTCAGCGGCTGGTCGTTCGGCGGCTTCGTCGCCCTGGAGATGGCCGCCCAGCTACGCCGGGCGCAGCCGGACGCGGCGGTACGGGTGATCCTGCTCGACTCGATCACCCCCGGTACACCGACACCGGACGCGGTGGCCGACGACGCCCTGCTGGAGTGGTTCTTCTGGGAGCTGTGCTGGTTCGAGCGCGGCGCCACTCCCACCGAGGCGCTGCCCGGCGGGTTGCCCGAGCGCGGCGACCGGCTCGATTTCATTCTGCGGCGGGCGGTGGCGGCCGGTGTGCTGCCCGACGGTAGTTCACGCGGCGTGGTCGAGCGACTGTTCGGGGTGTTCCAGGCGAACTGGCAGGCGCTGCTCGACCACCGGCCACCGCCGTACGTCGACCCGATCGTGCTGCTACGGGCCAGCGGTGAGCTGCCGGCAGCGCTGCGCCCGATGCACGAGGCCGCCCACAGCCGCCACGCCGACCCGGACAACGGGCTGACCGACTGGGCCGGCGGTGGCCTCACCGTCGTGGAGGTCCCCGGCGACCATCTCGACCTGCTCGACGAACCCCACGTCCGGGTGCTCGCCGACCGGCTGAACGCCTGTCTCGTGTCCGACCCGACGCCACCGCAACCTTCTGTCGAGGAGTGAGCCAATGAGCAGTCCACCGCCGACGGCCATCGTCGTCGGTGCCGGGATCGGCGGTCTGACCGCCGCCGCAGCGCTGCGCCGCACCGGCTACCAGGTCAGGATCTTCGAACGGGCCACCGACCTGCTGCCCACCGGCAGCGCTCTGGCGCTGACCTGCAACGCGTCGGTCGCACTGCGCCAGATGGGCATCGAGCTGAACCTCGACGGTCGGGCCGTGCAGTGGGACCGGCTGCACTTCAAGTCCGCCGCCGGTCAGGTGATCCGCACCATTCACTACCGACACTTCATCCAGGAGTTCGGAGTGCCCATGCTGGCGGTGCACCGCGCCGATCTGCAACAGGCGCTGCTGGAGCAGGTCGGTGAGGAATCGGTAACCCTCGGCGCGACCGCGACCGGGTACGACATCGACGGCGATCAGGTCCAGGTGACCTTCAGCGACGGGCACACCGTACGCGGCGACGTCCTGATCGGCGCCGACGGAATCCGGTCGGCGATCCGCCGACAGCTGCTCGGACCGGAGGAGCTGCGCGACGGCGACTACATCTGCTGGCTCGCAACGCCGCACTTCACCCATACCCGGGTGACCCCCGGCTACGCCGCGCACTACTGGGGACGCGGCCGACGGTTCGGGCTCGCCGACATCGGCAACGGCCGGGTCTACTGGTGGGGCACCATGAACATGCCCGGTGAGGCCGCCCGGACCTGGAAGGGCGACCGGGAGGAGATCGAGCGGACCTACGCCGGCTGGGCCGACGAGGTCGGTGCCGTCCTGCGGGCCACGCCGGAGGACACCATCATCACGATCCCGGCCCAGGACCGCCCGTTCCGTGGCTCGTGGGGCACCGGTCCGGTGACCCTGCTCGGCGACGCCGCCCACCCGATGATGACCAGTCTGGGTCAGGGCGCGGCGATGGCGGTCGAGGACGGCGTGGTGCTCGCCCAGTGCCTGGCCGGTGCCGACACGATCAGCGCCGGGCTGCGCGCCTACGAGGACGCCCGCCGCCCCCGTACCCACCAGATGGTGCAGGCGTCGTACGCGCTGAGCCGCATCGAGCAGGCCGAACATCCGCTGGCCGTGCTCGGCCGCCGGGTGTACTTCCGGTGGGTGCCGCAACGCTCGATCGACGCGCGCAACCGGGCGGCACTGACCTTCCAGGGGGCGTCGTGAGCAGCCGGCCGGCCACGACCGGGCCGGTATCGGCGAAGGCGGTCGTCGACCGGGAGCTGAGCCCGGTCGAACGCTGGTACTGGATCGCCGACCAGCTCTCACCGCTCACCGTGATCGGCCGGGTCCGGGTGCACGCCACGATCGCGGGCCCGGTGCTGCGCGCGGCGCTGGACGCGGTGCAGCGACGGCATCCGCTGCTGCAGGTCGCGATCCGCGCCGACGAGGACGGACGACATCCACGGTACGTACCCACCGACCGGCCGGTCCCGCTGCGCGAGCCCACCGCCGCCGGGCCCGACGACGCGGACAGCTGGGTGCGGTGGTGCAACGAACACGAGCTGGTCGACCCGATCGACCGGCACACCGGCCCGCTGGCCAGGGCGACCGCCCTGACCATCGGCGGCGACGCACCACCGGCGGTCGATCTGATCATCGCCCTGCCGCACGGCGTCGCCGACGGCACCACCGTGCTCGCCCTCGTCCGGCAGTGGGCGCAGCAGTGCGCCCGGCTCGCCGCCGGACCCGACGACGGTGCCGCCCCGCCACCGCTGGGGCCGGCCGCCGCCGCGTCGGCGTGGTCGCCGGCCCGCGAGCGCGCCCTGCCGCCCCCCGACGACCTCCTACCGGAGCCGCACCGGGGGGCGGCCGGGGCCGCCGTACTGCAGGCCAAGCAGGAACGCGACGAACGGGACGTCGGCCTATACCGGCCGGCCCGGTTCGAACCCGGGCGGTACGTACCGTTCGAGCGGCGCCGTACCGGCCTGATCCACCGGGAACTCTCCGCCGACCAGCTCACCGCGCTGGCCGACGCCTGCCGGCGGGAGGGCACGACCGTCCACGGGGCGCTGGTGGCGGCACTGGCCGGCGCGGTGGCGGCCGAGCGGTCCGACGTCGTGTACCTGATGATCGGCTCGCCGATCGACTTCCGTGGAGCGTTGGAGCCGCCGGTCGGTCCGGACGAGGTCGGCACCTACGTGGCGACCGTACCGTCGCTGGTGGACTGCCGGCCCACCGCGACGGTGTGGGACCGGGCCCGGTCGGTCAGCGCCGACGTCGCCCGACGCCGGGATCTCGGCGAGCACCTCGCCCTGGTGAACCTGGTCCGCGGCGGCTGCCCGCCGACCGTGGCCGAGGGCCGTCCGTTCCTGGAGTTCATGGAACAGACCAGCCCGATCAACCTGTGCGTGTCCAACGTCGGCCGGTACGACCTCCCCGACCGGCTCGGCGACTGGGCGCTGTCCGGTGCGCAGTTCGTGACGGGGCTGTCGGTCAACGGCTACTTCGTCGCCACCGTCACCACCAGCGGAGGGCGGCTGTTCTGGAACTTCACCTACGTCCGGGAGGCAGTGGACGAGCAACGGGCCGTCGCCCTGGTCGACACCTGCCTGCACACCCTGCTGACCGCGCTGGCAGCCGCCCGCACCGAACAGGAGGACACCCATGTGGACCAGTCGTGAGCCGGTACCGCCGCAGGGACGCTGGGTGCTGGTCACCGGCGCGTCGTCAGGACTGGGCCGGCAGGCCACGGTCGACCTGGCCCGGCACGGCTTCACCGTGTTCGCCGCCGTGCGGCGGGCCGCTGACGGCGCGCAGCTGCGGGAGGCCGCCGCCGGAGCCGGTGCCGGAACCGGCACCGTCCGCCCCGTACTGCTGGACGTCACCGACGACGCGACGCTGCAGCGCGCCGCGGAGGAGGTCGCCGCCGAGACCGGCGCGGCGGGCCTGTGGGGGCTGGTCAACAACGCCGGGATCTGCGTCACCGCGCCGCTGGAGTGCGTCACCCGCGAGGAGTTGCGGACCCAGCTGGAGACCAACGTCGTCGGGTCGGTGATGGTCACCCGGGCGATGCTGCCGGCGCTGCGCCGGGGCGGCGGCCGGATCGTGAACGTCACGTCGGGGCTCGGCACGGTCGCGGTGCCGTACCTGGGGGCGTACGCGGCGTCGCAGTTCGCCAAGGAGGCGCTCAGCGACATCATGCGCCGGGAGCTGCGCGCCTTCGGCATCGCGGTGAGCGTCGTACAGCCCGGCGCGATCATGACCCCGATCTGGCGCAAGACCCGGGAGACGGCGTTGCGCACCCTGCAGGCGGCACCGGAGTCGGTGGCCGGCCTGTACCGGTCGTCGTTGCTGAGCTTCGTCGACGCCAACGAACAGGGCGCCCTCGCCAGCACCACCACGATGCAGGACTTCGCCGACGCGGTCCGCACCGCGCTGACCGCGCACCGGCCGAAGATCCGCTACGTCGTCGGCGCCGACGTCAAGAAGGCCCGGTTCATGACCCGGCTGTTGCCGGCGTCCGCCTTCGACCGTCAGCTCGGCGCGATCGTCGGCCCCCCGCCGGCCGTCGGCCGGGAACCCGCCAGCACCTCGCCCGGCCGCTGAGGAGACCTCGTGACCCACGCACCGCAACATGCCACCCTGATCCTCGGCGAAGAGATGATCTCGCCGCTGCATCCGCTCTACGACGGGCTGCGGGTCGACGGACCGGCCCGCCCGGCGTACCTCGCCACAGACCATCCGGTATGGATCGTCACCCGTTACGACGACGTCCGGACCGTCCTGGCCAGCCCGCACGTGGCCCGGGACGCGACCGCCGCCGCCGAACTGTTCACCACGGTCACCGGCGTGCACCGACCGGTGATCGGCGGCACGCTGATCGGGCACATGCTCAACGCCGACCCCCCGGACCACACCCGGCTGCGGTCGCTGGTGACCCGGGCGTTCACCACCCGGCGGGTGGAGCACCTGCGGCCCCGGGTGGAGCAGATCGCCGACCGGCTGCTCGACGCGATCGCCGACCAGGACCAGGTCGACCTGATGTCCAGCTACTGCTTCCCGCTGCCGCTGGCCGTCATCGGCGACATGCTCGGGATCCCCGCCGACGGCCAGGAACGGTTCCGGGGCTGGGCGCAGCAGCAGGCCACCCCGCTGTCACCGGACGCCGCCGAGGCGGTCGCCGCCGAGATCACCGCCTACCTGGAGGAGCTCATCGCGGCCAAGCAGGCGCATCCCGCCGACGACCTGCTGACCGCGTTGATCCAGGCTCGCGACGACGGCGACCGGCTCAGCGGGTCCGAGCTCGTCGCCATGACCTACCTGATGATCATGGCTGGTTTCGAGACGACCATGAACCTGATCGGCAACGGCGTACTCACCCTGCTGCGCCACCCGGACCAGCTCGCCGCGATCCAGGCCGACCCGGGCCTGCTGCCGAAGGCGATCGAGGCGTACCTGCGCTACGACGGCCCGGTGCTGATGTCGATGCTGCGGTTCACCACCGCCCCCGTCCAGGTCGGTGAGGTGACCATCCCGGAAGGTGCCTTCCTGCTCGCCTCCCTGGCGCACGCCAACCGCGATCCGCAGCGCTTCGCGCCGCAGGAGGCGTACGACGTACGCGGCCCCTCCGACGGCCACCTCGGCTTCGGCCACGGCATCCACTACTGCATCGGTGCCCCGCTGGCGCGGGTCGAGGGCCAGATCGCGATCGGCCGGCTGCTGCGGCGTTTCCCGCAGCTGTCGCTGGCCGCGCCGGTGGAGAGCCTGCGCTGGCTGGACACCACGTTCCTGCGCGCACTGATCAGCCTGCCCGTATCGACGAAAGGCGCCTGAGCATGCCCACCGGAGCCACTGCCCGTACCGCCGCCGAGCGGTTGTTCGCCCACCACCTCGACCTGCTCGAACGCGCCGCTATCGCCGACTGGGTCGCCCTGTTCACCTCCGACGGCGTGCTGGAGTTCCCGTACGCCCCGGCGGGCTGGCCGGCCGTCTTCCGTGGCCACGAGCAGATCCGCGAACAGATGGACAAGTACGCCGAGAACCTGTCACTGCGCTTCGACGAACTGCGGTTCCACCCGAGCGCCGCGCCGGACCTGGTGGTCGCCGAGTTCACCGGCACCGGCACCGCGTTGGCCACCGGGCTGCCGATGCACCAGACGTACATCTCGGTGGTGTGGACCTCCGGCGATCGGATCCGCCACTACCGGGACTTCTGGAACCCGACGGTCGTCCTGGCCGCGCTGGGTGGGGAGGCCGCAGCCGCCGAGGTGGCCCGTGGTTGAGCCGACCGCCGGCCGCCTCGTCGTGAGACCGGCCGGTCCCAGCGCCGACCCGACCCGACGGGGTCGAGCCCGATGACCGCAGGAGTACGTGCCGTCGTCGCCCACCCCGGGTTCGCCGGGCCGCCGCCGGTCGACCGCGACGCGGCGACCCGGCGGTTGGCGCAGCTGCACCGGCAGCGGGCCGCCGCGCTGGCCGCCGACTGCCCCGGTGACGACATCCGCTCCCAGTGGCGGACCCGCGCCTTCCCCGTGCTCGCCGCCCTGGCACCGGTGATGACCTCGACCGAAGGGGAGATCACCTACCCGGGCGACCCGATGTGCCTGTACGCGGCGTTGAGCGTCACCGTCGACGCGGCTCTGCAGTCGGCGGCCGCCGCCCCCGAGCACCGCGCCGCCTTCCCCGGACTCTGCCCCGACTGGGGCGCGGCCCCGTCGAAGGCCTACCGGCTCGCCGCGCAGCACGGACCACGGGGCTGGCACGCCGCAGACAGCAACTCCGACCGCAGCGTCTTCGACCCCCGTGTCTGGGACGCGCCCGCGCGTGCGCAGTTGCGCGACGACGTCCGCCGTCGTCGGCCCCGGGTCTTCCTGGTCAGCACCGTCTCCCCCGGCCACCGGTACGCGCTGCAGATGGCCGAGCTGGTGAAACAGGAGGTCCCCGACTGTCTGGTGGTGTTCGGCGGACGGCACATCGACGAGACGATGCGCTACCGCCCGGACGGCACCCTCGCGCTGGAGTACAGCGCCACCCTGCGGGCCATCGACGAGGGCCGGGCCCGGCCGGTGGTCGACTTCCTCATCTCCGGTGACGGCTACTTCAGCCTGCACCTGCTGATGCAGGCCATCGCCCTGTCGATGGACGTGCGCACCCGCGCCACCGACGTCGACGAGGTGGTGGCGACGCTGGACCTGCTCGCCGCCGCCGGCGAACAGATCCCCGGCACGTCCCTGCTGTGCGCGCGTACCGCCGACGCGGTGCACGCCTTCCCGGTCAAGGGTGCCGCCTACGACCTGGCCGACCTGCCGATGCCGTACCAGGGTTTCGCGATCCGCGCCCGGTTCCCGGTCTTCCCCCGCCCCGACGGCACACCGGCACGCACCGCCCACATGACCGTCTCCAACGCCTGCCCGTACCACTGTGACTTCTGCTCGGAGGCGGCGCCGCTCGCCGGCGGGCTGCGACGGTTCCGGACCGAACCGGTGGCCGCCGCCCTGGAACGGATCTGCGCGTGCGCGAGCTACGGAGCCGAGGCGGTCTTCTTCGACGACTCGATCTTCTGGAGTGGCAATTTTCCGCTCATCCGGGCCTTCTGCACGGAGTTGGCCGCGCTGCGGGCGGCCAGTACCCCGGCGGAACTGCCGCCCCGGTACCGCAAATGGATCGAGGACGAGGGCGACTGGCAGCGGCTGCGGCAGTTGCGTTTCGGTGGGCAGGTCACCGTCGACCTGTTGACCACCCTGCACAAGGAAGCCGACGTGGTCGACACACTGCGGCTGCTCAAGCAGGCCGGCTGCGGCTACCTCTATCTCGGCATCGAGAGCATGTCCGAGCAGGTGATGGTCAACATTCACAAGAATCTGCGCCGATCGGCGGAGTTCCCCTGGCCGCAGAAGGTACGGACCGCGTTGGAACGGATCCGCGACGCGGGTATCCCGGTCGGATCGTCGGTGCTGTTCGGTCTGGAAGGAGAGGACCGCACATCGATCGAGGAAACGATCGACGGAGTCGGTGAGCTGATCGACGCCGGCCTGTTGATGCTGGCCAGCCCGAACATCCTCACCTACCATCCGGCGACCCCGATCACCCGGCAGCATCAGATGACCGAGTCGCTCGACTACCACTCGCCCACCGTGGACAATCGGCCACCGTACATCTATTTCGAGGAGGCCTTTCCCGGGGTCGTCTCACGGCGGTTGACCGAGGACGACATCTGGTACATCCACGAGGCGACCCAGCGGCGTTGGGGCACCCGGCGCAACTCGGCGCCGGCGGAGCCGGCCGCCGATCCCCACTGAGCGACACCGGTTCCCCACCAGCGGCAACGGCAGGAGCAGCATCGATGGACACCATGTTGGACACGTTGCGCACGATCGTGCGGGAACGCAGTCGAGGGATTCCCGACGAGGATTTCACCCTGCGTGGCCTGTGGAGTGTCGATTACCGGGCCTACCCCACCCCGTACGAGCGGTTCATGACGTACAGCTTCGTCATGGCCCAGGCGAAGCGGCAGGGTTGCTGCTATGCCGACTTCGGCTCGGTCCGGCTCAGCGGCGAGGTCGACGCCCTGCTCGGCCAGGACAGCCGCGAGGTACGGGGCCTGTCGGTGGAGGAGGACATCGCGATCCTGGATGCCGCGTTCGGCTCGCTGCCGGCCCGGCCCACCCGCCGGCACCTCATCGACGGTCTGCCGCAGGACAAGGCGCTGGCCCGGGCGAGGATCGTCGTCGACGAGGCGATGGCGCTGCTGGACGCGACCGGCGGGCGGCGGGTCGCGAACGTAGGGGTGATGGGCAACCTGATCCACCACCTGCTCGCCGAGGACGTCGAGATCACCGCCAGCGACTTCGATCCGGACCTGATCGCCAACGGCATTCTCGGCGTACCGGTGGTGTCGGGGCAGGAGAGCGCCCGGCTGATCGCCGAGAGCGACGTCGCGCTCGTCTGCGGGGAGACCCTTCCGAGTCACACGCTGTCGGCGCTGCTGGGCACCGCCGCCGAGCACGGCACCCGTCTGGTGGTGTTCGCTGTCACCGGCTGCCATTTCGCGCAGGCGTACTGCGCGGACTTCGGCATCGACGTGGTGGTCAGCGAGCCGCAGCCGCAGTACCTCTTCCAGGGGCAGTCGACGATCGACGTCTACCGTCGCCGGTCGGGCTAATCCGGCTGATCACGACCGGCCAGGTCGGCCAGTTCGGCCGCGCCGGTCAGGCGAGACGCCCCGGCCAGCCCGTCGGACGCACCAACCGGGCCCGCACGGCACGCCGGGCCCCGGGCACATCGGTTCTGCCGGCCGGGCGGCGGGACATCGCACGGTGGGGTCGGCCAGCGGCATCGGCCCCGCCGCGCAGGACCGGAAGGCGACCCCGGGCGAGGCCACGCAGCGGAGCCGGGACCACCGTGGGCTGGATCTTGGACAGCTCCTCCAGCACCTGCTGCAGCAGTTCCTCCAGGGGTACGCCGAGCGCACGGCAGATCGACGCGAGGATCTCCGACGACGGCTCCTTACGGCCGCGTTCCAGCTCCGACAGGTACGGGGTGGACACGCCAGCGGCCCGTGCCACGTCCTGCAGGGTCCGCCCCTGCCGCAGCCGGATCCTGCGCAACACCGAGCCGATAACCTGTCGCAACAGCATCTCGCTCCGCCCGCAGTCGTGATCACCTCTGGTGGCGGAACACGCACGGCCGCCAGTAGTCCAATCTAGCTGACCGCAATGCACTTGTGGAGCGCGACGGGACGGGCAGGGTCCGGCGACGGGACCGGTCGACTCCTCGGTCGACCGGGTGACGAACGCACCGGCGGCGCGGTTCGACCGCGCCGCCGGTGTGCCGACGAATCGGATGTCGCCAGCGTCAGGCGACGCCCCGGTTCAGGAGATCGACCCTTCCAACGACATCTGGGTGGTCGTGGTGATGACGTGGTCGATCATTCCGTACTCGCGGGCCTCCTCGGCGGTGAACCACCGGTCGCGGTCCGAATCCGCCTCGATCTCCTCGTAGGTGCGACCGGTGTGGAAGGCGATCCGCTCGATCGTGGTCCGCTTGACGTAGAGCATGTTCTCCGCCTGGATCGCGATGTCCGCGGCGGTGCCGCCGATGCCGCCGGAGAGCTGGTGCATCATGATCCGGGTGTGCGGAAGCGAATAGCGCTTGCCGGGCGCACCGGAGCAGAGCAGGAACTGCCCCATCGACCCGGCGAAGCCGAGCGCGAGCGTGGCCACGTCGTTCTTGACGTAGTGCATCGTGTCGTAGATCGCCATCCCGGCGCTGATGGAGCCACCCGGGGAGTTGATGTAGAGAAAGATGTCCCGCTTGCTGTCCTCGGCGGCGAGCAGCAACATCTGAGCGCAGATCGCGTTCGCCGAAGCGTCGTCGACCTGGGTCCCGAGAAAGATCACCCGCTCCTGGAGCAACCGGTGGTAGACCTGGTCGCCGAAGCTGGCCGCCGCCCCGTCACCGCGCATGGCAGGTGTCTTGAAGTCCATCCGTAAATCTCCTCGGTCGAGCGGATCGTCATCGGGTGTCCGTTCCAGCATCGCGCACGCCGAGGGAGTCCGCCCGTGGTTCTGCTGTCAGGAGATTAGCTGAGAGCAGAACCACGGGCGGACGACAGCCGTGATCAGTCGAGCAGCGCGGTCACCGTACCGGCGGCCACCGTACGGCCGCCCTCCCGGACCGCGAAGCCCAGCCCGACGTCCATCGCGATCGGCTTGCCGAGCTCCACCGTCACCTCGACGGTGTCACCCGGCATCGCCATCGTCCGGTCGCCCAGGTCCACCGACCCGACCACGTCCGTGGTACGGAAGTAGAACTGCGGCCGGTAGTTGGCGAAGAACGGCGTGTGCCGCCCACCCTCGGCGGTGGTCAGCACGTAGAGCCGCGCCGTGAAGCGCTGGTGCGGCGTGACGCTGCCCGGCAACGCCACCACCTGGCCCCGCTGCACCTGGTCCCGCTTGACCCCGCGCAGCAGCACGGCGGCGTTGTCGCCGGCCTCGGCGGTGTCCAGCGACTTGCCGAACGTCTCCAGCCCGGTCGCGACCGTGGACACCGTCGGACCGAGGCCGACCACCTCCACCTGGTCGCCGAGGCGCAACGTGCCGCGCTCGACCGCACCGGTCACCACGGTCCCCCGACCGGAGATCGTCAGCACGTTCTCGATCGGCATCAGGAACGGCTCGCCAAGCTCGCGTGGCGGCACCGGAACGTACCGGTCGACGGCGTCGAGCAGCTCCACGATGGAGGCCACCCAGCGCGGGTCACCTTCGAGCGCCCGCAGCGCCGACACCCGGACCACCGGAAGCTCGTCGCCGGGGAACCCGTACTCGGAAACCAGCTCCCGGACCTCGAGCTCGACCAGGTCGAGCAACTCCGGGTCGTCGACCGCGTCGGCCTTGTTCATCGCCACCACCAGGTACGGCACCCCGACCCGCCGGGCGAGCAGCACGTGCTCACGGGTCTGCGGCATCGCCCCGTCGAGTGCCGAGACGACCAGGATCGCCCCGTCGACCTGCGCCGCCCCCGTGATCATGTTCTTGACGAAGTCGGCGTGGCCCGGCATGTCCACGTGGGCGTAGTGCCGGGTGGCCGTCTCGTACTCGACGTGGGAGATGTTGATGGTGATGCCCCGCGCCACCTCCTCCGGTGCCCGGTCGATGCCGTCGAAGGAGACGAACCGGTTGACGGCCGGGTCCCGGACGGCGAGGACCTTGGTGATCGCGGCGGTCAGGGTCGTCTTGCCGTGGTCGACGTGACCCATCGTGCCGATGTTGAGGTGCGGCTTCGCGCGCACGAACTGACTCTTGGCCATGATGATGCTGCTCCAGAGTGGAGTCTGCTTGGCGGACGACGTCACGCGGGCGGGATGCCAAGCCCCGCGAACCGCGCCAGAACCGCGCTCCACGACGTACGCCGGGAAAGGGGCGACGCCGGGAGGTCCGGGCCACCCTCCTCCGTGGTTCTGCCGCAGCGGGAGGAGGGTCAGCCTCGGGTATCAGCCAGCCACGCGCACCCGACGGCGGCACCCGGCAGGTGGAGACCTGCGGGCCGCACAACGCCGACGGTGCCGAACATGGTGGTCACGCTAGCCGTCAACGCCTGGACGGTCGACCGAATTCCGGCCGGTACGGGGCACCGTACGAACGCCACCCGGTGGATCAGCGGGTCGGGTGGTCAGGCGGTCCGCAGTTTCGGCAGCACCTCGGCGCCGAACGCGTCGATGAACGCGGCCTGCTCCTGGCCGACGTGGTGCAGGAAGATCTCGTCGAAGCCCAGCGCGACATAGGAGGCCAGCTGGTCGACGTGGCGGGACAGGTCCGCCGACACGTTGACGGTACGCCGTACCTGCTCGACGGTGACCTGGTCCGCGACGATGTCGAAGTGCTCGGGCGTGGCCAGGTCCCAGGCCACCGGCGGGGCGAAGATGTTGGTCCGCCACTGGTCGTGGGCGATCGCCTCGGCCTGCGCCTCGTCCGGCGCCCAGCTCAGGTGGACCTGCAGCACCAGCCGGCCACGACCGCCGGCGTCCCGGTACGCGGCGACCATCCGCCGCAGGTGCTCGACCGGGGCGTTGACGGTGATCAACCCATCGGCCCAGTCGGCGCACCACGCGGCGGTCGCCTCGGTCACCGCCGCACCGAACAGGTCGACCGGGGTGTCCGGCCGGGTCCACACCCGGGCCCGGTCCACGGTGACCAGACCGTCGTGGCTGACCTCCTCGCCGGCCAGCAGGGCCCGGATCACGTCGACGCACTCGCGCAGCCGGGCCGACCGCACCGCCTTGCGCGGCCAGGCATCGCCGGTGATGTGTTCGTTGGCGTTCTCCCCGGTGCCCAGCGCCGCCCAGAACCGTCCCGGGTACATGGCCGACAGGGTGCCGATCGCCTGGGCGACTATCGCCGGGTGGTAGCGCTGGCCGGGCGCGTTGACCACCCCGTACGGCAGGTTGGTGGCCTGCATCGCGGCGCCGAGCCAGGACCAGACGTAGCCGGAGTGGCCCTGCCGCTCGCTCCACGGGGCGAAGTGGTCGGAGGCCATCGCGGCGTCGAAGCCGGCCTGCTCGGCGCGGAGCACCGCGTCCAGCAGCCGGGCCGGGTGGATCTGTTCGTGCGAGCAGTGCAGGCCGAAGCGCGTCATGGCCGGTCATCTACCCGATGACCGTTTCCGCCAATCCCATCCACCGTCGGTGCCGACGGCTCATTCGAACAGGGAGTGCCGTACGCCCGGTTCCTCCTGCCGGCGGGCCCGGCGACGGCGCTGGATGACGACCAGGTCGACCACGGCGATCGCCGCGAGGACCCACAGGATCACCGCGCCGGCGATCAGGTCGGCGCGCCAGGCGAGGGCCCCGGCCACCACGCAGAAGACCAGTCCGAAGCTGGCCATCGCCAGCCGCAGGTTGAGCGCGCTGTTGGCGTGTCCGACAGTCCCTCTGGCCCCCTTGGGCTGGGATTTCGTAGCCATCGGACCGGTGTACCCGGCAGGGACGGACCCGTAACCTCGCACCGGTACCCGGTCCGGGCCCACCGCGTTTGGGCTACGACACCGGGACGCATTGAGCACCCCTACTCATCCGGACCCACCGGGTCCGGCAGGAAGCTGAGCAGATGAACGACACGTCGCCACCGGGGTGGCACCCCGAACGGGTCGGCATCACCGGGGTCGGCGCCAGCCTGCCCGACCGGGAACTGACCACCACCGGCCTGCAGGAGCGGATCGCCGTCGCCAGCGACGTCGCGTTGCCGCCCGGATTGTTCCGGATGATGACCGGAATCGACCACCGCCGGATCGCCGCGGACGACGAGTACGCCTCGACGTTCGCTGTCCGGGCGGCCCGGCAGGCCCTCGCCGCCGCCGGGCGCGGCGTCGACGAGGTCGACCTGCTGCTGTTCGCCTCGGCCAGCCGGGACCTTGTCGAACCGGCGACCGCGCACATCGTGCAGGCCGAACTGGGCGGACACGCCCACGCCGTGGACGTCACCAACGCCTGCAACAGCTTCCTCAACGGCATCGACCTGGCCCGGTCGATGATCCTGGCCGGGCGTGCCCAACGGGCGCTGGTGGTCACCGGCGAGACCCCGACCCGGGTGATGCGGCCCCGGCTGGACAGCCTGGCGCAGGCGCGGACGGCGTTCGCCGGCTACACCTTCGGCGACGGCGGCGCGGCGGTGCTGGTCGAGCCGGTACGCCGGGGCGGGATCGTCGACGTCGACACCGAGACCCGGTCGGCGCACTGGTCGGTCGGTGGCATCTTCGGCGGCGGGTCCCGCCACCCGCGCGGCGACGAACACACCTACTTCCACGGTGACGGCCACGCCCTGCGGGGGGTCTTCGAGCAGATCGGCACCGACATCCTGGACCGGGTACGCCAGCGCACCGGCTGGGACTGGGTCGACTACGACCGGGTGCTGGTGCACCAGGTGAGCGTGCCGTACCTGGAGCGGTTCATCGAGGTCACCGGCGTACCGAAGGAGAAGCTGGTGGTCACCGTCGGCGAGCTGGGCAACCTGGCCAGCGCCACGCTCGGCGTCCAACTGGCCCGTGTCGACGCCGAACTGCGCTCCGGCGACCGGGTGTTGGCGATCGGCCTGGGCGGCGGCGTCAGCGTGATGACGATGGTCTGGGAGAAGCCGTGAGGAGGGCACCGGAAAAACGCGGCGGCGACCGCGCGACCGTCCCCACCGGGCCGCTGTGGGTGGTGGTGCCGGCGTACCAGGAGCAGGCCCGCATCGGCGACACCCTCGCCGCGCTCGCCGACCAGACCGACCGGGACTTCACGTTGGTCGTGGTCGACAACGGCTCCACCGACGGCACCGTCGAGGTGGTCGAGCGGTTCGCCGCCGACGCGCCGTTCCCGGTACGGCTGCTGCACGAGCCGTGCAAGGGCGTCGGTGCCGCCGTCGACACCGGGTTCCGGTACGCCATCGGGCACGGCGCACTGCTGCTGGCCCGCACCGACGCGGACTGTCTGCCGCACCCCGGTTGGGTGGCGGCGGCGCGGGCCGGGTTGACCGGCGGTGCCGGGTTGGTCTGCGGCGCGATCCGGGCCCGCCGCGACGAGCACGGCCCGGTGGGTCGGGCCGGGTTCCGGCTGCTGGTCTTCCTGGCCGCGTCGTTCGGCCGGCTGCGGCCGGCGCACCGGCGCGCCGACGGCTACCTGGCGCCGTACCGGATGCACGCCGGAAACAACATGGCGGTCACCGCCGAGCTGTACCAGGCCTGCGGGGGGATGCCACGCCGGCCGTCGCCGACCGACCGGACCTTCCTCAACCGGGTACGGCGGACCACGTCGGCGATCAGCCACCGGCGCGACATGGTGGTGGAGAACTCGACCCGCCGGCTGCGGGCGTACGGTGTCCGGCGCACCGCCGCGTGGTACCTGGACCGGGGTGCCGGTGAGTTGACCGAGGATCCGCGATGACCGGATCCGCGATGACCCGGCACCGGCGGGGAGGCAGCTGATGTTGGACCGACTCGCGGCCACCTTGCGGGCCGACTGGGAGCGGCCGGCGGTGCTGACCGCCGCGCCGCTGACCGGTCGACCCCGGGTGCGGGCCACCACCGGGGAGCTGGCCGACCTGACCGACCGGTACGTCGCCGCGCTGCACCGGCACGGGTTGGCCGCCGGCGACACCCTCGGTGTGGCGGTGCGGCCCGGTCCCCGGTCGTTGGCGGTGCTGCTGGCCGCGTACCACCTGGGAGTGCGGGTGGCGGTGCTGGACCCCACCGCCGGGCCGGAGGTGCTCACCGCCCGGCTGGCACTGGCCCGCCCGGCGCTGGTGCTGGCCGACGCGGCGGCCCAGGCGGTGGCCGGCTGGGCCCGGCCGCTGGCCCGGCGGGCACACCTGGCACTGCCGGAGCTGACCCGGATCGCCCCGGTGCGCACCGTCGGCCGGCGGTTGCCCGGTGGCGCACCGGTGCTGCCGCCGGGGTCCGGGCCGGTGCCGGCGGCGTACGACGGCGACGGCGACGCGGTGATCATTTTCACCTCCGGCACGACCAGCCGGCCGAGGGCGGTGGTGCACACCCGGGCCGGCCTGTCCGCCGGGATGCGCGCGGTGACCGACCTGGTCGCGCCGACGCCGCGGGTGCCGGTGCTCGGTGGGATGTTCTTCGTGCTGGTGCCGGCGCTGGCCGCCGGGGCGCCGGTGGCGTTGCCGGCGAGGTCGGCGGCGCTGCTGGCCCGGCAGGTGGGCCGGCTCCGCCCGCAGGCGACGTACCTGACGCCGCCGCAGCTACGGGCGCTGCTGGACCGCTCCCCCCGGCTGACCGGTCAGGTGTTCAGCGGTTCGGCCCCGGTCAGCGCCGCGCTGCTGGACCGGGTCCGCCGGGCCGGGGCGCACCGGGCGTACGGGGTGTACGCGCTGACCGAACTGTTCCCGGCCGCCGCCGTCGAGCAGGCGGAGAAGGCGGCGTACGAAGCCGACGGTGATCTCGTCGGTGCCCTGCTGCCGGGGGTGGCGGCCCGCGTCGACGACACCGGCCAGGTGTGGCTGACCGGGCCGGGGCAGGCGGACCGGTACCTGGGTGAGCCGCCGCTGACCGAGGTGGCCACCGGCGACGTCGGCCGACTCGAGGGGGGTCGGCTGGTGCTCGCCGGGCGGTGCAAGGACATGGTGCTGCGGGCGGCGGAGAACATCTACCCCGGGCTGTACGAGCCGGCACTGCACGTGCCGGGGGTGGCGCTGGCGGTGCTGGTCGGGGTGCCCGGGGCCGACGGCGACGAACAGCTCGTGGCGATGGTTCAGCCGGAGCCGGGGGCCGACCCGGCGCGGCTGCGCGCGGCGCTGCGCCCGGTGCTGGCCAGGATGGGGTCGGCCCGGCCGGACCGGGTGGTGTTCGCCCGGGTGCCGCTGGCCGGCCGGTCCCGCAAGCCGGACCGTGGGGCGGCAGCGCGGGTACTGGCCGGGCGGACGACCGCAGCAGGCGGCGGGCCGGGCGGCAGCGCTGCTGGTGGCCGGCCGGGCGGCGACGGCGGTGCGTGGTGAGTGAGCCACGGCCGCACCCCGGGCGGGGCCGCCGCCGGGACCGCCGGGTCTACCTGGCCAGCCACCCGGTGCTGTTCGCCCTGTTGAGCGCGGGCCGGCGGGTGCCGGTCCGGCGGATCGGCCGGACCGTGCTGGTGCACCACGCGACGCCGTTCGCCGACGCGCTGCGGCGGGTGCCGCTGGACCGGTCGGCGGAGCGGACCACCGCCGGGGCCGCCCGGCGGGCCACCGGGGGTGGTGAATTCCTGTTCGATCAGGACGGTTCCGGGCACCGGCGGACCCGCCGGGACACGGCCACGGTGTTCGGTTCCGACGGGGTCGCCCGGCTGCGGCCGGTCTGGCTCGACGTGTTGCGCCGACGGCTGGCGCCGCTGGGCGACGGGGCCGAGATCGACATCGTCGACGTGGTCGCCGAGCTGGCCGGGGCGGCCACCCTGGCGCTGCTCGACGTCGACGTCGCCGCCGGTACGGCCGCAACCCCGGGTCACGCGTTGACGGCGGCGGCCCGGGCGGCGGCGGCGACCGCCGCCCGGCACCATCTGCCGGGGCTGCGGTGGCCGGGGCGGGCGCGGCGCGACCAGCGGGCCACCGCACGGGCCGCTGCCGAACTGGCCCGGCTGCTCGGTGCGGCGCCGCAGGAGGCGGCGCGGACCAGCATGCTGGCGGTCGCCTCGATCAACACCACGATGGCGGCGATCCCCCGGGCGGTCGCGTGGTGTGCCGACGACCGGTGGTGGGCGGCGGCGACCGACGCCGGCTCCCGCGACGCGCTGGTCGCCGAACTGCTGCGGGTCACCGCAGCCAGCCCGGTGCTGCCCCGGGTGGCGGCCGGTGCCGCCGAACTGGCCGGCGTACCGGTCCGCGCCGGCGACCGGCTGCTGCTGGTGGCCCGCAACGCGGTCCGTGCCGGGCGGCCGGCACCGGATCCGGGTACGCCGGTGCCGGCGGCGGTCGGGCAGCTGGTGTTCGGCACCGGGCCGCACCGCTGTCCCGGTGCCCGGCTGGCCCATGCCCAGCTGGCCGACGTGCTCGCGGTGTTGGCGCCGTACCGGCCGGTGGTGACCGGCGCCCGGGTGGACCGCCGGTCGGCGTTGCCGGGCTGGGCCCGGTTGACGGTGCGGGCGACGACCCGGTCGCGGCGGTGAGCGCCCACCTGGCCGGGGTACGGGTCGCGGTGACCGGTGCCAGCGGGTTCTGCGGGGCGGCGGTGGCGCGGGCGGCGGCCGCCGCCGGGGCGCGGGTCGTCTCGGTGGGTCGCCGGCCCGGCCCGGTGGGGCGGCACGTGCCCTGGGACGCGGGTCGGCAGGTGCCGGATCTGCGCGGCGTCGACGTCGTGCTGCACCTGGCGGCAGCGGTCGGGGATCCGGCACCGGGGGCGCAGGCGGCGTACCACGCGGTGAACGTGGCCGGCACCGACCGGCTGCTGCGGGCAGTGGCGGGTCGACCGCTGGTCTGGGTCAGCAGCGCCAGCGTCTACCGGCCCGGTGGCGACGCGGCACCGATCCGGGAGGACCATCCGACCGACGGCCAGCGCACCGCGTACGGGCGGACGAAGGCGGCCGGTGAGCGGCTGGCGTTGGCCGCCGGCGCGGTGGTGCTGCGGCCCCGGGCGGTGTACGGGGCCGGGGATCCGCATCTGCTGCCCCGGCTGCTGGGCGCGGTCCGGGCGGGGCGGCTGCCGCTGCCGGGTCGGGACGTGCGGATGAGCATGACCGCGGTGGAGAACCTGGCCGACGCGGTGCTGGCGGCGGTGCGCTGGCCGGCCGGGGCGTACAACGTCGCGGACGCGACGCCGTACTCGCGCGACGCGGTGGTCACCGGGGTGCTGGCGGCGCTGGGTCGCCCGGCCCGGCTGGTCCGGGTACCGGTCCGGGTGGCGCTGGGCGCGGCGACGGTGGCCACCGTGGCCGGTCGGCTCGGCGTACCGGGCGCCGGCCGGGTGACCCGGTACGCCGTGGAGCAGCTCGCGTACGAGACGGTGCTGGACCTGGGGCGGGCGTACGAGCAGGGCTGGTCGCCGCGCCGGGTGTTGCCGGACTTCCTCACCGAGCTGTCCGCGAACCGGGCCGCCGGGCGGTCCACCGACCCGGCCGCCGGGCTGCCAGAGCATCCATGACAGCACATACGACAAGCGCATATAGTGACACGGTCGTCACTGCCAGCTGACGCCCAGGAGGTACCGTGCACCGACGGTGGGTGGCCGGGGCCGCCGCGATCTGCGCACTGGTCGCCCTCGCCTGCGAGGCCGGAGACGGCGACGGTACGCCGGACGACCCACCACCACCACCACCGCCCCGGGCCGACCTGCCGACGTCGATCGCGGCGCTGGGCGACTCCATCACCGCCGGGTACGGCTCCTGCATCGTGCTGACCGCCTGTCACCGCAACTCGTGGTCCACAGGGGACGGTTTCCGAGTGGAGAGCCTGTACCGGCGGGTGCTGGACGCCGACGACCGGATCCGGGGGCAGGACCACAACTTCGCGGTGCCCGGGGCACGGGCGGCGGCGCTGGCCGATCAGGCGGCGTCGGCGGTGGAGGTGTCGGCGGCGTACGTGACGGTGCTCATCGGCGCGAACGACGCCTGCCGGTCGTCGGTGACCGACATGACGCCGGTCGACGCGTTCCGGGCCGACGTCGACCGGGGGTTGCGGGTGCTGCGCGACGGGCTGCCCGAGGCGGAGGTCCTGGTGCTGAGCATCCCGGACCTGCACCGGCTGTGGGAGCTCGGGCACGACCAGGAGCGGGCGGTCCGGGCCTGGAACCGGGGGGTGTGCCCGTCGATGCTGGCCGACCCGACCGCCACCGACGGGGCGGCGACGCAGCGGCGGGCCGCCGTCCGCGAGCGGGTGGCGGCGTACAACGCCGAGCTGGCCCGGGCCTGTCAGGCGTACGGCGACCGCTGCCGGTTCGACGGCGGCGCCGCGTACGAGGCGCAGTTCCGGCTCGGCGATCTGAACCAGCTCGACTACTTCCACCCGGACACGGACGGCCAGAATCTGCTGGCCGAGGTGGCGTATGCGGCGAGCGGCCTGGCCGAATGACCAGGCCGCCCGCCTTGAGGGGGAGGAATCAGGATCGGGTACGCGCTCAGCGTGTCGCGAGGATGGCGGTGACCACGGCGTCGGCCGCCGTCTCGTGCTGGGCGTAGTGCTCGGGGTAGGCCGACACCTGCACGGCCTGGGCCGCCTCGGTCAGGCGCAGCTGCTCCCAGCCGGGGACCCGCTGCAGGGCCAGGTAGAACTGGGTCGCCGCGTACGTGGGGTTCATCAGGTCGGCGACCGCGCCCCAGCCGGTGCTGGTCCGCTGCTGGAACAGCCCGACCGAGTCGTGGTCCCAGCCGGTGCCCTGGTGCGGGTAGTTCTTGGACTCCGGCAGCACCTCGCTGGCCCGGTTGAGCAGGGTGGATTCCTGCATCGCGGTGGCCACCGCGATCACCATCGCCCGACGGGGCATCTGCAGGGCCAGACCGGCGTCGACGATCATGGTGGCGTTGTCCATCTGCACCTGGGAGAGGCCGGCTACCGGGGCGATGGTGGTCGGGGTGGGCTCGGCGGTCGGCGACTCGGCCGGCGCGGGGGACTCCGTGGTCAGGTCCGGGTCGGCCGCCGCCGGCTCGTCGGTGGCGTCCGTGGCCGGCGCGTCGGTGGCGTCGGCCGCCGACTGGGCGGCGGGGTCGGCCGCCGCGACGGCGGCCGCGGCGGGGTCGGTGCCCGGGTCCGGGCGCTTGGCACGGGTGGCGTCGTCGAGCGCCTCGGCCCGGCGCTGCAGGTCCGCCTCCGACACCGAAGCCGTCGACGTGGCGTCGGTCGACTCGACGGCCGCGACGACGCCGAGCGCGCAGACGACGACGGCGGCGACGACGAGCCGGCCCGACGGGCGCTGTTCGCGCAGGCGCTCCCACCCGGCGACGGCGGCGGCCCGTAGCGCGCCGGTTGGCCCGACACCTGAGGCGACATCAGCCGAACGGCTATCGCGACTCAGGGTGGCGTCCTCGTTCCTTGTGGTGTGGTCATCAGGCATTCGACGAGGCTAGGCAGGCCGCACCCCGATTACCTACAGTGATCTTGTGATCGAGGCCACAATCCTGCACTGAGTAATCGGTCAGGACCGGGGAGTCGTCGACACGACCGGTCGATGCGGATAAATCATAAATTTCGGGAATTCAGCCAGGGTGCCCACCAGAGTGGCGAAGACCTCGCAGATATCGGAACCCCGACCCCTCCCCCGCCTCCATCAACCCTTCGTAGCCGTCGACCAACCGATCCGCCGACGCCGACGTCCGCCGGCCGGCCGGCCACCATGATCCATAACCGAAAGGAGTCAAGAATTAACTCCAAGTAGCGGCATGGCTGGCGGGTCGCGACTTCCGGTACGCCACATCAGTGCCCGGGAAAGCGGAATGCGTCGGCGTAGGACTAGCGTTGCTGACTACAGGGATGTCGTCCGCACCGTACCGTTTCGACAGCCCGCCGTACCGTTTCCGACAGGAGGTTGCGCCCGGTGCTCGACCCACACGAGCTCTACAACATCGTCGACGAGTTGCCCGAGCTCGGCCAGCCGGTGCTGATCCAGGCGATGACGGGCTTCGTCGACGCCGGGAACGCGACCCGCCTCGCCCGGGAGCACCTGCTCACCAGCCTCGAGCACGAGGTCGTGGCGACGTTCGACATCGACCAGCTGCTCGACTACCGGTCGCGGCGGCCGGTGATGCTCTTCGTCGAGGACCACTGGGAGCACTACGACGAGCCCCGGCTCGAGGTGCACCTGATGCGCGACGACGCCGGCACCCCGTTCCTGCTGCTCGGCGGGCCGGAACCGGATCTGCAGTGGGAGCGGTTCACGGCGGCGGTGATCGCCGTGGCCCGACGGCTCAACGTCGGCACCACGATCGGCCTGAACGCCATCCCGATGGCCGTGCCGCACACCCGGCCCACCGGGATCACCGCGCACGCCAGCCGGCGTGAGCTGATCAGCGGCTACGAACCGTGGCTGCAGCGGGTCCAGGTCCCCGGCAGCGCCGGGCACCTGCTGGAGTACCGCCTCGGCCAGCAGGGGCACGACGCCGTCGGCTTCGCCGTGCACGTGCCGCACTACGTCGCGCAGGCCGAGTACCCGGCCGCCGCCGAGATGCTGCTCAACTCGGTGTCCCGCACCACCGGTCTGCTGCTGCCGACCGAGCAGCTGCACGAGGCGGCCGAGACGGTCCGCGAGGACATCGACCGGCAGGTCGCCCAGACCGAGGAGGCCGTCTCCCTGGTCAGCGCCCTGGAGGAGCAGTACGACACGTTCACCAGGGGACGCGGCAGCGCCAACCTGCTCGCCGAGCCGAACGGCCCGTTGCCCACCGCCGACGAGCTCGGCGCCGAGCTGGAGCGTTTCCTGGCCGAGCAGACCCGCCCCGGTGACCTGCCCGGTTCCGGCTGAGCCCCCGGTGCGCATCGCCACCTGGAACGTCAACTCGGTCAAGGCGCGGCTACCCCGGCTGCTGGGCTGGCTGGCCGACAGCGCGCCGGACGTCGTCTGCCTGCAGGAGACGAAGTGTCCGGCGGCGGCGTTCCCGACCGACGCCGTCGCGGAGCTCGGCTACGCCGTCGCCGCGCACGGCGACGGCCGGTGGAACGGGGTCGCCGTCCTGTCCCGGGTCGGCCTCGATGAGGTACGCACCGGATTCGTCGGCGAACCGGGTTTCCCGGACCCCGAGGCGAGGGCCGTCTCGGCCGACTGCGCCGGAGTCCGGGTCTGGTCGGTGTACGTCCCGAACGGGCGTACTCTCGACTCGCCGCACTACCAGTACAAACTGGCCTGGCTGGCCGGACTGCGCGACGCGCTCGCCGCCGAGGCCGGACCGCAGCTGATCGTCTGCGGCGACTTCAACGTCGCGCCGACCGACGCCGACGTGTGGGATCCGGCCGTCTTCGCCGGCTCCACCCACGTCACCCCGGCCGAGCGGGCCGCGCTGGCGGACCTGCTCGCCCTCGGGCTGGTCGACGTCGTGCCACAGCCGATGAAGGGCCCACACCCGTACACCTACTGGGACTACCGGGCCGGGATGTTCCCGAAGAACATGGGCATGCGGATCGACCTGGTCTACGCCAGCTCCGCCGTCAACCGGCGGGTCCGGTCGGCGTACGTCGACCGCGACGCCCGCAAGGGACCGGGGCCGTCCGACCACGCCCCGATCGTCGTCGACCTGGACTGAACACTGCCCCGGTCGGCGACCGTGGTGGCGCCGGCCTGCGCCGGTGCCACCACGGTCGACCGTCCGGCGGTCAGCGGGACTCGACCTCGCTGCGGTCGCCGGCCCAGAGCACGTGGAAGCTGCCCTCGGCGTCGACCCGGCGGTAGGTGTGCGCACCGAAGAAGTCCCGCTGCCCCTGGATCAGGGCAGCCGGCAGCCGGGGGGCACGCAGCCCGTCGTAGTAGGCCAGCGCGGACGCGAACCCGGGAGCCGGCACACCGATCTGCGCGGCGGTGGCGACCACCCGACGCCAGCCCTGCTGGGCGCCGGCGAGCGCCTCGGCGAAGTAGCCGTCGGTCAACAGCGTCGGCAGCTGCGGTGCCGCGTCGTACGCCGCCCGGATCCGGTCCAGGAAGGCGGCCCGGATGATGCAGCCGCCCCGCCAGATCCTGGCCACCGCACCCAGGTCGATGTTCCAGTCGTACTCGGCGCTGCCGGCCTGGATCTGGTGGAAACCCTGCGCGTACGCGACGATCTTCGACGCGTACAGCGCCTGCTCGACATCGGCGATCAGTTCGTCGGCCGAACCGGCCCAGCTCTCCACCGGGCCCGGCAGGTCGGCGGCGGCGGCGCGGATGTCGGCGTGGCCGGACAACGCCCGGGCGAACACGGCCTCCGAGATGCCGCTCACCGGCACCCCGAGGTCCAACGCGCCCTGGACGGTCCACCGCCCGGTGCCCTTCTGCCCCGCCTGGTCGAGCACGACGTCGACGAACGGCTTGCCGGTGGCCACGTCGGTGTGGCCGAGCACCTCGGCGGTGATCTCGATCAGGTACGAGGAGAGCCGACCGGCGTTCCAGCTACGGAACACGTCGGCGATCTGCGCCGGGCTGAGTCCGCCGGCGCGGCGCAGCAGGTCGTACGCCTCACCGATGAGCTGCATGTCGGCGTACTCGATGCCGTTGTGCACCATCTTGACGAAGTGGCCGGCACCGTCCGGGCCGATCCGCACGCAGCACGGCGCGCCGTCGACCTTGGCGGAGATGTCCTCCAGCAGCGGGCCGAGCGCGGCGTACGACTCCTCGGACCCGCCCGGCATGATGCTCGGCCCGTGCAGCGCGCCCTCCTCACCGCCGGAGACCCCGGTGCCGACGAAGTGCAGGCCGCGTTCGCGCAGCTCGGCCTCGCGCCGACGAGTGTCCAGGAAGTGCGCGTTGCCACCGTCGATGATCATGTCGTCCGGCTCCAGCAGGGGCGCGAACTCGTTGATCACGGCGTCGGTGGCGGCACCCGCGTTCACCATGATCACCACACGACGCGGGCGTTCCAGCGAGGCCACGAACTCCGCCGGGCTCTCCGCCGGCAGGAACGTGCCCTCGTGGCCGAACTCGGCCATCATCTCCTTGGTCCGGCCGACCGACCGGTTGTGGACCGCCACCACATGGCCGTGCCGCGCGAGGTTCCGGGCCAGGTTGCGACCCATCACCCCCAGACCGGTGACCCCGATCTGCGCCGTCTGGCTCATGACTCCTCCTCGGTGCTGCAGGTTGTGCTGGTCATCTTTCCGCCTTCCGGATGGCGGGACACCCCGGGGCGGCCGGCGGTGGTGAAGGCTCGTCCGCGCGGGCCGCCCCGGAGTGGGCCGGGGTGGGGCTACCGCCGGCCGGCACCCGCCCCGGCAGTCACCGACGCCCTCGACATCGGACGCGGAGTCGACCCCGGACACGGGCGGGTCGTCGGCGCACGACGGATCGGACGGGTCATGCCCTGGGGTACGGCGGTCGCCGCGCAACGGTTCACCCGGTCGTCGGGTCAGCTATCGCGGACGTCGACCAACGAGGCGAAGACCACGATGTTGTCGGCGTAGCCGATGCCGTCGCCGCGCCACTCGCCCCCGCAGGTGATCAGTCGCAGGCCGGGCCGGGTGTAGTCGCCGTACACCTGCTCGATCGGCAACGCGTCCTTGGCGTGGTGCGTCACCGAGTTCACCTCGAAGATGGCGACGGTGCGGTCCCGACGGGTCACCTCGACCGTCGCGCCCGGCGCGATGTCGGCCAACTCGTGGAACACCGACGGACCGTCGCGGGTGTCGGCGTGCCCGACGATGATCGCCGGACCGAACTGGCCGGGGGTCGGTCCCCGGTCGTACCAGCCGGCCTGGTTGTGCCGCCGCAGCGACGGTACGGCGATCGACCCGTCG
This sequence comes from Solwaraspora sp. WMMA2056, assembly GCF_030345095.1. Classification (NCBI taxonomy): domain Bacteria; kingdom Bacillati; phylum Actinomycetota; class Actinomycetes; order Micromonosporales; family Micromonosporaceae; genus Solwaraspora; species Solwaraspora sp. WMMA2056. Next base: position 5,262,599 of record NZ_CP128360.1, read on the forward strand.
TCGGCGACCCCGACCGCGTGCACCGGGGCCCGCACGTCGAGTGACGGGATGGCGATCCGGATCGGCCGGCTCGGCTCCAGCACCGGAAACTCCCGAGGTGGTGGATTGTTGCCACCGGCCAGCAGGTCCCGCCAGTTACCGTCGCCGAAGGCGATCATGAACACGCCGAACAGCCCGAGCAGCAGCGCTACCGGCCCGGTCCAATTGCGCCGACCACCCTTCGCCACGCCCGCTGTCCTCCCCCCTGGCCGTCGCGGTCAGGCCGCGCGGCGACGGCGCAGGGTCAGCACGCCGAGCACGCCGGCGGCGGCCAACGCGACCACCCCGACGCCGGTACGCAGTCCACCGTCGCCGCCGTCGCCGGCGGTGCCGCCGAACCCGGTCGCCGGGCCGCGGCTGGGCCGGGTCGGGTCGAGCACGTACAGCGTGGTCGCCGCCGACCGGTCGTCCGGGCAGTTCAGCCGCACCCGGTAGCTGCCGGCCTCGGTCCCTGCCGGCACCGTCACCGCCGCTGTGAGCACCTCGAACTGCGGGTGCACCTCGACCGTGCCGAACGCGTCCGACTCCACAGTGGCCGACGCGGTGTTGTCGGTGCAGCTCGCCCGGATGCCCACCAGGTAACCGGACTCGACCGTGCTCGGATTCAACTCGACGAACACGTTCGCGGCGTGGGCCGGTGCCGCACCGGCCAGCCCGCCTCCGACCACGAGGGCGACCCCGGTCGCCAGGCCCAGGGCGGCGCCGAGCACGACGGCAGCGGACGAACGACGTACGGACATCGGGTCACCATCCTCCTCGCGGCCCTGCCGCCGATCCTCCCACCCCGCTGCCCTGGATGACACCCCGGACACGCACTGTGTCGGATATAGGCTGCCGTCACGTGAGCATCCGCACGTACCATCCGCGCCGGGGCCGGCTCAGCGGCCGGCACCACGACGCCCTCGACCGGCTGTTCGCCGCGTACGCGACGACCGTGGCCGAACTGCCGGCGCCGCTGGACCTGCCGGCGGTGTTCGGCCGGACCGCGCCGGTGGTGCTGGAGATCGGCTTCGGCATGGGCGACGCCACGGCCGAGATGGCGGCCGCCGACCCCGACCGCGACTACCTCGCCGTCGAGGTGCACACCCCCGGCATCGCCCACCTGCTGGCGCTGATCGAGCAGCGGGAGCTGACCAACGTACGGGTCGCCGTCGGCGACGCCCTCGACCTGGCCCGCCGCTGTCTGCCGGAGCAGAGCCTGGACGCGGTGCACGCCTACTTCCCGGACCCCTGGCCCAAGGCACGCCACCACAAGCGCCGGCTGATCCAACCGGCCCACGTGGCGCTGCTGCGCTCCCGGCTGCGTCGGGGCGGGCGGCTGCACTGCGCCACCGACTGGGCCCCGTACGCCGAGGTGATGCTGGCGACGCTGACCGCCGACCCGGAGCTGGTCAACACGCACGACGGGTACGCGCCCCGACCGGCGTACCGGCCGCAGACGAAGTTCGAACGGCGCGGCGTGCGGGCCGGCCGGCCGGCGTACGACCTCGTCTTCGAACGATCTTTCGACACCGCTGACGGGTGAGTGTGCCCCCCGCTTTGGTCGGCGCGGGCCGCGACGGGCACGATGGAACGACTATGACGCAGACCACCCCGACCCTCACCGACCTGCTGCCGCGCGACGCCGACCCGGACGCCGTCTACGAAAGGTTCGCCGAGTGGGCCGCCGGCCGGGGCCTGGCGCTGTACCCGCACCAGGAAGAGGCGCTCATCGAGATCGTCTCCGGGGCGAACGTCATCCTGAACACCCCGACCGGGTCGGGCAAGAGCCTGGTCGCCACCGGCGCGCACTTCGCCGCCCTGGCCGACGACCGGGTCACCTTCTACACCGCGCCGATCAAGGCCCTGGTGTCGGAGAAGTTCTTCGCGCTCTGTGACGTCTTCGGCCCGGCCAACGTCGGCATGCTCACCGGTGACGCCAGCGTCAACGCCGACGCGCCGATCATCTGCTGCACCGCCGAGATCCTGGCCAACCTGGCGTTGCGCGACGGTGCCGACGCCGACGTCGGCCAGGTGGTGATGGACGAGTTCCACTTCTACGCCGAACCGGACCGGGGCTGGGCCTGGCAGGTGCCGCTGATCGAGCTGCCGCAGGCCCAGTTCGTGCTGATGTCGGCCACGTTGGGCGACGTCACCAGGTTCGTCGACGACCTGACCCGGCGTACCGGGCGGGCCACCGCCGTGGTCGCCTCCGCGCAGCGGCCGGTGCCGCTGATCTACTCGTACGCGATGACCCCGCTGCACGAGACCCTGGAGGAGCTGCTCAGCACCCACCAGGCGCCGGTGTACGTGGTCCACTTCACCCAGGCGGCGGCGCTGGAACGCGCCCAGGCGCTGATGAGCATCAACGTCTGCACCCGGGCGGAGAAGGACGCGATCGCTGCGGCGATCGGCAACTTCCGGTTCACCTCCGGGTTCGGGCGCACCCTGTCCCGGCTGGTCCGCCACGGCATCGGGGTGCACCACGCCGGCATGCTGCCCAAGTACCGGCGGCTCGTGGAGACCCTCGCCCAGGCCGGACTGCTCAAGGTCATCTGCGGTACGGACACCCTCGGCGTGGGGATCAACGTGCCGATCCGTACGGTGCTGTTCACCGGTCTGTCCAAGTACGACGGGGTACGCACCCGGCTGCTCAAGGCACGGGAGTTCCACCAGATCGCCGGGCGGGCCGGCCGGGCCGGGTTCGACACCCTGGGCACCGTCGTGGTGCAGGCCCCGGAGCACGTCATCGACAATGAGAAGGCCCTGGCCAAGGCCGGTGACGACCCGAAGAAGCGCCGCAAGGTGGTGCGCAAGAAGCCGCCGGAGGGGTCGATCGGCTGGGGTCGACCCACCTTCGACCGGCTGATCGAAGCCGAACCGGAGCCGCTGACCTCCAGCTTCCAGGTCAGCCACGCGATGCTGCTCAACGTGATCAGCCGCCCGGGTGACGCGTTCGCGGCCATGCGGCACCTGCTGACCGACAACCACGAGGACCGGGCGGCGCAGCGCCGGCACATCCGCCGGGCGATCGCGATCTACCGTGCGCTGCGTGCCGGCGGTGTGGTCGAGCAGCTGCCGGAGCCCGACGCCGAGGGCCGGCGGGTCCGGCTCACCGTGGACCTGCAGTTGGACTTCGCGCTCAACCAGCCGCTGTCGCCGTTCGCGCTCGCCTCGTTGGAACTGCTCGACGTCGAGTCCCCGACGTACGCCCTGGACGTGTTGTCGATCATCGAGGCGACCCTGGACGACCCCCGGCAGATCCTCTCCGCGCAGCAGCACAAGGCGCGCGGCGAGGCGGTGGCGCAGATGAAGGCCGACGGCATCGAGTACGAGGCCCGCCTCGAACTGCTCGACCAGGTGACCCACCCGAAGCCGCTGGCCGAGCTGTTGGAGGTGGCGTACGAGACGTACCGGCGGGGTCATCCCTGGGTGGCCGACCACGAGGTGGCACCCAAGGCCGTCGTCCGCGACATGTACGAACGCGCGATGACGTTCACCGAGTACGTCAGCTTCTACGGGTTGTCCCGCTCGGAGGGTCTGGTGCTGCGGTACCTGGCCGACGCGTACCGGGCGCTGCGTCAGACGGTGCCCGACGACGCCAAGACCGAGGAGCTGATCGACCTCATCGAGTGGCTCGGTGAGCTGGTCCGCCAGGTCGACTCCAGCCTGATCGACGAGTGGGAGCGGCTGCGCAATCCGACGGATCCGGATACGCCGGTCGTGGTCGACGACCGGCCGCCAGCGGTCACCGGCAACCTGCGGGCGTTCCGGGTGCTGGTGCGCAACGCGATGTTCCGGCGGGTGGAGCTGGCGGCTCTGCGCCGCTACGACGAGTTGGGTGAGCTGGACGCCGGGACCGGGTGGGACGCCGACGCCTGGGCCGACGCGCTGGACGGCTACTTCGCCGAGCACGACGAGATCGGCACCGGTCCGGACGCCCGTGGCCCGGCGCTGCTGATGATCACGCAGGAGCGGGAGCGCTGGCTGGTCCGGCAGATCTTCGCCGACCCGGCCGCCGACCACGACTGGGGCATCAGCGCCGAGGTCGACCTCGCCGCCTCGGACGAGGCCGGGGCGGCGGTGGTACGGATCACCGACGTCGGTCAGCTCTGACGGTCGGTCAGCTCTGACGGTCGGCCTCCGGCGGCGGGCCGGATGAGGCGTCCGGCCACAGGCCGGCGTACTCCAGGACCGACCGGACGCGGCGGGCGCGCACCGGATCCCAGCGGTCCAGCACGGCCATCGCTTTGGTGAATGGTTCGCACATGGCCGCCGCCCCGCACACCCGGCATTCGCCGAGCCGGCTGGGCAGGTGCGTGGTGACGATGTCGCGGGCCCGGTGCAGCACGGCGACCCCGGGGTTGCGTTTGAGCAACGCAGCCCGGTTCGGAGTCGGTTCGGCGTGCCGGTTGCCGCGCGGTACGCCGATCGCGGTGTAGCGGGCCAGACGTGGCGTGCCGCCGATTCCGTCGTTCCTCAGCATCTGGTCCCTCCCAGGTCGGTCGCGGACCGGACGTCCGCCGTCGTCTTCCACCCTGGACTGTGGGATGGCATCAATGGAAGATAGGCGATGACCTGGTGTAGCGAGCCGGTGACGCTCGCAAGATCACATACATAACAGCGGTAAGTTGAGGGATGTGAAGGTATTGTGAGCGGGAGTGAATATCTGGTAGGAGAACTGCGCCGCGTCCGTGAGATGCTCGGGCTCACCCAGGAAGCGTGGGGCGAGCGCATCCACTTCTCGACATCACACGTCGGCTCGATCGAACGCGGCGAACGGCCGGCGCTACCCGACTATCTGAGTGCGGTGGACCGGGCATTCGGCACCGCGTTCGTGAAATTCTATCGCGAATTCGTCGTCGGCGAACGCGCCCCGGTCTGGTACCGACCGTTCATCGAACAGGAGGGCAAGGCGACCCTCATCCGGGTCTTCCAACCGCTGGCGGTGCCCGGGCTGCTGCAGACCGAGGCGTACGCCCGCGCCGTGCTGATGGCGTACGGCGTGCGCGGCGAGGCGATGGACGTCGCGTTGGCCACCCGGCTCGACCGGCAGGAGATCCTCCACCGGCTGCCTGACTCGTGCCAACTCGTCGCCGTGATCGACGAGAGCGTCCTGCACCGCCGGGTCGGCGACCCGTGCGTGATGCACGAACAACTCACGGCGGTCGTCGCCGCCTGCGAGCAGCCCAATATCCGGGTCCAGGTGGTCCCGGCCGATGCCGGGGCGTACCCGGGGCTGGACGGGCCGTTCGTCATCGCCACCGTCGACGGCAGATCCGTCGGTTACCTGGAGGGCTACCTGCAGGGGCGAGTCGTAGAAAATCCGGACGACGCGACCAGTCTGGAACGCACCTGGGAGAGCATCCGCGACTACGCTCTATCTGGCCCGCAGAGCCTAGAACTGATCATGAGGACGGCTGAGAGATGGACATAAGCACCGCGCCCCGGTGGCACAAGAGCACGCACAGCGACAGCACAAGCTGCGTGGAGGTCGCCGAGAACCTGCCTGGGCGGGTGCTGGTCCGGGACACCAAGGACCGCGACGGCGGCACGCTGGCCTTCGCACCGACCGCCTGGTCGGCGTTCCTTTCCGCGACCAGGTCCGACCCGACCGGGCGATCCACCCGCTAGCACCGCCACCTGTTCGTCACCGCACTGGACGCCCGGCGATCGGGACCTCGGTCTCACCGCCGACCCGCACGCCGGCCGCGTCCAGTGTGGTGACGAGCAACCGGTTCTCTCCCGCATCGGCGACCCGGCCACCGACGATGAAGACGCCGTCATTGACCTCGGCGCGGACCGCCGCACCGCCCGGGGACCGGACCGAGACCGCTTGAGCCTCGGCGCGCGGGACGGTGCCGACGTACGCCTCGAACACCTCGGTGACGGTGTACCGGTCACCTCCGACGCTGGCGCCGATGATTTCCTCGTGCTGCCCGTCGATCAGGCGCTCCACGTACCACGCGCCCGGCTTCGTCCACAGCCGCAACGCGCGGTCGTCGCCCAGCTCGACGGTGTCCGCGAGGACATGACCAGCGGGCGGCTGCCACGACCCGGCCGCCGCCGGCCCACCGCGCGGCGTCAGGCTGACGACCGCGGCCAGGACCAACGCGACACCGACCAGCCCGACGACGGTACGGACGTTGCCCCGGATCGCCGCGCTGTCCATCTGCCGATGATGCCACCCTGCGGTGTCCGGTCAGGACGGGTTCTCGGATCGGTCAGGACCGGTCCTCGACCCGGGCCGTCTCGGCGAGGAACGCAAGGATGTGCGCGACCACCTCGTCGGGGAACTGGGTGTGCGGGTAGTGCCCGGCTCCGTCGATGTTCGCCACCGTACCGAGGCCGGCCGGCAGCGCCGCGACGATCGCCTCACCTTCGGCGCGCGGGTCGGCCCAGTCGGGGTCGAGCGTCCCCTCGATGATCAGTACGCGGCTGCGGACGTTGCCGAGCTGCGCTCCGGCGTCGGCCGGGCTGGACTGGCCCATCTTCTGCAGGACCTTCATCCGGCCGGACTCACGTAGGCGGGCCTCGGTCCGGGCCAGCTGCTCGGACCAGTCGGCCGGCCGGCGCCCGGGGAAGGCGACGTCGAGGTAGCGCAGCCACTGTCCGACGCTGCCGAACATGCCCGCGCCCAGCAGCCGGGTCATGCCCTGCCGGTACCGCTTGACGCGCAGATCGCCGAGGCTGATCGACTGTTTCCGGGTGAACGGTGCGAGCTCGACAACGGCGGTGATCAGCTCGGGCGCGGTGGCAGCGGCGATGGTGGCCGCCCCGCCGGAGATCGAGTGCCCGACCAGCACGGCCGGACCACCCAGGTGCCGGATCAGCGCGACCAGGTCGCCGGCGATGTCGGTACGGGAGTACGCCGGCCAGCCGATACTGGATTCGCCGGTGCCCCGCAGGTCGGTGGCGGCGACCCGGTAGCCGGCCGCGACCAGCTGCGGGACGACGAACCGGTACGCGGAGCGGCTCTCGCCCATGCCGGGCGCGAGGACCACGAGTGGGCCGTCGCCGGTGACCTCGTAGGCGATGCGCCCGCCGTCGAGGGACAGGTACGCGGTCATCACGACCTCCAGACCGTTAGCTAATTTAGATAGCTAGTAAGCTAACAGCATTAGCCAGGCTTGTCAACCACGCCGTCGGCGCAGCGTGATCAAAGACTGGGCGCAGCGTCACTTCTCGATTAGAATGGGTGTACTAATCCGGCTCCTGACCTGGGAAGGAACGCCGTGATCGCACCCCCTCCTGCCGCCACTTCGAGCCCTACCGCCGCACCGACCAACCCCACCCCGGTTCCGTACGCGACCCTGCTCGGTTTCACCCGGTATGTCGGGCAGTCCGGGCCGGCCAAGGCGACCTTCGTCGGCGGGTTGCGCCGGCAGCGGGCCAGCCGCTCCGGGTTCAACCCGCACGGGCAACTGGTCAAGGCGCTCAAGGCCGACATCCGGTTCCGCACCGGCGGCAGCCACCTGGCCGCCGTGGTCGGGCAGGTCGCCCAGCGCTGGCAGCCGCTGTACGCCACCCTCGTCCCGGGTGCCCAGCGCTATCTGGAGACGCTGGGAGACCTGAGCCAGGTGGAGCTGGCACAGACCCACGACGCCCTGGGCATGGTCGGCAACCTCCCCGTCAAGATCAACCCACACTTCGGCCTGCGGTACGCCGACGGGCACGCCGAAGCGGTCCGGATCCACTTCGACGATCAGCCACCGAGCCCCGACGCGTACACCGCGACCCTGCACCTGATGGCCCGGCACATGGACCAGGTGCTGCCGCGTGCCGAGCCGGTCCTGGTCGACCTGCGACGCGGCACCACGTTCCGGCGTCCGGATGTCACCTCCCGCCCCGACCAGGTGGAGCGCTGGCTGGCCGGTGAGGCCGCCGCATTCACCGCGATCTGGTCCACCACCGCCTGAGTCGTCCAGGCAACCATCGCCCCTTGATGCGATCACGGGTGCGCCGAGGGCACGCCGCCACGTGCGGCGTATCCTCGGGCACCGGTGAACCTGTGGACCGAACTTCGCGCCGGTGCCGTCCTGTTCGAGGACGACACCGCCCTGGTGCTGAACAAGCCTCCCGGCGTGTCGGTGATGGGCGAGCGGCACGGCACCGACCTGGCCCGCCTCGCCGAGGAGGCCGGTGAGCCGGTCTTCCCGGTGCACCGCATCGACAAGAACACCTCCGGGGCGATCCTGTTCGCCAAGGAGCTGGCCCATCACGGCGACCTGACCCGGCAGTTCAACCGCCGTACCGTGGAAAAGGTCTATCTGGCCGTGGTCGCCGCCGCCGACGTCGGCTCCGCCACCGATGCCGCTCGCGCGGCGCTGCCCGAGGTCGGCGTGGTCGACCTGCCGCTGAGCGTCGGCCGCAAGAACCGGGTCCGGGTCGCCGGCAACCGCGCCGACATCGGCTTCGACGCCACCACCGCACGCTGGTCGCTCCCCGCCGGGGCCGAGTTCGACCACGTCAAGACCTATCCGTCGCAGAGCCGGCTGACCGACGTCACCGCCGGGTCCGACGGGGTCACCACCGGATCCGGTACGCCGGCAACCGACGCCGGTACGGCGGACCCGGCCGACGCCACGCACCGGCTGCTCGCCGTCGCGCCGCTCACCGGCCGACGCCACCAGATCCGGGTGCACCTGGCCTGGATCGGGCACCCGATCGTCGGTGACCCGCTGTTCGACCGTACGGCCGCCGCCAATGGGTTACGCACGTATCTGCACGCCTGGCGGCTCGGCTTCGACACCGCCGACGGCAACCGGGTCGACGTGACGGCCACCCCCGACGCCGACTTCTGGCAGCCGCTGCCCACCGGCGCACCATCGGTCGCGGAGCTGGACGCGGCGTACCGGCGGCTCCGCGCCCAGGGCTGACCCGGACTCGGAGCTGAACTCGGGTATCAGACCAGATGATCGAGACCGTTGAGCTGCACGACCGTACGGTTGTGGAAGTAGTCGTCTTCGCGCAGCAGGGTGATGCCTCCGGGAGAGAAGCGGAAACTCGCCAGACCTGCTGAGTCGATCGGCACGCCGATCCAGGCCGTGACCAGGAAGGTGGCCGTGCCTCCGTGGGTCACCACGACCTGCTGGTCTGCTCCTGAGTGCACTATGCGCTCAAGCGCGGCGTAGGCCCGCACAGCCAGGTCCCATCTCGTCTCAGCGCCGGAGATCCCCTCGTCGTGACGCATCCGTTCCCCCACGACGGGCGGTGCAATGAAGCGTTCGTCCAGCCACGCCTGCGGACGCCCACCAGCCTCGCCGTAGAACTTCTCACGCAGGTCGGCGTCGAGCTGCACCTAGACCCCGAGCCGCTTCCCGACTACCTCAGCGGTGCGCCGGGCGCGCAGCAGGTCGGACGAGCGCACCTCGACGGCGGCATCGGCCGCCAACCGCCCGGCGAGCGCCTGCGCGATCCGCTCGGCCTGGGCAGCGCTGCGCTCAGTCAGGTCGGAATCGAACCACCCACCGACCCCAGTCCGTCGACGTGGTGCGTCGCCTCCTGCACCTCACCCATTGAGCCGAACATGATCAGGTGAGGCTCATCCACGTAAATCGTCGATGATGACGTGGATGAGCCTCACCTGATCATCAAACGCGACTGGTGGTCCGGTCAGGCGGCAACGGTGGGACGCTTGGTCGAGGCGACGAAGCTGGACCAGGCCGACGGGGCGAAAGTCAACGTCCCGCCGGCACGGTCCTTGGTGTCCCGGACGAGGACCCGGCCGGGGAGATTGTCGGCGACCTCGACACAGGCGCCGCCGTTGCTGCCGCTACGGGTGGAGGTGCGCCACACTGGCTCGCTCATGCTCATCGATCACCTTCAGGATGAGGTCACGGGACTGGTCACAGGGTAGTGCCCGCGCGCAGATCATCTCCCAGGCGAGCACCAGATGGCGGAGCTTGTCCGCGGTCTCGCAGACCCGCCCCGCAGTCTGGTCTTCAATGTACGCCGCCGTCCCACCGTCGGGCAGGGTCGCCAAGACGAACGCCCCGGTCAGGCCCGGATGCAGCCCGGCGGAGAAGGGCAGGACCCGGACGTGCACGGTCTGCCGATGGCCGATGTCGACCAGATGTTCCAACTGGTCCTTCATGATCGTCGGCGGGCCGATCCGCAGCGCGGCCTCGCCGATGATCGCGGTCAGCGGCACCGGGTGCGGGTGCGCCCGTTCCAGGGCCGCCGCCTGCCGCTCCAGCCGCTCCCGGGTCATCTCCTCGACCTGCACCTCGGTGTGCGTCCCGGCGGCAATCACCTCCCGGGCGTACGCCTCGGTCTGCAACAGGCCCGGAATCAGCGAATGCTCGAACCAGCGCAGCTGCACCGCGCGGGACTCGTTGAGCTTCCACGGCCGCATCCACGGGGCGACCGCCTCGTCGCGGGCCCGCGCGGCCTGATCCCGCAGCTCGGTGCCGGTGCCGAGCACCCGGTCCAGGTTGACCGCCACGTCGTCCGGTGGCAGCGACCGCCCGGTCTCGTAGTGACCGATCTGCGAACCGGTCACGTGCACCTGCGAGCCGAGAGCGTCCTGCGACAGCCCTTTCTCGGTCCGCCGCAACCGCAGGGTGTGCCGAAACTCATTCATGATCGCCATTCACGTCTCCCCCAGCGAGATCTGTAGTGACCCTATTACAACCCCACACATACCCGAACGGGCGGCGGATGGTCCAGGGTGGAAATCAGACCCGGAGGGGACGGTCGGCAAACTTACCCCTCCGGGTCTTCCGAATCGCACTCTCCACGTAGGGGGAACAGTGCCAAGGAACGACGGAATCGGCGGGACACCCCAGCTCGCCCGGTACACCTCGATCGGTACGCCACGCAATGTCGACCCGACCCCGAACCGGCCTCCGCTGCCCAGGCGTACCCCTGGGCAGACCGACCCCGACCGCGACTGGCCGTTCCAGCTCGCCGGCGCCCCGCCACGCTCTCCCGCGTTGGAGGCGGCGATCCGGCAGGCCAACGAGACCGCCCGGACCCACATCCCGAACCGGACCACCGGCGAGTGCCACCGGTGCGGCGGGGTGGTCGCACCGTGCCGGCCGTCACTGCGGGCGCTCGCCATCCTCGACCGGTGGGACCCTGGCTCGGCGCGGCGCGTCCGGGCGGTGCTGCACCTGTCCGGGCTGATGCCCGCCGACCACCCGAGCGACGACACCGACGCATGAGCACGGGCGCAGGAGCGAGCGACGGAGCGCTCCGAGACCATCACTGACCGGTACGGTCGCTGGCATGTCGGGCACGCAGTTGTACGACTCCATCGGGGCCGGTTACACCGTGACGCGGCGGACCGAGCCACGGATCGCCGCACAGGTCTGGGCGTCGCTCGGCGATGCGCGGACGGTGTTGAACGTCGGGGCCGGCACCGGCTCCTACGAGCCCACCGACCGGGCCGTCACCGCAGTGGAGCCATCGGCGCTGATGCGGGCACAGCGTCCCGCAGGTGCGGCACCCTGCGTGGCCGCTACCGCCGAGCGCCTTCCGTTCGCGGACCGGTCCTTCGACGCGGCGATGGCGTTCGCCACCATCCATCACTGGCCGGACCCGATCGCCGGACTGCGCGAGCTGCGACGGGTGGCCCGCCGGGTGGTGGTCTTCACCCACGACACCAGCGAATCCGGCTGGCACCGTCGCTTCTGGCTGATCCGCGACTATCTGCCGGAGGTCGCCGGTTTTCTCGTCGGCCGGCCGTCCATCACCGAGCTGGCCGACACGATCGGGGCACGCGCGGAACCGGTGCTCGTTCCATGGGACTGTGCCGACGGCTTCTTCGAGGCCTACTGGCGCCGCCCCGAGGCATACCTCGACGAGCAGGTCCGTCGGGGAACCTCCGTCTGGGGCAGAGTCGGGCCCGAGGTCGAGCAGCGGGCAGTACGCGACCTGCGTGCCGACCTTGCCTCAGGTCGGTGGGCCGACCGCAACCGTGACCTGACCGCGCTCGACGCCGCTGAGCTTGGTCTCCGCCTGCTCGTCACCTGACTCCCGGTCCAGCTGGCTGGAACTCGGCTGCAGCGGACCGCGCGTGCAGGCGGGTGTCACCGGATCCGCTGTGGCGGACCGGGTGACACCCGTCTGGCCGGGGTGGGAGTCAGCCGGAACTCGTACGCCGCGTCGTCGGTGCCCTCCGCGTGGTCGTACCGTCGGATCTCGGTGGTGTACCAGCCCGGTGGCACGCTCACGCGGCGGTGTCGCGGATGGCCCGGCGTCCAGCGGGTGAGGTAGCCAGCGCCGCAGAGCAGCAGGGAGCCGGTCTCCGTGCCCAGGACCCCGCCTGGCGAGGAAAGGGCAGGTGCGGGCCACGGCGCAGGATCCCCGACGTGCCGCACCAGTACGGTGTAGTACCCGGCGTCCACACCCATCAGCGGGATCGCGATGCCTGCCCGGACGACCGCGTCACCTGCATCGGTGGTGGTGAACAGCTCCAGCAGGTCGCGGCCCGCACTGTCGGCACCGAGGTGCCGGTCGAGGCGTGCGGGGTCGAGCAGCACGAACCCGTGAGCCTCGGGAAAGCAGCCGATGAGGCGGACGGCCGGAAAAGCCATGGCGTCGACGCTACCTGCGCTCCAGCAGATCCACGCTCCCCAGCACCGGCTGGCGTGGGCCGCTACACTGGCCGACAGCGCGTCGGGGATCGCGCCGAGACTCGCCGGAAGGTTCGAAGCCACCCCAGGTCCGAGGTTCGAGCGACGGACACCGCAGCTCTGAATCCGCCCGTGCGAGTCCGGGTCACAGAGCGAGGTTCCCATGAAGACGCTCCCCGACAACCCACACCTGCACCACCTGCGGCAGCAGGCCAAGGAACTGTTGGCCGGGCTGCGTGAGGTCGATCCGACCGTGACCCTGGCCGACGCGCAGACGACGCTGGCCGGTCAGTACGGCTTCCGTACCTGGCCGGAGCTCAAGGCCGAGGTCGACCGGATGCACGGGCGGGCCGACACGGCCGATCCGTCCCTCGCCCGGGCGGTCGCCGACCGGTTCGGCCTCGGCACCGTCGTCGGCCCGATGCGCTCGCTGGCCCGCCCGGACGACATCGGCCGCCGCTGGTCGATCACCACCGACCGGGGACGCTTCACCGTCCGTACGATGGACACCTGGCTGCCGATCGTCGACGCCGACACCGACGTCGCCCTGCAGCTGGCCGCCGCAGCGGCCGGTGGGCTGCTGCCGACCCCGGTACGCAGCCGCGACGGCAACATCGTCGAGTCCGTAGGTGGTCACCGCTGGCGGGCGTACCGGGATCTGCCGGCCGGGCCGCCGCTCGCGGCCCCGGTGAGTGCGGTGGTCGCCGGTGCGGCCGGCGACGTGCTCGCCACGCTGCACGGCCTGGCGTTGCCGGTCGACCGGGTCAGCCCGTGGCACGCCAGACGCCTCGGCCCGGCCAGTTGGGCCGGGCTGTCTGGCACCGCGACCGCCCGGCAGGCGCCCTGGGCCGGTCAGCTGGCGGCGGCGGTGCCGGCCCTGGAGGACCTGGCGGCGATCGGCCGCGACGTGCCCGTGCCGGATCCGGTGCTGACCCACAACACGTTCGGGCCGGCGCAGACCCGGCTCGCCCCCGACGGTCGCCTCGTCGTCGTCGGCTGGGAACACGCCGGTGGCCAGCCGCCGGCCTGGGAGTTGGCGAACGCCCTGCTGGACTGGGCAGTCGCCCCGCACAGTCGGGTCGACGCCGTCGGTGCGCGGGCGCTGATCGACGGCTACCGGCAGCGGGCCGGGGGCGCACCGACGCTGTGCCTGGCCGATTTCCGGGGCGCGGCGACCGGTCTGATCAACTACGTCTGCGAGCAGGTCGAGGCGGCGTTGGCGGCGGGGACGGCCGAAGATCGGCGGTACGCCGACCGCAGCGTCCACCACCTGCTGACGCACCTGCCGACCCGTACCACCCTGGAGCGCCTGCTCGACGCGGTGACCTGAACCCGGGACAGGTGGCCTGCACCAGAGACAGGCGGCCGGAAACCCGGGCGACCGGGCCGGGAGCGGCGGGTATCGTGGTCAACGCCATGAACCCGCCCTCCCCTGCGCCGAACCCCGCTGGCCTGCTCACACTCCTCCCCGAGTTGACTCTTCGTGACGAGCAGCGGCTGCGCCGGCGCCTCGACGGGGTGCGCAAGGTGCGGGATCCGCAGGCCCGGCAGGCCGCGCTGGGCGAGATCGCCGCCTCGATCGCGGCGGCGCAGCAGGCGGTGCAGCGACGGCGGGACGCGGTGCCGCAGGTCAGCTACCCCGCCGGGTTGCCGGTCAGCGAACGCGCCGACGACATCGCGGCGGCGATCCGCGACCACCAGGTGGTGATCGTGGCCGGTGAGACCGGCTCGGGCAAGACCACCCAGATCCCGAAGATCTGCCTGGAGCTGGGTCGTGGGGTGCGCGGGCTGATCGGGCACACCCAGCCGCGCCGGCTGGCCGCCCGCACCGTCGCCGACCGGATCGCCGAGGAGCTCGGCATCACGCTGGGCGACGTGGTCGGCTACAAGGTCCGGTTCAACGATCAGGTCGGCGGCCAGACCCTGGTGAAGTTGATGACCGACGGGATCCTGCTGGCCGAGCTGCAGCACGACAAGATGCTGCGCCAGTACGACACGTTGATCATCGACGAGGCGCACGAGCGCAGCCTGAACATCGACTTCATCCTCGGCTACCTCAAGCAGTTGCTGCCCCGCCGCCCCGACCTCAAAGTGGTCATCACGTCGGCGACGATCGACCCGCAGCGCTTCGCCGACCATTTCAGCGAGCCGGGCCGGCCGCCGGTGCCGATGGTCGAGGTGTCGGGGCGGACCTATCCGGTGGAGGTGCGGTACCGGCCGCTGCTGCGGGAGACCGTCGACCCGGACGACCCGGACGCCACCCCGGGCACGGTGACGCTCGACCAGGTCGACGGGATCAGCGCGGCGGTGGAGGAGCTCGCCGACGAGGGCCCCGGCGACATCCTGGTCTTCCTCAGCGGCGAACGGGAGATCCGCGACGCCGCCGACGCGCTGGGCAAGCTGGTCGCCAACCGGCCCCGGCTGCGCGACACCGAGATCCTGCCGCTGTACGCCCGGTTGTCCGCCGCCGAGCAGCACCGGATCTTCCAGCCACATCCGGGTCGGCGGGTGGTGTTGGCGACCAACGTCGCCGAGACGTCGCTGACCGTGCCGGGCATCAAGTACGTCATCGACCCGGGTACGGCGCGGATCTCCCGCTACAGCAACCGGTTGAAGGTGCAGCGGCTGCCGATCGAGCCGGTGTCGCAGGCGTCGGCCAACCAGCGTAAGGGCCGCTGCGGGCGTACCTCCGACGGGATCTGCATCCGGCTGTACGACGAGGCCGACTTCGAGTCCAGGCCGGAGTTCACCGATCCGGAGATCCTGCGGACCAACCTGGCCTCGGTGATCCTGCAGATGACCGCGATCGGGTTGGGTGACATCGCCGCGTTCCCGTTCGTGGAGCCGCCGGACCGCCGGCAGATCACCGACGGCGTCGCGCTGCTGCACGAGCTGGGCGCGATCGAGCCGCCCGCGCCGGGCCTGCCGCCCCGGTTGACGGCTGTCGGGCGGCGGCTGGCGCAGCTGCCGGTGGATCCCCGGCTGGGCCGGATGGTGCTCGCGGCCGAGGGCAACGGCTGCGTCGACGAGGTGTCGGTGATCGCCGCCGCGTTGTCCATCCAGGATCCCCGGGAGCGGCCGGCGGAGCAGAAACCCCAGGCCGATCAGGCGCACGCCCGGTTCGCCGATCCGGAGTCGGACTTCGTCGCCCTGCTCAACCTGTGGCGCCACCTGCGGGAGCAGCAGCGGGAACGCTCCGGCAGCGCGTTCCGGCGGATGTGCCGGGCCGAGTTCCTCAACTACCTGCGGGTCCGTGAGTGGCAGGACATCCACAGCCAGATCCGGCAGGTGCTGCGGTCGATGAACGTGCCGGTCGACCGGGGCGGTGAGCCGGCCGCGCCGGCCGCCGTACACCAGTCGTTGCTGGCCGGTCTGCTGTCGCACGTCGGGGTGAAGGACCCGGCCAAGCCGGAGTACTTGGGTGCCCGGGGAGCCAAGTTCGCGATCTTCCCCGGCTCGGCGCTGGCCCGCAGACCACCCCGCTGGGTGATGGCGGCCGAGCTGGTCGAGACGTCCCGGCTGTGGGCCCGTACGGTCGCCAAGGTCGAACCGGAGTGGGTCGAGGCGCTCGCCGGTCACCTGGTGAAACGCTCGTACAGCGAGCCGCACTGGGAGAAGAAGCAGGCGGCGGTGATGGCCTACGAGAAGGTCACCCTGTACGGCGTACCGCTGGCCGCCGGCCGCAAGGTCACCTTCGGCCGGGTCGACCCGGTGCTGAGTCGGGAGCTGTTCATCCGGCACGCCCTGGTCGAGGGCGACTGGCACACCCCGCACCGGTTCTTCCACGACAACCGGGCACTGCTCGACGAGGTCGGTGAGCTGGAGGAACGGGTCCGCCGGCGGGACATCGTGGTCGACGACGAGACCCTCTACGAGTTCTACGACCAGCGGCTGCCCGCCGACGTGGTCTCCGGTCGGCACTTCGACTCCTGGTGGAAGAAGGCCCGCCGGGACCGGCCCGACCTGCTCACCTTCGACCGGGACATGCTGGTCAACCAGGGCAAGGGCCGGGTCGACCCGGCCGACTACCCCGACGAGTGGCACTCCGACGGGATGGCGTTGCCGCTGACGTACCGGTTCGAGCCGGGCTCGGCCGTCGACGGGGTCAGCGTCGACGTGCCGTTGGCGATGCTCAACCAGGTCTCCGACGACAGCTTCGACTGGCACGTGCCCGGCCTGCGCGAGGAGCTGGTCATCGCGTTGATCCGGTCGCTGCCGAAGCAGTTGCGCCGCAACTTCGTACCGGTGCCGGATTTCGCCCGCGCGGCGCTGGCCGCCATCACCCCGGGTGCCGAGCCGTTGCTGGACGCGCTGGCCCGGCAGCTGCGCCGGATGACCGGGGTGGTCGTGCCGCACGACGCCTGGGATCTGACCAGGCTGCCGGCGCATCTGCGGGTGACGTTCCGGGTGGTGGACACCGACGGTAAGCCGGTCGCCGAGGGCAAGGACCTCGCGGCGCTGCGCCGGCAGCTGACCACCGAGGTCCGCAAGGTGGTGGCCGCCGCCGCGCCGGACGTGGAGCGCCGGGGGTTGCGGGACTGGAGCATCGGCACCCTGGCCCGCAGCGTCGAGCAGGACCGGGCCGGCTACCGGGTCACCGCGTACCCGGGGCTGGTCGACGAGGGTGACTCGGTGGCGGTCCGGGTCTTCGACCGGGCCGCCGCCCGGGACCGGTCGATGTGGGCGGGCACCCGGCGGCTGCTGCTGATCACCCTGCCGTCGCCGGCGAAGTTCGTCGCCGGCCGGCTGTCCAACCAGGACAAGTTGGCGTTGAGTCGCAACCCGTACCGCAACGTGGTGGAGCTGCTGGAGGACTGCGCCGGGGCGGCGGTCGACAAGCTGATGGCCGACGCGGGCGGGCCGGCCTGGGACGCCGACGGCTTCGCGGCGCTGCGCGAGCAGGTCCGCGCCGGGCTGGTCGACACCACCGTCGAGGTGGTCAACCGGGTACGCCGGGTGCTGGCGGCGGCGCACGACGTGCAGCAGCGACTCGGGCGTACCACCGACCTGGCCCTGGTCGCGGCGCTGACCGACATCCGCGACCAGCTCGCCGCGCTGGTCTTCCCGGGGTTCGTGACGGTCACCGGGTACGCGCGGCTGGCGGACCTGCCCCGCTATCTGACCGCGATCGACCGCCGGTTGGAGAAGCTGCCGCAGAATCCGCGCCGGGACCGCGACCAGCAGGCGAGGATCGACACGGTACGCCGGGAGTACCAGCAACTGCTCGACGGGCTGCCGCCGGCCCGGCATCACACCGAGGCCGCCCGGCAGATCCGTTGGATGATCGAGGAGCTGCGGGTGAACGTGTTCGCCCAGGCGCTGGGCACCCCGTACCCGGTGTCGGAGCAGCGGATCTACCGGATGATGGACGAGGCGGAAACGGCGGACTGAGCCGTCGGGTGATCCGGCCCGCCGACGCCAGGGCGGCGGCGACGGCTCAGTCGTCGCTGATTCGTCAGTCGCGTTGCAGGGTGAACACGGAGGCACCGGCGACGACGTCGATGTCGTACCGGTCGGTCGCGTCGGCGAAGCCACGGCCGGTGAAGACCGCTCCGGGGGCGACACCACCGCGCTGACGGTCATCGAGGGTCACGTCGCCGGCGCCGGCACCGAAGCTGACCCGGGCCGGCGGACCGTCCGGGGCGCTGACCACGAACTGGTTGGCGCCGCCGGTCATCCGTACCGTCATCGTGCCGTCGGGTGCCGGCAGTGCCAGGTCGATCCGGGCCGCCCCGCCGACGATGTCGACGCCGTCGAGGTCGGCGGCGGTCAGGTCGATCGCGTGCTGGGCGACGCCGCCGGTGAGGCGCAGCTGCCAGCGGACCGCCGAGTTCAGCTGGATGTCGACGACGCCGGGTCCGGTCTGCCCACTGGGCACCAGGTGCAGCTGGATCCGGCTGTCGTCGTCAGCGATGATCCGTGGCTGCACGTCGGCATCGATCGGGGTGCTCACCCGGTACAGTTCGTCGCCGAGGTCGACCGCCCGGATATTGACCGTGGTGGTGCCGCTGACCAGGTCGAACTCGGCTTCCTGCAGGTCGCCGCGCGGGCCGGTGACCAGTCGTTCGGTGGCCGGGGCCGTCTCGACCGGGTCGCCGTCGTCGACCGCTCCCGGTGCGGGTGCGCCGCCGGCGGCTGAGTCCGGGGCGGCGGGGGCGGGCTGCGCGTCGGCGGTCGGGCCACCGCCGCCACCGCCGCGCGTTTGCATCAGGTTGGCACCGGCCACGGCGGCCACCAGGAACAGGGCGAGCAGACCGGTCAGCAGCAGGGCGAACCGCCGGGGGCGGCGACGTGCGGTCGGCGGCCCGTCCGGTGGACCGGTCGGCGGCGTCCAGTCCGGGGCCGTCCAGCTCGGCGAGGCCCCGTACGCCGGGTCGTCGCGATGGTCGGACTCGCCGCCGTCGGGCCAGTCGCCGGACCCGTCGGGTCCACGGGCGTCGGCGGCGGCGTCGCCGGAGCCACGGTCGAAGAACGGTACGGCCGGGGCGACCGGCTCGGGCCGGTCCAACTCCCGGGCCAGCCACGGCGGCGGTGGGAGCAGCCGGGGCGGCCCGGTCACCGTGTCGTCGCCGGACAGTGGCGGAAGGTGGTCCTCGGCCGGATCACCGGCGTCGCTGGGCGGGCGGCCCGGCCAGGCCCCGTCGGGCCGGTACGGCGCGGAGTTGCCCGGCTCGGCCAGCGGGACCGTCGGGCCGCCGGACGACCCGGACGACCCGGACGGCTCCGGACGGTCGACCGGACCGAGTTCGATCGCTGCGGGCTGCGCCCCCTGTGCCGGTCGCTGCATGACGGGCCCTCCTCGGCTCGCGGGCACCATGCACCGAGGTGCCCACCCGGAGGTACGCAGCCGACCGCCGGACGGATCGATCGCAGCGGAAGAAATCGCGACGAGCAGCCCGGGGGCACCCGCTTCGTGTCCACCTCCGGACACTGCGTGTATGAACTCTACATTGGATCGGTCCGGCTGTCCGACGAACCCGTTGTGCCACAGTGTCTGTCGAGCTGACCTAACACTCAGTTGTCACCCATACTGAACGGCAGGGTCCGTCCACCCCCCACGCACGCGACGCGGCCCGGAGGGATGATCATGCACATCGAGGTCGGTACGGACGTTCCCGCCGAGCTGACCGAGGCGACCTGGCGCTTGTACACCGACGCATTCGACGAACTGCGGGTGACCGCGGTGCAACGGCACGTCATGGACCGCGTCGAGTTCGACCACGTCATCAGTGACAAACGGGTGCTGAAGTACCTCGGGCGGGACCCGGGTCGCCCGGACGAACTGGCCGCGCTCGCGACCTTCACCAACGAGCTCGACGCGATGCCACTGATCTCACCGGACTACTTCGCGCACCACTGGCCACAGCTGTACGCCGAGAAACGCATCTGGTACATCGGGTTCTTCGCCATCCACCCGGCGAGCCGTGGCTGCGGGATCTTCGAGTCGGTGATCGCCGACATGTGGCAGCGGGTACGCGCCTGCGACGGCATCGCCGCGCTGGACATCTGCCGCCGCAACGACGAGATCGGGCTCGGTAGGGCGATCCACCAGACACTGACGTCGTTGACCGCCGGCACCGGGGCCCGGCGGCTCGACGAACAGACGTTCTGGCTCTACGAGCCGCCGCCGCGGCCCTGAGTCGGCTCCGCCGCTGCCATCGGCTCCGGCTCCGCGGTCGCCATCGGCTCTGCCCGGCCGACCTCCGCCGGGCCGACCTCCGCCGACCAGAGGTGGACGAACTCCTGTGGCTCCACCGGTTCCCCCCAGAGTCTGCCCTGGCCGTACAGCACGCCGAGGACCGCGAGCACGCTCTGCTGCAGCGGCGTCTCGACGCCCTCGGCGACCACGGTGAGGTGCAGCGCGCTGCTCATCGCGACGACCGCCCGGACGATCTCCTCATCCTTGGCGCTCGCCCCGAGCCCGGCCACGAACGCACGGTCCACCTTCACCCCGGTCACCGGATGGCTCCGCAGGTAGCCGAGCGCCGAGAAGCCGGTGCCGAAATCGTCGACGACGATGCGGATGCCGCGCTGGCGCAGGTCGGACAGGACCTGGCCGGTGGCGCTGGTCGGGTCGATCATCACCGACTCGGTGATCTCCAGCACCACCGCCGACGCCGGTACGTCGTACCGGGCCAGGCAGTCGTCCAGCGCCCGGGACAGCCCGGGGTCGCGCAACTGCCGGGGTGACACATTGATCGACATCCAGAAGTCGGCGTCGACCGTGCCGTCGGCGCGCCACTGCGCGACCTGATGCAGCGCACGGTCGAGCACCCAGCGCCCGATCGGTCCGATCAGCCCGGTGTCCTCGGCCATCGGGATGAACACCGCCGGCGACACCGGCCCGCGCTCGGGATGCTCCCAACGCAGCAACGCCTCCGCCCCGATCAGGGCACCGCTTTCCAGATCGACGATCGGCTGGTACGCCAACCGCAGGTCGTCCTGCGCGAGCGCCGTCCGCAGCGCCTGCTCGATGTCGACCCGTTCCCGGACCCGTTCGTGCATCGACGCGTCGAACATCACCCACCGGCCCCGGCCGTCGGCCTTGGCCTGGTACATGGCGGTGTCGGCGTCGCGCAGCAGCGCGTCGGCGGACACCGGCGGGTCGGCGCGGACGCCGGCGGGGCCCAGTTCGGTCCCGGCGATACCCACCGATGCGGTGATCACCGCCTCGACCTGGCGGATCTGCAGTGGCGTGTTCACACAGTCGATGATCCGGTCGGCCACCGTGAGCGCGTCCGAGCGGTCACCCAGGTGGACCACGACGAACTCGTCGCCGCCGACCCGGGCGACCATCGCCGCCGGGGGCAGCGCCGCGCGCAGCCGGCCCGCCACCTCGGCGATCAGCTGGTCGCCGGCGTGGTGCCCCCAGGAATCGTTGACCAGCTTGAAGCCGTCGAGGTCGAGGAAGAACACCCAGATCCACGTCCGGTTCGCCGGACGCGTGGTCAGCAGCCGACGGACCTCGGCGGCGAGCATCAACCGGTTGGGCAGGCCGGTGAGCGGATCGTGGGTGGCCCGGTGCTCGTAGCGACGCTGCGCGGCGGCATAGCCCTGCACGGCGGAGACCGCCCGCATCATCAGCAGTACCACCATCGCCGCGCCGCCGACCCCGAGCACCAGCCGGTCGGTGGCGGACCGGCCGGAGACGAAGACCGTCAACAGGAACGGTGCGGCCAACGCCGGACCGATCAGCAGCAGCCGCTGCCAGGACCACGCCTGCACCGGCAGCGGGGCGGCCCGGCCGAGCTCGACCACCGACGGGTGCAGCGCCGCCGCGCCGATGAGCAGGAAGCCGACCAGGAACGGCAGGTCCAGCAGGCGGGAGCCGGTCAGCTGGCCGGAGACCCCGATGATGGCGTACAGCACGTCACCGAGCAGCAGGCAGCTCATCGAGGCGACCAGCAACAGGTAGCTGGCCCGCCGCGCGGCGGTGGTGAAGGCCAGACTGACCAGCAGCAGGACGAGGATCACGTCGAAGATCGGGTACAGCGCGGCGAGGGCCGACACCAACGCCGGACGGCCGGTGATGCTGCCGGCCGGTACCGCCAGCAGCAGCACCGAACACAGGGCGGCACCGATGAAGACGATCAGCCCGTCGATGACCGCGTGGGACGGCAGTCGGCCCCGGGTGCGCAGCAGCCCCGCCAACCCGAGCAGCATGAACAGGTAGCCGGGCACCGTCGCGGCGTCCGCCGCCAGCGCGTACGTCCCGTCCTGGCCGACCGCCCACGGCCGTGCCAGCGCGCCGGTGAGGAAGCAGACACACGCGGCGGCGAGCAACGCCCAGGCCAGTCGCGGTCGGGCACCGTGCCAGCGGGGTCCCACCACCACAGCCGCGGCCCCGCCCACCCCAGCGACGACGAACGCTGAGCCGTGAATCAGTGGGGAGTCGACGACGCCGTACAGCACGGCCGCCACGGCGCCGACGACGAGCAGGGCCAGCGCCGGCAACGACGAACAGGCGCGGGTCGTCCCCGGCGCGGCGGGTCGCACCACGATGGCCCCTGCGCACATGTCATCCACCGGCTGATTCGTCAAACAGGCGCACACCATACCAAGCCCGCTGCGGACCTGCCCTGGTCAGGAACACGTGCCGGCACGGTCGGACCGGTCAGCCGCGACGACGGCGGCTGTTTAGCGGTCGACGGCGCGGGAGACATGTCCCGCCGTGCCTGCCACCCCACCTGCGCCCGGCCGGCTGCCGTCGCTGACCGGGCTACGGGCCGCCGCCCTGCTGGTCTTCGGCGTGCACGCGTACTCGTTCATCCCGCTCGCGGACCCGCAGGACGTGTGGTGGGCCGGCCTGCTGTTCGACGCCGGCGACCTCGGGGTGTCGTTCTTCTTTGTCCTGTCCGGCTTCGTGCTCACCTGGTCGGTCCGTTCCGGTCACCGGCCCGGACGCTTCCTGCGCAACCGGATCGTCCGGGTCTATCCGGCGCATCTGGTGGCGCTGGGTCTGGCGCTGGTCGGGCTGGTGGTGACCGCCCGGACACCGGACTCCTGGCCACAGCTGCTGGCCAGCTCGGCCCTGCTGGTGCACGCCTGGCATCCCTCGGACGTCTACTACCTGGGGATCAACCCGGTCACCTGGTCACTTTCCTGCGAAATCGCCTTCTACCTGGCGTTTCCCCTGCTGTACGCCGGGTTGCGGCGACTCCGTACCGGCGCGTTGCGGGTGGCCGCCATCGTGGTGCCACTCGCCGTGTGGTCGATGCCGCTGGTGGCGCAGGCTCTCGTCGCCGCCGAGCACCGCCGGTGGTTCGTCTACGTCTTCCCACCGGTACGGATGCTGGAGTTCCTGCTCGGCATCGTGCTGGCGTTGCTGGTGCTGCGCGGTGCCTGGCGAGGGCCGGCGCTCCCGCTGGCGACGGCGCTGTGGGTGGTCAACTACCTCGCCGTCGGGTGGCTGCCGGCCGCTGCGCGCGACACCGCCGCGACGATCGTCACGATCGGCCTGCTGGTGCCGGCGGCAGCCCTGGCCGACCTGGGCGGTCGGCGGTCGGTGTGGCGGGACCGGCTCGCGGTGCACCTGGGCGAGGTGTCGTACGCCTTCTTCCTGGTGCACATGGTGGTGATCATCAGCGTGATGCACCTCCTCGGCCGGGACCGGGTCTTCCCGGCCGGGCAGGCGGTCGCCCTGGCGGTGGCGTTCCTGGTCGGGTCCTACCTGCTGGCGGTGCCGCTGCACCGCTGGGTGGAGCGGCCGGCGATGCGGCTGGCCAGGCAACGGGGCGAACGGACCAGGGGCGTCCCGGCCGGGGCCGGCCGTCCTGGCTAGGCTCGGCGCGGGCCGCACCGGCCCGCGCGGTGGGCCAGGGACAGGAGACGACATGCAGCAGCTGAACAGCGGGTTGTACGGCCTGCTCGGGATACGTCTCGACGAGGCGTCCGCCGACGCCGTCCGGCTGCGGATGCCGGTGACCGCCGCGCTGCACCAGCCGTACGGGATCGTGCACGGCGGGGTGTACTGCACGTTGGTGGAGAGCGCGGCGAGCATCGGCGGCACGCTCTGGATCGGCGATCAGGGCCGGGTGGTGGGCGTCGCCAACCAGACCGATTTCCTCGCGGCGGTCAGCGGCGGCGAACTGACCGCCGTCGGCACCCCGGTCCATCGCGGCCACAGTCAGCAACTGTGGAAGGTCGACATCACCGACGGTGACGGTCGGCTGGTCGCCCTGGGGCAGGTGCGGCTGCAGAACCTGCGACCGGGCAACGGCCGCGCCGGGTAGACCGCCCAGCCCGGCCGGATCAACCACATTTGGTACGTCGTGCCGGCGAACCGGACTCCTCGCCCAGCCGTACACACAGGCAGGAGGCGATGAGGGATGGACACCATGGTCAACCCCGCACGACCTGGCACCACCGAAACTGATCTCTACATCCTGCGCGGACTGCTCCGCTGCGCGGACCGTCCGATGATCCCTGCCTGGGCCGACGACGGCATCCGGTACTACGCATGCCCCGACACACAGTGTGACCGGAGATTGATCAACGCCGAGGAGATCGAGCAACTGATCTGGCAGCGGTACGTCCACCTGAACGCCGACGCCGCCGACATCGTCAGCCGTGACCAGCGCCGGTCGGCCCTGCTCGCCGTCCTGGCCCGGATCACGGTCGGCTCCAGCCTGGTCGATCTCGACTACGACTGGCGGGACTGACCGACGCACCGGGCCACAGGCCACGATCAGCCGGTCACAGCACGAACGCGTCGGTCCAGAGCTGCCCGGACCGGCCGGTGAGCGCGTCGAGCAACGCGACGGCCTGACCGTCGGTGAGCGACGCGACGTAGTCGACGATCGCCCGCCCCCGGGCGGGCGGACCGGGGTCGGCGACCAGGCCGGCCAGTTCGGCGGTTGCCAGCTCCACCAGGTCGTGCAGGCGGCGGGGTAGCCGCGCCTGCTCGTCCGGGTCGGTCAACCAGGCCAACAGCTTGTCGATCAGGGTCGCCAGCAGGTCGGCCTGGCCCCGCTGGTGCAGGGCGAGATCCGGGCGGGCCAGCACGAACCGGTGGTGCACGAACTTGAGCACCTGCACCTCGTGCCACTGTGCGGTGGCCAGCAGGACGTGCCCGGACCGCACCGGCGGGTCCGGGGTGACCCCGATCGCGTCGACCAGTCGGCGGGTCCACCGGGCGGAGAACGTGGTGATGTTCTCCTCGGCCTCGATCGACCCGTCGAACGGCACCATCAGCAGGCCCTCGGCCAGCTCCCGCCGGACGTGTTCGACGGCGGCCGCGAAGACCTCGTCGGAGGCGATCCAACTGTCCTTGCGGTGCAGCTGGCGGCGCAGCCCTTCGATCGCCCGGCCGGGCCGGTGCGTGGTCGCCCCGATCTCGGCGTCGGTGAGGCCGGCCAGCTCCGTCATCGCCCGCTGCCAGGCGGTCAGCTCCCCGGCCACCGTGCCCTGTTGCAGCACACCGACCCGGTGGAAGTCCTCCAGGTCGTGGATGGCGTACGCGATGTCGTCGGCGACATCCATGATGGACGCCTCGACGGTCTGCTGCCACGGGTCGATGAGCCCGGCGAACGGTTCGCGGGCCTGCCGCAGGTCGGCGGCCTCGGTGGTGTAGGCGCCGAACTTGACCGAACCGGTCGACGGGTCGTCCGGCGCGACGGCCGCGCCACGCGGTGCCGGGCGCAGCGTGCTCGGATGCGGGTCCGGGTAGGTACGCCGGGTCCACGGGTACTTCAGCATCGCCGCCCGTACCGCCGCGGTCAGGTCCAGCCCCACCGCCGCCGTGCCACGGATCTCCGTGCTGGTCACGATCCGGTAGGACTGCGCGTTGCCCTCGAAGCCGTCCGGCAGGCCGAGCCGCAGCCGGGCCACCCGGTCCAACACCCGCTCGCCCAGATGCCCGAACGGCGGGTGGCCGAGGTCGTGGGCGAGCGCGGCGGCCTCCACCACGTCCGGGTCGCAGCCGCCGAGTTTGTCCAGCAGACCCCGGTGCCGGTCGTCGGCGGTCAACCGTTCGGCGATGGCCCGGCCGACCTGGGCGACCTTCAGGCTGTGGGTGAGCCGGTTGTGCACCAGCAGACCGGACCCACCAGGGCTGATCACCTGGGTGACCCCGCCGAGGCGGGCGAACAGCGGCGAGGAGACGAGCCGGTCCCGGTCGGCCCGAAACGGGCTGCCCGCCAGGTCGCTGGCGGCCGCCGCGCGCCGGCCGAACAGCCGGCGGGCGCGCGGGTCGGCGTCGTCATCGGCGGACGGCCGCGCCGGCCGGTCCGGTTCCGGTGCCCGGTTCATCAGCAGACGCTAACCCGGTACGGACGTCGTCGGAGGCCCGGGGTGCCGTTCGGCGCTGCCGGGCGACCTCTGGCGGTGTCCGGCAAAGCACTGGGTTGAGCTGATTGGTCCGGCGTCGTAAGGTTCCGCTGCAGCAAGGTCATTTCGTCGGGCCGCTGCTTGGGTCCTGCTCGACTCGCGTACCAGAACCGCCGCAAGGGACGACTCGATGCCCCGTGCCCGGACTCCTTCGGAGTTGACGCTGACCGAGGAGTTCTTCCTGGTTGCGCTCGACGACAGCACCGGACGGCCGATGATCGGCCCGGAACCGCTCGGCGCGGGCCTGGCCGGTGCCGCGATCGCCACCCTGGTGCTGGCCGGCCGGGCGCAGGTACGCGACGACGGCCTGCTGGTGCCGGCCGACGGCCTGCCGATCGGTGATCCGGTCGCCGATCCGCTGCTGGCGGAGTTGCGGCGGGAGCCCCGTCAACCGGTGCCGGACTGGATCACCCTGATGCGTCCCGGGCTGCCCGGGGTGGTCGCCGAGGACCTGGAGGCGCTCGGCGTGCTGCGTACCGAGGTCGTCCGCCAACCGCTGACCCGACGGTCGGTCGCGCGGTTCCCGGCGATGGATCCGGTCCGCGCGGTCGGCCCCCGGGTGCGGCTCGGGCACGCGCTCGGCCGCTCCGGGCCGGTCGGTCGGCGTGCCGCGACACTGGCCCAGATCGTCCGCGCCACCGGTGCCGACGCATGGTTCGTGACCATGTACGGCCCGACGGTGCGCAGTCAGTTGACCACCACCGCCGCCGGGCTCGACCCGCAGCTGACGGCGGTGGTCGCGGCGATCAACGGGCAGCCGACCCGGTCCCGGATGGCGGTCCGGTTGTGGCCGGCACGGGACACCTCCGTCGCCTGGTGACCGGTCCCCTGCGGCGTTCGCGGTCGCGTGGTGGCGCGACACCGGTCCCCGGTTGCCGGCAGAATGCTTGTCGGACCGCGCACCGTGGTCCCCGCCGCCGCGACGCCGGCCGGCGGGCGGCAGGCAGCGAGCCGGCGGGCACACCACCGCCGGCACGCCGGGAAGTTGGAGCGGGGCACGCGACGTGACCACAGCGATTGATCAACGGATCGCGGAGGAACTGGGAGTACGGTCGGGGCAGGTGGCCGCCGCCGTCGAGCTGCTCGATGGCGGTGCGACGGTGCCGTTCATCGCCCGGTACCGCAAGGAAGCCACCGGGATGCTCGACGACGCGCAGCTGCGCACCCTGGAGGAGCGGCTGCGCTACCTGCGGGAGCTGGAGGAGCGCCGGGGCGCGATCCTGGAGGCGATCCGCAGCCAGGGCAAGCTCGACGACGCGCTGACCGCACAGATCATGGCGGCCGACTCGAAGGCCCGGCTGGAGGACATCTACCTGCCGTACAAGCCGAAGCGGCGGACCAAGGCGCAGATCGCCCGGGAGGCCGGGCTGGAGCCGCTGGCCGAGACGCTGCTCGCCGACCCGGCCCAGGATCCACGGACGGTCGCCGCCGGCTTCGTCGACGCCGACAAGGGAGTCGCCGACGCCACGGCCGCGCTGGACGGTGCGCGGGCGATCCTGGTGGAACGCTTCGCCGAGGACGCCGACCTGATCGGCGAGCTGCGGGAGCGGATGTGGTCGCGGGGCCGGCTCACCTCCCGGGTACGCGAGGGCCGGCAGACCGAGGGCGCCAAGTTCGCCGACTACTTCGACTTCGCCGAGCCGTTCACGAAGCTGCCGTCGCACCGGGTGCTGGCGATGTTGCGCGGCGAGAAGGAGCAGGTCCTGGACCTGACGATGGAGCCGGAGGAGGTGCCGGCCGACGCCGTCGCCGGGCCGAGCAGCTACGAGCCGATCATCGCCGGCCGGTTCGGCATCAGCGACCAGGGGCGCCCGGCGGACAAGTGGCTGGCCGACACGGTGCGCTGGGCCTGGCGCACCCGGATCCTCATCCACCTCGGCGCGGACCTGCGGATGCGGTTGTGGCAGGCGGCCGAGGACGAGGCGGTCCGGGTGTTCGCCGCCAATCTGCGCGACCTGCTGCTCGCCGCACCGGCCGGCAGCAGGACCACGATGGGGCTGGACCCGGGGATCCGGACCGGGGTGAAGGTGGCGGTGGTGGACGCCACCGGCAAGGTGGTGGCCACCGAGACGGTCTACCCGCACGAGCCCCGCCGGCAGTGGGACGCCTCGATCGACACGCTCGCGAAGCTGGCCGCCGCGCACCGGGTCGAGCTGGTCGCGATCGGCAACGGCACCGCGTCCCGGGAGACCGACAAGCTGGTCGCCGACCTGATGGCCCGCCACGGCGAGCTGAAGTTGACCAAGGTGATGGTCTCCGAGGCCGGCGCGTCGGTCTACTCGGCCTCGGCGTACGCCTCGCAGGAGCTGCCGGACCTGGACGTGTCGCTACGCGGCGCGGTCTCCATCGCCCGGCGCCTGCAGGACCCGCTCGCCGAACTGGTCAAGATCGACCCTCGGTCGATCGGGGTCGGGCAGTACCAGCACGACATCTCCGAGACGAAGCTGTCCCGGTCGCTCGACGCCGTCGTGGAGGACTGCGTCAACGGAGTCGGGGTGGACGTCAACACCGCATCGGCTCCGCTGCTGACCAGGGTCTCCGGCATCGGTGCCGGGCTGGCCGAGAACATCGTGCTGCACCGTGACAGCCATGGGCCGTTCCGGTCCCGGGAGGCGTTGAGGTCGGTGGCCCGGCTCGGCCCGAAGGCGTTCGAGCAGTGTGCCGGCTTCCTGCGGATCCGCGACGGCGACGACCCGCTGGACTCGTCCAGCGTGCACCCGGAGGCGTACCCGGTGGTCCGCCGGATCCTCGCCGACACCGGCAGCGACCTGCGCACGTTGATCGGCGACACGAAGACACTGCGCCGGATCAAGCCGGAGCGCTTCGTCGACGCCGTCTTCGGTCTGCCGACGGTCACCGACATCCTGGCGGAGTTGGAGAAGCCGGGCCGCGACCCTCGGCCGGCGTTCCGGACGGCGACCTTCGCCGACGGGGTGGAGACGCTCGCCGACCTTCGGACCGGCATGGTGCTGGAGGGGGTGGTGACGAACGTGGCCGCCTTCGGCGCGTTCGTCGACGTCGGGGTGCACCAGGACGGCCTGGTGCACGTGTCGGCGATGTCCAAGACGTTCGTGAAGGATCCGCGCGACGTGGCCAAGCCGGGTGACATCGTGCGGGTCAAGGTGCTCGAGGTGGACGTACCGCGCAAGCGGATCTCGTTGACCCTGCGGCTGGACGACGAGCCCGGTGCGGCCCGGACCCCGGGTCAGCGTGACGCCGGCGGCGGGCCCGGTCGCGGCGGTCAGCAGCGGTCGGCGGGGCGCGACGGCCAATCGGGCAAGGGCGGTGGCCAGAGTGGGGGCCACGGCGGCGGTCAGCGCGGCGGCCGATCCGGGGGCGGTGGTCGGTCGGGTTCCGGGGGCGGGCGGCCGGCCGGCGGCGGGTACGCCGACGGCGCCCTCGCCGATGCCCTGCGCCGGGCGGGACTGGCCTGACGACGTGCGGCGGGTGGGGTGGGCCGGTCGGCCCCACCCCACCCGCCGTCGGTCAGCGGTCGTCCGGCCTGGTTCAGATGTTGGACGAGTAGGTGAGGAAGAAGTCGTTCGGTGTCTGGGCTCCGGCGGCGTTGAAGCAGATCACGTTACGGACGAAGACCGTGGTGCCGGAGACCAGCCACGGTGCCTGCAGGTTGCAGTAGTCCGGTGTGGTACCGAACGCGGTGACCTGGACGGTGGTCATCCGGTAGCCGACCAGCGGCAGGGTCGCCATGTACTGCCCGACGCCGGAGACCATGATGGTGTTGACCCCGCCGGCCGAGTTGAAGTCGGTGCCACCCCCGAGCGCCGGGGACCACAGATAGGCGAAGTACCTCGGCGGGACGGCACCGAAGATCGGCCGCTGCCGGTGGTAGGTCAGGTTGAAGAAGCTGTCGGCCATCGCTCCGGCCGGGTCGAAACAGAAGACGTACGCCAGGATCGTGCCGCCGGTGGAGGTCCACCGGGCGATCTTGCAGCGCCGGGGGCTGTTCGGGTGCTCGGCGGTGGCCTGCAGGTTGCCGTCCAGCAGGGCGTTGCCGAGGCCGTTGAGCTTCACTTCGTAGAAGCCGGGGCCGAGGTGGGTGACCACGTTGCCGGCTCCGGCCGAGTTGTACGACGACATCAGCGCGCCGACCGGGTTGGCCTTGACGTAGCCGAACGCGGGCCCCGGTGGCAGGACGCCGGAGGCGGAGGTGTAGTCGACGACGAACCGGGCGTTGTCCGGGGCACCACCGGGCCGGTAGCACTGGACCTCGACCATCTGGCTGCTGCCGGAGGGGTAGGTCTGGAAGACCTGGCACCAGCGGGGCGCGTTGTCGACGGCGGTGACATGGGCGACGCCGTTGCGCGAGGCCGTGTTCGGGAAGTTCACCCGGTACCGTCCCACGCCGATCTGGTTCACGGTGGCCCACAGCGCCGGGGCGCCGGCCTTCCAGCCGCCCCACTGGCGGGTGGTGTCGAGGATGGTGCCGGGCGCCGGGGTGGGGGTCTGCAGGTAGGCGAACCCCCACCGGTCGGGTACGGCGGCCTGCGCCGGTGCGGCCCCGGCGAGCGCCGCGCCAGCGGCCAGCACGGCCGTGGCGAGCACGGCGACGCCTCGGGCGAGGATGCTCCGGCGCGGGTGCGCGCGACCGGTGCCGGATCGAGTGAGGACAGACACTGATCTACCTCCGTCTATGGAGTTAGGAATTCCATCAGCCTAATGAGCGCACAGCGTGTTCGTGAAGTCATTGACCGTGATCTGATTTGATGCGGCATCCGGTCCGTTCGACAATCCGGGAATCACCCGCCACCAACGACTTTTGCCTGATCCGTACCGGGAACTTTTACCTGATCCGTACCGGAAGCTGATGCCGCCGTGCCCCGACCCGACGATGATTGCCGGATGACCACCGCACCACCACCGGACCGTGGACTGGTGCTCGTCGTCGAGGACGAACAGCCGATCGCCGACCTGGTCCGGCTCTACCTCACCCGCGACGGCTACGGTGTCCACGTCTGCGCCGACGGCGACGCGGGTCTGGCCGCCGCCCGCCGGCTACGACCGGTGCTGGCCGTGCTCGACATCGGGCTGCCCGGGATCAGCGGCACCGAGATCTGCCGGCGACTGCGCGCCGACGACGACTGGACCCCGGTCGTCTTCCTCACTGCCCGCGACGACGAGGTCGACCGTGTCGTCGGGCTGGAGCTGGGCGCCGACGACTACGTCACCAAGCCGTTCAGCCCCCGCGAGCTGCTCGCCCGGATCCGCGCGATCCGACGCCGCAGCCTCGGCCCGCCCGACACCGGGGTGGTGCACACCCTCGGCACCGTCACCGTCGACACGGCCCGACGCTCCGTCACCGCCGCCGGACGGCCCACCGTACTCACCTCGACCGAGTTCGACCTGCTGGCACACCTGATGCGCCGACCGGGCCGGGTCTTCACCCGCGAGGAGCTGCTCGCCTCCGTCTGGGGGTACGCCGCGCACGCCGGCACCCGGACCGTCGACGTCCACGTGGCTCAGATCCGCGCCAAACTGGGCGATGCCGCCGGTGTGATCCGCACCGTCCGGGGCGTCGGCTACACCGCCGATGGCTGAAGCCGGGACCGCCACCGTCCCACCGGTACGGCATCGGATCACCGGCACGCTCACCGCCCGTACCGTCGGGGTCGCCTGCGCCGTCGCCCTGCTGTCGGTGCTGGTCACCGCCGCCGTCGCGATCCCGCTCGGGGTGCGGGGTACCGAACGCGGCGCACGGGCCTCGCTGGCCGCCAGGGCCGACCTGGTCGCGGCGGCCGTCAGCGGGGCCTCGGACGACGCCCAGCGGGCCGCGCTGCTCGACCGGCTGGCCGGCGAACTGGCCGGACAGGGCATCGAGCTGGTCGGCATCGCGCCCGGTTCGGTGCCACGGCAACTGCCCGATTCGGTGCTCCGGCGGTTGGCCGCCGGTGAACCGGTGGCCGCCCGCCGGCCGGCCCGCATCGACGGCCGGCCCACACTGGTGGAAGGTCGACCCACCGGCGGACAGACGGCCGTGGTGCTGCTGCAGCCACTGCGTCCCGGGGCCGGCAGACTGGTCTGGAGCAACCTGTGGCTGGCGCTGGTCGCCGGGCTCGGTGCCGGCCTGGTCGCCGGGGTGCTGCTGGCCGCCCGGCTGTCCCGACCGATCCGGGCCGCCGCCCACGCGGCGCAACGGCTGCGCACCGGCGACCGCACCGTCCGGGTTCCGGTCGAACCTCCGGTCGAGGCGGCGCAGCTGGCCCACGCCCTCAACGACCTGGCCGCCGCGCTGGCCGCCAGCGAGGCCCGGCAGCGTGACTTCCTGCTGTCCATCTCGCACGAGCTGCGGACCCCGTTGACCACCCTGCGCGGCTATGCCGAGGCGCTCGCCGACGGCGTCGTCGACGCCGACGCCACCGGACCCACCGGGCGGATCATGCTCGATGAGGCACACCGGCTGGACCGCCTCGTCGGCGATCTGCTGGCGCTGGCCCGGCTGGAGGCCGCCGACTTCACCATCGAGGTCGCCGACGTCGACCTCGGTACGCTGCTCGCCGACGCGGTCACCGCCTGGTCGCCCCGGTTCGCCGGCTCCGGGGTGACCGTGGCGCTGGCCGTTCCCCCTGCCCCGCTGCCGGTACGCACCGACCCCGGGCGGCTGCGGCAGGTCGTCGACATCCTGCTGGACAACGCGCTGCGGGTGGTGCCGGCGGGCGGCACGGTGCGGGTCGGCGTACCGTCGGATCCGCCGGCCACGGAGCCGGACACCGTCGCGGTGCAGGTGCACGACGACGGTCCCGGCTTCACCGACGACGACCTCGCGGTGATCTTCGAACGCGGCGCGCTGCACCGTCGCTACCGGGGTGAACGCTCGGTCGGCACCGGGATCGGACTGGCGCTGGCCGCCGGGTTGACCCAGCGCATCGGCGGCCGGATCACCGCCGGCCACTCCCCTGGCGGCGGTGCGGTGTTCACCGTGCTGCTGCCGCGCCGACCGGGCGGACCGGTGGCCCCGGGTGGCCTTACCTGATCCGAACGTCCGGCTCACCGGGTCTTCGTGGCCCTGGCCGACGCTGGTACGCATGAGACGTTCACTGCGTACCAGTGTCCTGACCGCGACGACCGCCGGTGCCGCCGCCGTGGTCCTCGCCGGCTGCGCGGCCGGCGGGCCGACCGGCACCGACGGCGGCACCGGCGAGCCGGTCAGCGTTGCGGCGCTGACCAGCGTCATCG
The DNA here is from genome assembly GCF_030345095.1 of Solwaraspora sp. WMMA2056. NCBI lineage: Bacteria > Bacillati > Actinomycetota > Actinomycetes > Micromonosporales > Micromonosporaceae > Solwaraspora > Solwaraspora sp. WMMA2056. The sequence goes on from NZ_CP128360.1 coordinate 5,296,216, forward strand.
ACGACTACGACAGCTTCGCCGACTGGCGCGACGACTACCCGGGCCGGCGGGGTGGGCCGTGGGGCGGCCGGCACCCGTTCGCCGGTGGTGGCCCGCGCGGCGCGGCACTGCACGGCGAACTGACCGTGCAGACCGACGACGGGCCACGTACGGTCGTCGGCCAACGCGGCACCGTCGAGTCGGTCGACGGCAGCACACTGACCGTCGAGTCCATCGACGGTTTCACCCTCGACTGGACCTGCGCCGACGAGTGCCGGGTGGTCGACGACGGCGACGAGGTCGAGTTGTCGCAGCTCGACCTCGACGCCGAGGTCCGGGTCGTCGGCGTCCGTGACGGCGACGACGTGCTCGCCCGGATCGTGCGGCACCCGGGCAGCGACTGAGCCGTCGCCGAACCACCTCGAACGGTCAGGTGGCGTCGGTCCCGGCGTCGGGCGGGGTATCGAGGCGCAACGTCGGCCACCCCGACAGGTCGTCGAGCAACTGCCGGTCATGGGTGGCGACCACCACCGCCGCCGGGGTGGCCAGCAGGGCGGTGGTCAGCTCGTCGACCAGGACCGCCGACAGGTGGTTGGTCGGCTCGTCGAGGATGAGCAGGTTCGGTCGTTGCGCCAACCGCAACGCGAGGTCGAGCCGACGCTGCTGACCGTGGGACATCCGCCCGACCGGGGTGCCCGAGGCGGTCCGGTCGAGCAGGCCGGTGGGGTCGGCCGGCCAGGGCGGAACCTCCTGACCGAGGTAGGCGACCCGCGCCGGGGGGAGGTGCGTGACCGACCCGCCCGACGGGGCCAGGTGCGCGGCGAGAACGGCCAGCAGGGTCGACTTGCCCGCCCCGTTCGGCCCGGTGACGAGCAGCCGGTCGCCGCCGTCCAACTCGACGGTGACCGGCCGGGACAACCGTGCCGCCACGGTGACGTCGTGGCAGCGCAGCAGGGGCAGCCCGGGTCGGACGTCGAGGTGGTTGGTCGGCTCGTCCAGCATCAGCAGGTCGTAGTACGCACCCAGCACGCAGGCCAGCCGGACCCGGTAACGCTGGCCGACCGACAGCGTCGACAGCGGCCTGCTGCGGTCGGGGCAGGCGTCGAGCCCGGCCAGCGCCACGTCGACCCGACGGTGGGCGTCCCACGCGTCCAGGCGGGTGGCGGCGTCCAGCGCGGTGGCGTAGGCCTCGTCGGCGCCGGGGCGGCCCTGCGCGATCGCGGTCGAAGCCTCGTCGAGTGCCCGCAGCGCGCGCTGCGAGGCGCGGATCGCGCCCATGGTGAGGTCACCGACGGTCTCGCCAGCGTAGGCGGGAAGGGTCTGTCGGGCGACGCCGAAGGTGCCGACGCGCCGTACGGTGCCCTGGTCGGGTCGGATGATGCCGGCCAGTACGTGCAGCAACGTCGTCTTGCCACGGCCGTTCTCACCGACGATGGCCAGCCGCGACGTCGCGGAGACGACGACGCTGACGTCGGCCAGGACCGCCCGTCCGCCGAGTACGACGTGGAGTCCGTCGGCCCGAACGTGGGCCCGGTCACCGGCTGGCAGTCCACTACCCCAGCCGAGGTCGGATGCTGACGTCAGGTCGAATGGTGGGTTGTTCCCGGAGTTGTTCACTGTCTGCTCTCAGCTCGCCGTGGAGCCGGGCAGCGCGCAATCGCCGCCCGGCGGGAACGCCAGGGACGGCGGAGCAGAGTCAGGTCGCGGAAATGCTGGTCACCCTGCCGCCGTCAGCGGCGGCGGCGCAGCTTCCGCGACGCGGTACCTGAGTGCATGCGGCAACCGTAGCATCGCGGCTGGTCGGGCAGCTCCCGTCAGAGCCCTCGGGGGCAGTACTGCCGAAAACCGTTATTCCACAGGGGTATAATTATTCCTCAGAGGAATAACGCTGGATCGACATTTGCCCGCAGGGTCGATGACGGTGCGTAACGCACCGTTCGCACCGTTGGTCGGACCCGGGCATCGGCAAACCGGCACCGGTGATCCCCTACCGGGATCAGCATCCTGGTAGGGGATCACGCTGGACCGCAGCTGACAGTGGTCGGCCGGGCCCAGGATGGGTCGGTTATCCGGCGTACGTCTCGAACTCGGCGACCCGCGGGGTGCCGCTCGCGCCGGTGATCTCGAAGTTGATCTTCCTCAGCGAGGTCGGCGAGAACCGGATCACACCGGCCCCGCTTCCGGTGGCCAGGACTGCGCCGTTGTCGTTGTTGACGACCCGCCAGGAACCGATGTTGCCGGCGGCACCCGACGCCTCCCGGATGACGATCGCGGCGACCGTGGTCGCGGACCCCCACTTGACCGAGATCCGGCCGGTCGAGCCGTTCGGCGACCAGTAGCTGCCCAGGTCACCGTCGACCGCGTTGCCGTAGCTCGTGCCGCTGGCCTTGCTGGACCCGTCGGCACCGGCCCCGATGCTGAGGTTGGTCCCACCGGGCTGACCCGGTGCCGGCGTCGTCGGATTCGGCCCCGGGGTGGTCGGGTTCGGACCGGGCGTCGTCGGGTTCGGTGCCGGCGTCGTGGGCGCCGGGTTCTGCGGGGTGCAGCTGCCGTTGGACACCCGGTTGCCCTTGTTGGCACCGGCCAGCTGCCGGACCAGGTTCGGCACGCAGCTCGCCCCGTCCATCGGGTACGGATACGGGATGCTGACGCTGGTGTTGGACTGCGGATTCGGGCCGGCCGGGTTGGTGTCGCCGCCGCGCGACGACCAGGTCACGTTGTCGAAGATGTTCCCGCCGACCTGCCAGTAGCCGGCTTCACTGGTGTAGAAGGTGCCGAGGACGTCCTTGGAGTCCTCGAAGTAGTTGTTGTCCACCTTGGCGCGGGCCCCGGCACGGGAGTTGATCCCGGACTCGTTGAGGTTGACGTAGTAGTTGTTGTACATGTGCCCGATCCCCCCGCGCAGCAGCGGCGTGCGGGAGTCGATGTTCTCGTACAGGTTGTGGTGGTAGGTGACGAACCCGTTCGAGCGGTCGCTCTCACTGGAGCCCACCAGGCCGCCGCGGCCGGAGTTGCGCAGGATGCTGTAGGATAGGGTCACGTACTGCGTGTCGTTCTTCATGTCGAACAGGCCGTCGAAGCCCTCCGACTCCCCGCCCGATGCCTCCAGGGTGACGTGGTCGACCCAGACGTTGCGGACGGACGCCTCCATCCCGATGGCGTCCCCGCCGTTGGAGGTCGGCGAGCCGGACTTCTTGACGTTACGGACCGTCACGTTCTGGATGATGATGTTGCGGGCCTCGCGGATGTGGATGCCCACCTGGTCGAAGACCGCTCCGCTGCCGACCCCCACGATCGAGACGTTGCTGATCTGCTTGAGCTCGATCACCCCGTCGGCGGTGTTGCAGCTGTCGCCCGACACCTTGCTGGTGTTGCCGTGGTTGATGGTGCCCTGCACCTCGATGATGATCGGAGTGCTGCTGCTGGCCCGGTTGCACAGCGCCGCGTGCAGGGCGGTGCCGGTGCTGACCCGTACGGTCTGGCCACCCGCGCCACCGGTCGTGCCGCCGTTGCCGGTCGCGAAACCGGTGGCGCTGCCGGTGACCGAGGCCGATGCCTGGGGCGTCAGCAGGGCCACCCCGATCGTTGCGGCCACGGCTGTCGTGGCCGCTGCCGCGAGGAGTCTCAGTGCGACTGGTCGTCTCATGGTGCTTCACCTTCTCCTGGTGTCTCGCGGCGGGGCGACGTTGCCCGTCCCGCAGACCCGCCGTCAGCGATGTCCTTCGATCTGCCTCCCACCCGGCCCTGGTGCGAAACATCAACGAAACGCAATCGTAGGAAAGGGTTTTCCTCAGGGCAATAGCTGGCCATGTGCAGATTTGTTGCACCGAATCGCACGGGACGGACCGCGACCCGTTCTTCGTCTCGTTCGCGCTTTGACCCACGCACGTCACCATCGGACCGTCCGGTCAGGATTAGCCTGCGACGATGCGGGTGAGTGGGCACCCGGTGGCGGTCCGCCCGCCCCGGTTCGTGGGCCGGGCCGGCGAGACGGCCACGCTGGTCGGGGCACTGACCCGGCCCTCGACGCTGGTGCTGGTGCGGGGCGAAGCCGGCATCGGCAAGAGTCGCCTCGTCCGCGAGGCGTTGGCGGCGCTGCCGGGGCGCCGCGCCAGCACCCTGCTCGCGGTCTGTCCGCCGATGCGGGAGTCGCTGACCCTGGGCCCGATCGTCGACGGCCTGCGCGATGCCCGACACCGGTTGACCGGGGTACGGCTGAGCCCGCTGGCCGGCGCGCTGCGCCCACTCGTACCGGAATGGTCGGCCGAACTGCCGCCGGCCCCGGAGCCGACCGACGACGCCCGCGCCGCGCGGCACCGGTTGTTCCGGGCCCTCGACGAGGTGATCGGCGCGCTCGGGGTCGACCTGCTCGTCGTGGAGGACGCGCACTGGGCCGACGAGGCCACCCTGGAGTTCCTGCTCCTTCTTGCCGCCCGCCCGCAGCCGGGCGGGCCGGGGCTGGTGGTCACCTACCGGCCCGAGGAGGTCGACGACCAGTCGCTGCTGCTGCGTCTGTCGGCGCGGTCGTCGACCACCGGCGCACCGGTCCGGATCACCCTGGCCCCGCTGGACGTGACCGACACGGCGGCGCTGGTGTCGTCGATGCTCGACGGCAACCCGATGTCGGCCGAGTTCGCCAGCTTTCTGCACCAGCGCACCAGCGGGGTGCCCCTGGTCGTCGAGGAGTCGGTGCGGCTGCTCTGCGACCGGGCGGACGTGGTCCACCGCGACGGGCGATGGGTCCGGTTGAGCCTGGACGAACTGCAGGTGCCGGAGTCGGTCCGCGACGCGACCCGGGAACGGGTCGGCCGGTTGACCCAGCCGGCCCAGCGGGTGCTGCGCGCTGCGGCGGTCCTGGCTGAGCCGTGCGACGAGGCCACCCTCGCGGCCACCGCCGGGCTGCTGCGGCGGGCCTGCCGGACCGCCTCGGCCGAGGCCGCAGCGGCTGGCCTGCTGCAGTGTGACGAAGGCGAGGACGGCCGGTGGTGGTTCCGCCACGCGCTCACCGCCACCGCGGTCTACGACGCCGTCCCCCGGGCCGAACGCCGCATCCTGCACCTGCGCGCCGCTCGGGCGGTCGAGGCACTCGACCCGCCGCCGGTCGCCCGGTTGGCCCGCCACTTCCGGGAGGCCGGCGAGACCGCCGACTGGGCCCGGTACGCCGAACGGACCGCCGAACGGATGATCGCCGCCGGGGACCACACCTCGGCCGTGGTCACCCTCGACGAGGTGCTGTCCACGGCCCGACTTCCCGCACCCGAGCAGGCCCGGATCGCCCGTACGGCAGCGGTGGCGGCGCTCGGCCGCCGGGAACCGGTCGACGACGTGTACCACCGGGTGGTCGGCACGCTGCGTACCGTGCTGGGCTCGGCCGGGCTGACCACCCGGCAGCAGGCCGACATCCGTAACCCGTTGGGTCGGCTACTGATCATCGGTGGTGAGGCGCAGGCCGCGCTGACCGAACTCGGCCGCGCCGTCGACCACCTCGACGATCCGTTGGAGGCGGCCCGGGCGATGACCTACCTGGGCTGGGCGTACGCCGGCCCGTGGCCGGCCGTCACCCACCTGCGCTGGCTACGCCGCGCCGCCGCGCTGATGCCCGACATCACCGCCGCCGCCGACCGGCTGTCGCTGACCGGCAACCGGGCGGCCGCACTGCTGATGCTCGGTGAACCCGAGGCATGGGACCTGGTGGCAGGGATACCCATCGATGGCGCGACCTCGGCCGAACGCCGGGACATCGCCCGGATCCACGCCAATGTCGGCACCGGCGCGCTGCTGTGGGGCCGGTACGCCGACGCGGCACGCCACCTGGGGGTCGCGATGGACCTCGCCGACGTCGAGCAGCTGAGCCGACTGCGCTACAACATCCTGATCGAACAGGCCAACCTGGACTGGTTCGCGGGGCGCTGGGACGGTCTGGCCCGCCGCGCCGGCGACCTCGCCGAGGCCGACCGGGACCGCCCCGGCGTGTATCTCGCCGGGGTCCGCCTGGCCGGCCGGCTGGCCGCCGCCCAGGGCCGGCGGCCCGCCGCCGAGCAGGATTTTCAGCTGGTGTTGGACGAGGCGACCGGGCGCGGCGCGGTGGACGACACGATGGAGCCGGCGGCGGCGCTGGCCCGACTGTGGCTCGACGACGGTCAGATCGACCGGGCGGCGCGGGTCACCGAAGCACCGATGGCGACCGTCGTCGCGAAGCGGGTCTGGGTGTGGGCCACCGATATCGCGCCTGCGCGGGTCGCGGCGCTGCTGGCCGCCGGCCGGCCGGGCCCGGCCGCCGAACTGGTCCGCCGGTTCGCCCGAGGGCTGGCCGGTCGCGACGCGCCCGGCCCGCAGGCCGCGCTTGCGACGTGCCGGGCGGCGCTGGCCGCCGCCGCCGGTGACCACGACCGGGCCGCAGCCGGTTTCGACCGGGCCGCCGGCGCCTGGACGGCCCTGCCCCGCCCGTACGACGCCCTGCTGGCCCGCGAACAACAGGCGGCGGCGCTGCTGGCAGCCGGTCGGACCGGGCCCGGCCGGGAGTTGCTGACGGAGGTCCACGCCGCGCTGTCCGACCTGGGTGCGAGCGGCGACGCCGACCGGGTGGCGACGCTGCTGCGCGCGCACGGCGGGCAGGTGCCACGCCGCTGGCGGGGCGGCCGCAAGGGGTACGGCGACCAGCTGTCCCCCCGCGAGCTGGACGTGGTCCGGTTGGTGGCGGCAGGACACACCAACCGGGAGATCGGCCGGATCCTGACCAAGTCTTCTGCCACAGTGGATCAGCAGTTGCGTTCCGCGATGCGCAAACTGTCGGTGTCCACCCGGACGGCACTGGCGGTCGCCGCGATGGAGGCGGGAGTTCTCTCGGCGGACAGCTGAAACCCGTCCGCAACACCACTGTCACCGGACGAGGCTGATCCACTGTGGCATCCAGGTTTTTTGACGTATCTGCTGGATAGCTAGCGTCCCGTCGGGTCAGCAGCATGACGGTATGCACATGCCGCCGGGCCGGCCCATCGATGCGCCGGGCCCCGATCATCCCGCCGCCGACGGACCTGGCGAGGCGGTGGCCGTACCGGCCGACACCGGAGACGACGCCGCCGCGCCGACCGACGGTCCGGCACCCGACGGCGCGGCGTTCGACAGCGACCGCCGCGACCCGTACCAACCCCTGTAAGGAGCGACCGCGCCAACCCCGCGTGGCCGATCCCACGGAAGGACATCGATGAGATCCATCGCACGAGCCCTGTCGCTGGTGCTGCTGGCCGGGGTGGCGCTGGTCGCGCCACTGCCGGCCACGGCGGCACCCCGACCCGGCCCGGAACCGGGCGACGCCCCGGCGCGCAGTGCCGCCGACAAGATTCAACCGGAGCTGGAGCGGTCGCTGCAGGCCACCGGCGGCACCGACCTGTGGATCCGGTTCACCGCCCAGGCCGACCTGTCGCAGGCCCGCCAGATCGACGACTGGACGGCCCGGGGCGAGGCGGTCGTGCGGGCGCTGCGGACCGCCGCCGCCACCAGCCAGACCAACGTACGGCACCTGCTCGACACCCAGGGTGTGACCTACCAGTCGTTCTGGGCGTCCAACGCGATCTACGTCCACGACGGTTCGGCGACGCTCGCCGGGCAGCTGGCGGCCCGCTCCGACGTCGAAGGGCTGTACCAGCCGGTCGAGTACCAGCTGATCGACCCGGCGCCGGGCACCCCCACCGCCGACGAGTCGACCCGCACCCCCACGGCGGACGAAGCCGTCGAGTGGGGTGTCGCCAACATCAACGCCGACGACGTGTGGGACCAGTACGGCACCAAGGGTGCCGGCATCACCGTCGCCAACCTCGACACCGGCGTGCAGTTCGACCACCCGGCGCTGGTCGCGAGCTACCGGGGCAACCTCGGTGACGGCACGTTCGACCACGACTACAACTGGTTCGACGCCGACGGCCGCTGCGCCGACGGGCCCTGTGACCGGGGCACCCACGGCACCCACACGATGGGCACCATGGTCGGCGACGGCGGCCCCGGCAACCGGATCGGGGTCGCCCCCGAGGCCACCTGGATCGCGGCGAACGGCTGCTGCCCGAGCGACGCCGCGCTGGTCTCCTCCGGTGAGTGGCTGCTCGCCCCGACCGACCTCGCCGGGCAGAACCCCGACGCGGGCCGACGGCCACACGTGATCAACAACTCGTGGGGCAGCCGGGCGCCGTCGATGGATCCGTTCATGGAGGACGTGATGACGGCGTGGGACGCCGCCGGCATCCTCGGCATCTGGTCCAACGGCAACAGTGGCTCGCTGGGCTGCCAGTCCAGCGGCTCCCCCGGTAGCCGCACGATCAACTACTCGGTCGGCGCGTACGACAGCGACAACCGGATCGCCGGCTTCTCCGGCCGAGGCCCCGGCCAGGACGGCGAGTTCAAGCCGAACATCGCCGCCCCCGGCGTCGCGGTGCGCTCCTCCGGGCCAGGCAGCAGCTACTACACCGACGACGGCACCTCGATGGCGTCGCCGCACGTCGCCGGCGCGGTGGCGCTGCTGTGGTCGGCGGCACCGTCGCTGATCGGCGACACCGACGCTACCCGCGAGTTGCTGGACCGGACGGCGATCGACACCGCCGACCCGCAGTGCGGCGGCACCGGCGCCGACAACAACGTCTTCGGCGAGGGCCGGCTCGACGCGTTGGCGCTGCTGGAAGCGGCACCGGTCGGCGACACCGGCACCCTGACCGGCACCGTCACCGACGCCGCCACCGGCAAGCCGATCGAGGGCGCCACCGTCACCATCGACACCGAGCCGGCCCGCGAGCGGGTCACCGGCGCGGACGGCTCCTACTCGGCCCGGCTGACCGTCGGCACCTACCCGGTGACCGTCACCGCGTTCGGCTACGCCCCGCAGACCGCCGAAGCGACGATCACCGCCGGTGGCGCGACCACCGTCGACGTGGCGCTGACCGCGCTGCCGACCGTGACGCTCAGCGGTCTGGTCCGTGACGGCTCCGGCCACGGCTGGCCGCTGTACGCCAAGGTCACCGTCGACGGCACCCCGGTCGGCACCTTCACCAACCCGTTCACCGGCCGCTACCAGGTGACCCTGCCCGCGCACACGGGGTACACGCTGGTGGTGGAGCCGCAGTACGACGGCTACGGCATCGTCGAACAGGCGGTCGAGCTGCGCGGCGGCAACCGGACCGTGGACGTCGCCGCGACGGTCGAGCGGTGCGGGACCGCCCCGGGCTACGCGTTCTCCGCCGGCATCGGCATTCTCGGCGACGACGCCGGTCAGCTCGGCGACTACCTCGACGCGCAGGGCGTGCCGAGCACCGAGGTCGACTGGGACACCGACGTCACCGGCTACGACGCGATCATCGTCAACCAGCCGAGCAACCCGGGCCAGGAGACGTTCCTGCGGTTCCTGGCCGACACCGACGCGGCCGGCGTCGGTCTACTGTTCCTCGACACCTGGTCCAACACCGGCGGCAACGGCATCTACATGCTCAGCCAGTACACCGGCAACCCGGGTACCCGCAGCAGCGGCATCGTCTACGACACCGAGGGTGACCTGTCGTACCAGGTGATGCAGGAACACCCGGTGGTGGCCGGCTTCCCGCTCGGCGGGCGGATCGCCTTCGACGAGACGGACAACTACTCCAAGTACTACGGCTTCTTCGACGCTTACGGCGGTGACGGTCGGATGGTCATCGCCAACGCGGTCACCTCGGAGGCCGGCAGAGTCGGGGTCGGCATCGGCGTGCAGCAGCGGGCGAACAACCGACACGTGCTGCTGTCGATGCACGCGGCCAGCTACAACACCGGACCGGCGGTCTGGCACGACGACAGTGCCCGGGTGTTCCGCAACGCGGTCGACTGGATCGCCGAGACCGAGTTCGAGTGCCTCGTGGTCGACGGTGGCCTGGTCGCCGGCTTCGTGCGGGACGCCAACACCGGGGCCGGGCTGGTCGGTGCGCAGGTCACCCCGGTGGACCGGGTCGGCGCGGGCACCCGTACCGTCGCCACGCCGACGGACCCGGGGATCGACGACGGGTTCTACGCGCTGTTCTCCCCCGCCGGCCGGCACCGGATCACCGCTACGGCGAACCAGTACGCGCCGCTGACCCGGTGGGCCGACGTCGCCGAGGACTGGACCACCCGGCACAACTACAACCTGGCCGCCGGCCAGCTGACCGTCACCGGGGCACCGGTAACCGCGACGGTACCGCTGGGCGGCACGACCACGGCCCGCGTCACCGTCACCAACACCGGCGGCGCGCCGGCCGAGGTGGAGCTGGCCGAACGGGCCGACGACTTCGAGATCGCCCGCGCCGACGGCACCCGGGTCGGATCCCGGGCGCTCGCGTCGGCACCGGGTGCGCCGGTGCGCACCGTTCCGGTCGACGTACCGATCGAGCGGCTGTCCGGCGCGGACCCGGCTGCGGGGTTCGGGCCGACCGCCGCGCCGGCCCCGACGGACGCTGCGGCCCCGGCCGCTGAACCGTGGCTGAACCTGCCGGGTCTGCCCCGCACAGTGATGGACAACAGCGCGGTCACCGTCGACGGCAAGGTGTACTCGTTCGGCGGCTCCAGCAGCTCGACGCTGGCGGAGGTGTACGTCTTCGACCCGGCCGCCCAGACCTGGACCCGGCTCGCCGACCTGCCCAACGGTCCCCGCAGCCAGGCCGCCGAAGGGGTGATCGACGGCAAGGTCTACCTGGTCAGCGGCTGGAGCGCGCTGAACACCGACACGCTGATCTTCGACCCGGCCACCGGTGCGTGGAGCACGGGCGCCGACGTGCCGGCCGCGTCGGCCGCCGCCGGATCGGCGGTGCTCGACGGCCAGCTGTACGTCATCGGCGGTTGCACGACGACCAGCTGCACGCCCAACAGCGACCAGGTGTTCCGCTACGACCCGCGCGGCGACACCTGGGAGACCGTGGCCCCGTACCCGGTGCCGATCGGCTGGCAGTCCTGCGGTGCGGTCGCCGGCCGGGTCATCTGCGCCGGTGGGCTGTCCAACAGCCAGCCGGTGACCGCCAGCTACTCCTACGACCCGACCGCCGACGCCTGGACACCGGTGGCGGACCTGCCGGTGAACCTGTGGGGCTCGGCGTACCACAGCGCCGACAACCAGCTGCTGGTCTCCGGCGGCGGCACCGGCCTTGCGGCGATCACCAACCAGGGGTACGCCTACGACCCGGTGACCGACGCGTGGTCGAGCCTGCCGGCGGCGAACAGTCCCGGTTTCCGGCCGGGTAGCGCCTGCGGGTTCTACCGGGTCGGCGGCTCGTCGGTCGCCGGTTTCCAGCCGACGACGACCGTGGAACTGCTGCCCGGCTTCGACCAGTGCGGGTCGACGCAGGACACCGCGTGGTTGGCGGTGGATCCGGCTACCGCGACGATCGCCCCGGGCGAGAGCGTCACCGTGACGATGACGCTGACGGCCGAGGTGGCCCAGCCGGGCACCTACACCAGCAGCGTCGCCGTCTTCGAGGACACCCCGTACGCGGTCGACGCGGTGCCGGTGACGATGACGGTCACCCCACCGGACACCTGGGGCAAGATCACCGGTACGGTCTCCGCCGTCGGCTGCGACGGTGACCGGACCCCGATCACCGGGGCGACGGTGCAGCTGAGCACGTGGACGATGGAGCTGCCGCTGGCCACCGGCACCGACGGCGGCTACGCCCACTGGCTCGACCACCGGCACAATCCGGTCACGATGATCGTGGCCAAGGACGGCTACATGCCGCAGACCCGCCAGACCCAGATCACCGCCGGTGGCGTACGGGTCGAGGACTGGGCGCTGCGTCAGATGTGTGGCCGATCGGCCGGAGCGCTGGAGACCAGCTGACGCGCTGGTCACCAGCTGATCCGTGACCGGCTCACCGGTCGGTGACCCGTCGACGGTGAGCCACCTGGAGCGTACGCCCCGAGGAGACCCCTCGGGGCGTACGCCGTTGGACGGTCGGATCAGCTCACGGCGCAGGTCACGGAGACTCCGGTGGCACCGACGCCGGAGGCGAGGAAGCCGAAGCTCGCCGTACCGCCGGGCGGCAGGCTACCGTTCCAGCTCGCGTTGCGGGCGGTGGCGGTCGTGCCGGTCTGGGTGACGGTGGCGTTCCACGCCTGGCCGACCTGCTGGCCCCCGCCGAGGGTGAGCGTCGCGGTCCACGCCGACGTCGCCGCCGGGCCGGTGTTGCGCACGGTCACCTCACCTTGGAAGCCGCCGTTCCACTGGCTGGCCACCCGGTAGGTGGCCGTGCAGTTCCCGCCGGCCGGCGGCGTCGTGGTCGGGGCGACCGTCGGCGTCGGGGTGACAGGTGGTGGGCCGGTCGTGCTTGGCGTCGGGCTCGGAGTGCCGGTCACGCTCGGTGTCGGTGTCGGTGTCGGCGTGCCGAGAAGTCGCGCGATCGCCGGTGCGAACCGGTCGGCCATCTTGCGGAACCCGGCGTCGTTGGGGTGTACGCCGTCGCCGGTGTCGGTCGCGGCGTCGAAGCCGGTCCACTGGTCCACCACGGCGACCGGTGACCGGGCCGTCGTCAGGCCGGCGGCCCAGCCGACGATGCGGTTGTTCAGCGTGACCGTGTCGGCCGGGCAGGTGGCGCAGCCGTGGTGCGGAATGATCTGCGCGACCAGGAGCTTCATGTCCGGATTGTGCGCCCGCATCTGCCCGACCAGTGTGGTGAAGGCGGCCATGATGGTGTCCATCGACTGCCAGCCGCCCCACAGGTCGTTCGTCCCCAGGTGCATCACCACGACGTCCGGGCGTGCGGCGGTCAGCCACGGCGGCAGCTGGTTGTTGTTGGCGATGCCGACCGCGGAGAAGCCGCCGTGCCCCTCGTGGTCGGGGTCGTACGGGAAGCCGTAGTTGCAGCTGCCGCCGTCGGAGGCGCTGCCGACGAAGTCGATGTCGGTGTGCCCGGCGCGGCGCAGCTGGTCCCAGACCAGGGCCCGCCAGCAGCCGGGGCCGGCGGTGATGGAGTCGCCGAGCGGCATGATCCGCACCGGGGTGGCGGCCGAGGCGGCGGGCGCCGCCAGCGGCACCGCCAGGCCGAGGGCCATGGCGAGGGCGGCGAGCACCGTGTACACAGTGGTTCTTCGTGACATGGTCGATCCTTCCGAGGTCACACCGGTGCCGGGCGGCCGTGCAACGGTGGCCGCGCGGCCCCGGTGACGGGGACCGCCGATGGGAGCGCACCCTCAGCTTTGTTTAGGATCCCTACTAAGTCAACGACCGGTCCTGGTCGGTGACCCGAAAGCCCACGCCGGCGTCCCAGATGCGGGCGACATCCGCCTCGGTGACTCCGTACCCGGTGAACCGTTCCACCGCGACCAGTCCCTTCTCGACCCGGTCGCGGGGCACGTCGAAGTCGAGGCCGGCGATCGCCTCGACGACGACCGGGGCGACCTCGGTGTCACCCCACGGCTCGAACGACTCGATCAGCTCACCCCGCTCGGCGAAGGACAACCGGGTCACCGCGTTGACGTTCCAGAACATGCTCGCCGCCCGGCCCCGCGCCGACGCCGTGCGCAGCACCGACCCGTGGGTGCCCTCGTACCCGTTGACCTCCACCACGATCACCGCGCCGCCGGTGTCACGCACGGTCACCCAGGGATCGAGGCGACCCCCGCCGTACATCTGCTGCTCGATCTCGTCGATCGCCGTGGGTCGGGCCGGATCGGCCCCGAAGGCCCGCAGTACGTCGTCTACGGTGACGCCGGTGGCCACCGTCACGGTGCCGGCGACGGACAGCGGACCGCGCCGCACCCAGCGGTACGCGTGCTCCGGGCGGGGCTGCCGCACCGGCTCCGGCTCGCCGCGCAGCCGGTGACCCAGTCGATCGGTCCGCAGGTGCACGACATCCGGGGTGGGCGGTGCCGGCCACACCATCAGTTCGTAGCGTTCGAACTCGTTGTCGCCGTCGTCGCGCCCCTGAGCATGCACCCGCAGCCGGTAGTCGCCGGGCCACGGCGCGGTCCGGTTACGCCGTCGCTGCCGCCACGGACCGCCGCCCACGTCGGTCGCTCCGACCAGCGACGCCCGACCCTGCGCCGCCCGCCAACTGACCTCGACGACCTCCTCCCAGCCGGACAGCGACACCTCCTCCGGTGGCTGCGCCAACACCGCGAACTCCACCGAGACGACCCCGTTCGTGGCACCGGTACGGACCACGGCACCACCGTCGACGACCGCGACCAGCCCGTTGCCGGCGAACGCGTCGTCGGTCACCACAGGCAGGACGGGTCGCTGCCCTTCCCGCAACGCGAATCGTTGACCGGTCACCTCGACCCGCTCGAAGCTGCGCATCGGCGCGAACTCGTCGCGGATCCGGGCGAGCAGCGCGTCGGCGTACCCGGGCGGCATCGGTGCCCGCCGCAGAATCTCCACGGCCACCCCGAGCCCCAGCCCGACCGTCGCCACCGCCCGGTCGACGATCGGCGGAATCCGGGCCTGGTCGACGACGGCGACGGCGGTCGCCACCGCCAGCGCGAGATGTCCGGCCCCGTGTCGCGCCACCATCGCCGCCTCCCGTGCGGTGCCCGACCCCGCACTGTCGGCTCCGGACCCGTCGACGTCGACGTCGGACCCGTTGTCGGCACCCGGCGAGACCGCCAGCAGCGGCGCGACGTGCGGGTGGGCCGCGAGTCGCCGGGTCAGTGTCTCGACCAGGTCGACGATGCCGGGGCGCAGCCGCTCCAGCAGCGTCACCGCCGACAGCGCCTCGCCGTCGTGCCCGGTCGTGGCGAACAGGAACTGACCTTTGGTCGGGGGCGGGGGCAGCAGCTGCGACAGGTCCGGCACCCCGGAAAGGGTGAGATCGGCGACCGTCAGCTCCAACGCACCGAGCAGCCGTTCGGTCGACAGGTGTCCCAGGCCGCGTAGCGCCACCAGCGCGGCCGGATCGACCGACCCGCCGGGAACGGTGGGATGTGCGGCGGCGGCGGGCCCGGTAGACCCCCAGGCGTCCCGGCCGGCCGTGATCTCGTCGTCGGGCACGGCCAACCGGCCCAGCCGGGCGGCCGGGCCCGCCGGAATCCGGCCGGCGATCAGCGGTACGGCATCCCGCACCGCCCGCGCACACTCCGCCACCAACACATCCGACAACTCGTTCATGCGCAACTCCCCCGCCGCGTCGGCACCGCACAGCACATCGCCGGGAGGCTAATGAGCGGGTCTGACAGGAACACGCACCAGCTCGCCCGTGACGCTCCACTTGGCGACGGGGTTGTGTCCGCTGGCTAACGTGGACCGGGAACGGCTCGTCAGCCGTCCTCGACGCGTTTCACGTCGCTGCCGGCCCTACCCCGCGACACAACCCGGCCGGGAGGATCGCGTGATGTTCACGCAACGACAGATCCACAAGCTCGTCGACAAGGGTGACCAGGCACGGGCGGGCGGTGATCTCGCCGAGGCCGCCCACTCCTACCAGGACGCCTGTCAGCTGGCTGGGGCGGCTGCCGCGCAGGACCCGTCCGCTGTCGATCACCAGGAGCTGCTCGGCCGCATCCAGTTGGCGCTCGGCGACGTGCAGCATCGGCGGGGCGACAACCGGGCCGCGGTGGACACGTTGACGGCAGCCGAGTCCACTTGGGAGATGGTCGCCGAGCTACGCGGCGCATCGGCCGGTGACGGGATGATGCAGATCCGGGATATCGCCGTCGACGGACTACCCGGCTCGTCCGGGGGTCCCGTGACCGAACGGATCCTCGCCGACGTCGCGATCATCAGGGCCCGCGCACACGCCGAGCTGGGCCACCCGTTCTCCGGCCTCGTCGACGCCCAGCAGGCGCTGTACACGTACGTCGTGCACGCACAGTCCGCCGATCCGCCGTCCGACTTCGACCAGGCGCTGACCGCCACCGGAGCCGGGTACGTCCAGATGAAGGTCGGCGGCGATCCGGAGATCGTGGCCGCTGCCGCCGGGTACGCGGTGTCCCGGTACGCACAGAGTCTCGCAACCGTGCAGCCCTGGCAGCGCGAGGCGGCCTGGACAAAGCACTGGGACGAGTTCCGGCTGGCGGTCGACGTCGCGTACATCGCGTACCGGGCGCTCGGCCAGCACGACCTCGCCGAGGCGGTCCGCCGTCTCGTCGATCCCGACCACTCGGGCCGGCCCGATGCCTGGGAGGACGCCATCGACCAGCTGCGACAGCGGCCGACCCTACCGGCGGTGCTCGCCGAGCTGGCCCCGGACCTCAAGGCCCGGCTGCCCGGCCTGGCCGCAGCGAGCCTGCCGCTCGTCCCGCTGCTGCGGGTACGGCTGGCGCAGGCACCGGACGTGGCGGTCCAGCTGGCCCGGCTCAGTGAGGCGGCGCTCGATCGGGGCGATCCGCGGTCCGGCATGCGGCTGGCCCTGGACGCGCACGTGCTGTTCGCCGGCACGTCCCAGCTCGGGACGAGCCAGCTGCGCTACCAGTTCCACCGGTACGGGCCGGCCTGGTGCCGGGTGCTGTACCGGGCGGGCCGGCAGTGGCACGATGACGGTCAGTCTGAGGTAGCCGTCGACGCCGCCAACTGGCTGACCGGGTTGGTCAGCAGCCTGTTCCCGCACGCGATCGTCGATGCCGGGATCCGTTCGCTGCTGCGCGACTGCCTGCGTTGGCAGCGTGAGCTCTACAGCGGTCTCGGTGACACCCAGGCGGTCGCCGACGTCACGCGCGCCGAGGAGACCCTGGCGACCCTCGGCGGTACGGCCGCCGGCTGACGTCGCCCGGCAGCTACCGTTCGTAGTGGTAGCTGCAGGCGACGATCTCGACGTCTTCCTTGGTTGGATCGACGAGCTGCTGCTCCTGCAGAGGTACCGAAATTGTGCCTGAATCGGCGTTTCGCTCATGCCCGACGGTGGGATCGGTCGCCCAACGCGTCGGCGATCATGCGGTGGCCCTGGGCTTCGAACCGCTCGTCGCCCACCCGGTAGGCCCACGCGGCGGTGCCGATCGCCTCCCGGACCTGGGTGCGGTGCCATGCGTCGGCCGTACGCGGATCGGTGCCGTAGCCGTCGAGGAACGCCGCTTCGAGGGCCGGCGTACGGCGGAAGTCGTTGACGCCCAGCCGGGCGAGGTCGGTGTACGCGGGCCGCAGCGCCGCGCGGCCGAAGTCGATGACGCTGACCACGCCACCGTCGACGAGCCAGTTGCGCGGATGCCAGTCGCCGTGGGTGGGCACCAGGGTCACCGACGGCGTCGGCCAGCTGGCGATCTCGGCGCGCAACCGCCGTACCGTGTCGTCGTCGATCCGGTGCGGGCCGGCGAGCCAGGACAGGGACTTGGCGTTCTCCCGCCGCTCGTGGTCGACGTCGGTGACGGCAATCTGGGCGTGCAGCATCGCCAGTAATTCGCCGGCCTGCCGGTGGATGTCCGGGTCGTCGGCGTGCCCGCTGCCGAGCGCCAGATCACCCGGCAGGAACCGGGTGATCAACAGCTTCGCCTCGGCGCTGCCGTACACCAACGTCGGGGCGCGGCCGATCCTGGTCCACGGGCGCAGCCAGTGCCGGTGGGCGTGCAACTCGCGGGCGAGGTGATGGTCGTCGTGGCCGCCGGCCTTGACGATGAACCGCGACCCGGCATGCGTCACCCCCAGGACGGTGGTCGCCACCAGGCCCCAGCTGTGGTCCCGCTCGACGCTCACGCCGGGCAGCCAGCGGTCCAACAACGACCGCTGCTGCCCGGTGAGCGTGCCGAGCGCCGGGTCCACAGCCCCGGATTCTACGGGCGGGGCGCGCCGGCCTACACGGACAGGCGGCCACGTCGACGGCGCAGGGCTGACGACTGTCCGAGTGCGTTTGCGCGTGTGTCACACCCGAGCCTGCCGAATGCCGGCTTGTCAGTTCGTGCAGAGCGCGCTGACCGTGACGTTGTAGACGTGCCAGGATCCGTCCGGTGCGGTGAACACATTGCTGGCATTCGTCGCCCAGTTCGCGCAGGCAACGCCGACGGCGAGAATGTCGGCGCGGGCAGCCTGGGCCCCGTTCTGGATCGCGCTGGTCGAGGTGGCACCGCTGCCTTGCCGGGTCGCCGAGCGGGCAACGGTGTACGACGGCGGCGGCGGGGCCGGTACACAGTAGCCGGTGGCTGTCGCCTCGTAGACGTACGCCGAGCCGTCAGGCGCGGTGTAGAGGTGTCGCGGCGCAGAGACCGTGACATTGCTGCAGGTCTCGCCGAGGTTCGCGGCGAGCGAGGTGAGCGCCGCGCGGGCGTTGTTCGCCGCGTTCTGCTGGCCGGCGGCCGGGCTCGGCCCCCATCCGGTGGATGTCGCCGACCGCCACGTGGCAGCCTGCGCGACTGCCGCCGGGAGCAGGAAGAGCCCCATGGTGACAGCCAGAGCGACAACCGTCAGCCGATGGAGCGACCGGCTGATCAGTCCACCCATTCGCCTGTCGAAACCATTCACGTGTTTGTCCCTTTCCGACCGTTAATCATTGGTTTAGTTCGATGTCTCCGACGCCATCTTCGTGATACTAGTCAATGTCTTGGAAATCTCGAACAGGCAGAGGTGACTCGTCTCGGCCAGACCCTCCCGGCGGCCTGACCGACGGCTGGCACACTGATCACCCATAGATGGCCGAGCCTGTCCACGGTTGACTTCGAGTGTGCTCGAAGTGGGAAACTTCGGCCGTACCTGAGATCGCGGCGGAAGGAACGTACGGCGATGGAGAAGCGTAGCCTCGGCAGCATCGGACCGGTCAGTGTCCTCACCCTCGGTGGGGGCGGGCTGGGCCAGGTGTGGGGCGTCACCGACCGGGACGAGGCGGTGGCGACCGTACGGGAGGCAGTCGACGCCGGCATCGACCTGCTCGACGTCGCCCCCGGCTACGGCGACGGCGAGGCGGAGCGGGTGGTCGGCGCGGCGTTCGACGGCAATCTGCCGGCCGGCGTACGCGTCGTCACCAAGTGCGGGCTGGGCAACCCGGCCGCCGGTGACGTCGCGGCCCTGCTGGAGCAGTCCCTCGACGACAGCCTGCAGCGGATGCGACTGTCCGCCGTAGACGTGCTGCTGCTGCACAATCCGATCGTGGCGCAGGCCGCGCCGGGCACCACCGGGGTCACCTCCGCCGACCTGTTCACCGGGGCCGTCCGGCCGGCGTTCGAGGACCTGGTCCGGCGCGGCCGGATCGGCGCCTGGGGGATCACCGCCGTCGAAGAGTCGGACGCGATAATCCGAGTGCTCGGCGAGCAGCCGACCCCGGCGGTCGCCCAGTGCGTGACGAACCTGCTCGACTCCCCCGGCGACCTGCTGCGGCCGGACGGTGACGGCTCCCGGCCACGCGACATCCTGACGGCCGCCGGCCGGTACGGCGTCGGAGTGATGGGCATCCGCGCGGTCGCGGCCGGCGCGTTCACCGACGCGGTGGACCGGGACCTGCCGCCGGAGCATCCGACCATGATCGACTTCCGGCGGGCCGCGCCGCTGCGCGAGCTGGCCCGCGAGCTGGGCGAGTCCGCTGCGTCGCTGGCCCACCGGTACACGCTGTCGATGCCGGGCGTCGACACCGTCGTCCTCGGTGTGAAGAACCGCACCGAGCTGCGAGAGTGTCTCGCGGCGGCAGCCGCCGGCCCGCTCCCGGCCGACCTGATGGCGACCATCGACGCCCGCGTCGGCGCTCAGACATCCAAGTAGCGGGGCGGCACCGCGTCGGTGAGCCACACCCCGTTGGCGCTGCGGTAGAACAGGTGACCGTCCCGGGCCATCGCCGCCGCGTCGACGGTGAGGATTACGACGCCACCGGCCCGTCGGGCGCCGACCCGGCGGGCCGTGTCGGTGTCCGCCGACAGGTGCACGTGGTGGCGCCGGGCCCGGTGCAGCCCGGTGGCCCGGATCGAGTCGAGCGCGGCAGCGGACGTGCCGTGGTAGAGCCGCTCCGGCGGGGGCAGCGCGACCAGCCCCAGGGCGATCGGGACCGAATGCCCCTGGTTCGCCCGGATCTGCTCGGTGCCGTCGGGGTCACGGCGCAGCGCGAACCGTTGTTTGCCGTCCCGCTCGACAACGGTGTCCAACTCCAGCCGGGTGATCCGCAGCGCGGCGAGCAGATCCGTCACCCGAACCCAGCCGGCCGGGTCCAGTTCGAGCGCGAACCGAGCTGGTGCGTGACGCAACGCCAGCGACATCCGCTTGCTCATCCTGACCAACAACTTGTCGTTCACATCCGCATTGTGGCCGGCCGGCGCACGCGCCCGCATAGGCATTGCCGCCACCCCAGCACGCCCCACCAGAGCATCACCGGTAGGTGCAGAAGGTAGCCGAACTGTTCCAGCACCGCAGACGGTCCGGCGGTCCCGGTCGTCCAGGGTAGAACCACCGCGGCGAGACCGGACGCCCCGGCGGCAAGACCGGCTCGCCGAAACCCGGTCGGCAACGCGATGCCGGACGCGGCCGCCACGGTCGCAGCCACCCAGAGCAGCCCGGCCAGGTTGACCGTCCACTTCGCGGTGAGCAGCAGCCCTTCCGCCACCGCCACGGCAGCCGGTTGGTTGGGGTCGGCGGCGAGCTGGGTGACCGCCAGGTTTCCGGCGTCGTGCAGCAGCCCGGCCAGGCCGGCGCCGGTCAGCAGTCCGCCGGCCAGCACGGACAGGTGTGCGCGGGGACGGTCGGGACGCGCGGCCAGCACCAGACCGGCGGCGAGCAGGGCGAGCCAGCCGATCACGTCGAGGGCCAACTCGATCAGGTGCAGCTCGACCCGGGCGTGCACCGCCGTCAGCACGGCGGCCGGGTCGGCCGGGTTCAGGGTCAACCCGGATGGCACGACAACGCCGACACCGGCGAGCATGGCAAGCAACGACCCCAGCAGCAGTACGCCTGTCAGCCGGGCGGCGGAATCGCGTTCAACGGCATCCATGGCGGCACGCTAAAACCCTGCCGCAGGGGCAGAGTCAACACTGCGGGGCAGGAGGACACCGGCGTGTGGCGGATCGGTGAGGTGGCGCGCATGGTCGGGGTCTCCGAGCGGACCCTGCGGCACTACGACAAGGTCGGGCTGCTGCCGCCGGCAGCGACCGACCAGCTCACCGGCTACCGCTGGTACGGCGCGGCCGAACTGACCCGGCTGGAACGCATCCGTGGCCTGCAACGCCTCGGACTGTCGCTGCGCCGGATCGCCGACCTGCTGGACGCCCCCGACGCCGAGCTGCGGCAGGCCCTGGCCGAGACCGTGGCGGTGCTGCGCGACGACATCGCCGCCCGTACGGCGACGGTCGCCGACGCCGAGGACCACCTCGCCGGTACGGCATCGGTGCTGCCGCAGGTCGCGCAGGTCGGTGCCCGCCGGCTGCGGGTACGCCATCTGACGGTCGCCGATCCCGCCGAGCTGGCAACGCTGTGTCTGCGGCCGCCGACGGTGCTGCTGACCTGGCTCCGCGGCTGGCCGGAGGCGGTGTTCCGGGCGGCGGTGGCGACCGAGGGGCCCGGCGAGCGGCTCGACCTGCCCGCCCGTACCGTGGTCCGGGCCGTTGTCGCACCGGCGACCGGCGTGGTCCGCGCCGGGCTCGAGCTGTTCGCCTGGCTGCCCCGCCAAGATCTGACAGTCGCCGGTCCCACGGCGGAGGATCACCTGGTCGACGGCGACGGGGAAGCCGTCACCGTCCTGGAGATCCCGGTCGCGGCCCGCCCGGACCGACCGACCCGCCTGCATCAGCGCGCCCGGCCGGCTCGGTGAACGGGACCGAAGTGTCAGCCGGGTGTGATTACCTACCGTCATGCCGCACCCGATCATGTTCGACGACGCCGACCCGCTGCTCGCCGAGGTACGCCGGCTCGCGCTGGCCTTCCCCGACGCCGCCGAGAAGATCTCACACGGCCATCCAGCCTTCTACACCACGAAGGTGTTCGCCTACTACGGCGGCTCGGTGAAGGTCGACGGCGTCTACCAGCAGCATGATCACTCCGTACTGGTGCTGGTGGACCCGGACGAGCGGGCGGCGCTGCTGGCCGAGCCACGCTGTTACGCCCCGGCGTACCTGGCCAGTTCGGGCTGGGTCGGGGTGGACCTGGCCGACGACACCGACTGGGCGGAGATCGGCGAGCTGCTCGACGCCAGCTACCGGCGGACCGCCGGGCCCCGTCGGGTGGCCCGGCTCGACGCCCGATAGGTCGACGGGTCGACAGAACCCCATCCGACAGAACCCGATATCGATCACACAAACTATCCGGAATCTATCCGATCTCCATCATGGACTCCGATCCGTCGTACTGATAGAGGTAGGGGTGGCATTCGACGCACCGCCCCACCATCGGCAGATCGGGGATCCGACAATGCACGAGGTGCACCGCATCATTCGCACCCTGCGCACCGAGCGCGGGCTTTCCCAGCAGCAGCTCGGCGCGTTGATCCAGCTCAGCGCGTCGTCGATCGGCAGTTACGAGAACGGCCGTCTGGTCCCGGTGCAGCAGAACGCGAAGATCCTCGACGACGTTCTGGGCAGCGGCGACCGCGTGCAGCGCGCCTCCGCCGAGGCGCGCGGAATGTCCTTCGCCGGTTTCCTGCGCCCGTGGGCCGAAATGGAGGAGCGGGCCACCCTGCTGCGATCGTTCCAGCTCGCGGTCGTCCCGGGTCTGTTGCAGACCCGGGAGTACGCCGAACGACTGTTGCGCGTCGGCCCGGTCGACGACGTGCCGACCCGGCTGGCGAACCGGCTCACCCGCCAGCAGGTGCTCACCCGCGCCGACGACCCGGCCGAGTTCATCGCCGTCATCGACCGCGGCGTGCTGCACCGCCAGGTCGGCACGCCGGAGCAGATGGCCGAGCAGCTGCGCGGTCTCGCCGAGGCGGCGGCACGCCCCAACATCTGGGTGCACGTGGTGCCGGGCAGCGCCGACGCCTACCACGGGCTCAACGGCTCGTTCGCGATGGCGACCGTGGACGATCACGTGTTCGGCTACGTCGATTCCCATTTCGGCGGTGACGTGATCAGCAACCCGGCCGACGTGCAGACATTGGAGCGGTCCTGGGAAGGTGTCCGCAGCTATGCTCTGCCTGTCGAGGAGTCCCACGACATGATCCTGAAAGCGGTGCAGACATGGAGCTGAGCACCACCCCTCGCTGGCGCAAGTCGACCCGCAGCAACCCCGCTGGCGGTGACTGTGTCGAGGTCGCCGACAACGTGCCCGGCCGGGTCCACGTCCGCGACACCAAGGACCGCGACGGCGGCACCCTGACCTTCGCCCCCGCCGCCTGGTCCGCGTTCGTCACCCTGGCCAAGACCACGTCCGTACGCTGACCGGCTCCGCCAACCAGCGGCGGTAGCGCCGCAGCGACCGGCGTCGCTGGAGCTGCTCCTGCATGAGGGAGACGACCGGGTCTGCCCGGCCGGGGTCGGCGGCTCCTCGCCCGACCTGGCGGAGCCGGCAGTGCACGACGGCCTGGGTGGCCGCCGAGGCCAGGTGCTTGTTCTTCCAGCGCGGGCCCGGGGCCGTGACCGCTGCTTCCTCGCCGCGCAGCCAGCGCCGCGGTAGCTCCGGGTCCACGGCGAGTGCCGTCGCCACTCCGACGACAGCCGCGCCCTGGGTGCGTACCCGCTCGGCGACGGCGCGGCGGCGGACGCCGCCGGTAAGCATCACCGGCACCGGGGCCTGCGGGATGATCGTCGCGGCGGCGTCGAGGAAGTACGCCTCCCGGGCGAGGGTGTGTCCGTCCGCCGGGTAGCCGTTGGTGGCCAGGCTCTCCACCGACCCTCCGGAGAGTTCGACCAGGTCGACGCCGGTGTCGGCGAGCATGCCGACCACCTGCCTGGCGTCGTCCGGGTCAAAGCCGCCGCGCTGGAAGTCGGCGGTGTTGAGCTTGACCGCGACCGCCGCGCCGTCGGGCAGTCGACGCCGGACCTCGGTGACCACGTCGATCAGCAGCCGGGCCCGGTTGCGCAGTTCACCGCCCCAGCGGTCGGTCCGCCGGTTGGTCAGCGGGGAGAGGAACTGACTGATCAGGTAGCCGTGGGCAGCGTGGATCTCCACCCCGTCGAATCCGGCCTCGACCGCTCGTTGTGCCGTGCGACCGAACCGGTCGACGACCTCGTCGATCTGTTCCGGCGTCATCGCGGTGGGTTGGGCGAAGAAGCGGGACAGCCGCCCGATGCTGACCGGTATGTCCGACGCCGACCAGGCCAGCCCCGGCATGTCCGCGTAGACGACCCGACCGGGGTGGTTGATCTGCATCCAGGCGCGGGCACCGCCAGCGGTCGCCGCCGCCGCCCAGCGCCGGAACGGTTCCAGCGGGGTACGGTCCGCGAGCACGACGTCGGAGGGGTCGGCGAGGGCACGCTCGTCGACCATGACGTGCCCGGTGATCAGCAGCCCCGCTCCGCCGGCACCCCAGCGCTGGTAGAGCGTGGCGAGCTCGGTGCCGGGCAGCTGACCGTCGACTGCCAGGAACTCCTCCATGGCGGCCTTGGCGATCCGGTTCGGCAGGACCTGCCCGCTGGGCAGTTCGAGCGGTTCGGCCAGTTGGGTCATGGTGCGGCTCCTCAGCTTTGACGACATACTTCGATACTCGAAGCGTTTCAGACCGCAATAGTTCGAGACTCGAAGCGCAAGTGGTACCGTCGGCCGGTGGACCACCGGGACCTCGTTGACGCCATCCGCGCCAACCACGAGATCTTCATGACGACCAGCGACCGGCTCGAACCCGCCCTGACCGCCCACGGGCTGACCAACGCGACCGCGCAGGCGCTGTGGGCGATCGACCCGACCGGACCGGCCCTGTCAATGAAGGCGCTCGCCGAGCGCCTGTACTGCAACGCCCCCAACCTCAGCTTCATCGCCAACCAGCTGATCGAGCGCGGACTGGTCGAGCGCAGCGTCGACCCCACCGACCGACGCGGCCGGGTGCTCGCCCTCACTGACAAGGGCCGACAGGTACGCCAGGAGATCATCGCGGCGACGCTGGAGGCGAGCCCGTTCACCGACTGCCCGCCGCAACTGCTGCACGAACTCGCCACCCTGCTCCGGCAGGTCGCCGCCGGTCAGCCGGTAAGGAACCGGTAGGCGTTGCCGCCGCTCAGGGCAGCCCGCTGGTCAGCGGTGAGGAAGTCCGCCTTGTCGATCACCGCGCCGACCGGCCGTTCCCCCAGCGGGTACGGGTAGTCGCTGCCCAGCAGCACTCGGTCGGCACCCATCGTGTCGACCAGCAGCCGCAGCGCCGCCGGGTCGAACACCACCGAATCGACGTAGAACCGGTCCAGGTAGTGGCTCGGCGGGTGCGCCGACCGGCCGCGTACCACGTCGCCCCGGCGGTGCCAGGCGTTGTCGGCGCGGCCCAGCCAGAACGGGAAGCTGCCGCCGCCGTGCGCGAAGCAGATCCGCAGCGTACGGGGTAACTGGTCGAAGCCGCCGCCGAGGATCAGCGCCAGGATCGACAGGTGGGTCTCGGCGGGCATGCCGGACAGCCAGCGGGCCATCCACCGGTCCAGCCGTGGCCCGTCCGGCATGTCCCAGGGGTGGACGAAGACGGGTGCGCCGACGTCGGCGCAGTGCCGCAGGAAGGCGACGATGCCGGCGTCGTCGAGGTCGCGGTCACCGACGTGGTTGCCGATTTCCACCCCGGCGTGCCCGGCGGCGAGGCAGCGATCCAGCTCGGCACAGGCGGCGTCCGGGTCCTGCAACGGCACTTGGCAGAACGGCACCAGCCTTCCGCCACCGGCGGCGGTGACCTCAAGGGTCAGGTCGTTGAAGATCCGGGCCACCTTGACCGCCTGGTCGGCCGGGCGATCGTAGGCGAAGAACACCGGCGTCGGGGAGACCACCTGCACGTCGACCCCGTCGGCGGCCATGTCGGCCAGCCTCGTCGCCGGGTCCCAGGTCTGCGGGCCGACCGGGCGAAACTCCGTCTCCCCGACCATGATCATGGCGGCCCGTTCGGAGTCGACGCGCAGCCACGGCCAGCCGGTCCCGCCGCACGCGGCGGCGAGATCCGGCCAGCCCTTGGGCACCAGGTGGGTGTGGACGTCGATGGTCTGCCCGGCGTCGGTCACGGCGAGGCTCAGCCCTTGCCCGGATGCAGCGCGCCGCACTTGTCGCAGGTACGCGCGGACTCGTCACCGTAGAAGGCGGTGAAGACCGGCGGCAGGTCGGCGACGATGTCGCGCACCTGCAACTCCACCTCGTGCACCAGGTTGCCGCAGTCGAGGCAGTACCACTGGAACTTCTCCAGGGTGCCCTCCTCCCGGACCCGTTCGATGACGACCCCGATCGAGCCGGCCTCGGGGCGTTGCGGCGAATGCGGCACGTAGCCGGGCAGCACCCACATCTGGCCTTCGCGGATGTGCACGGTCTGCGGACCGTCGTCGGTCATCAGGTTGACGTGCATGTTGCCTTTGACCTGGTAGAAGAATTCCTCGTACGGGTCGACGTGGAAGTCGGTGCGCTGGTTGGGGCCGCCGACGACCTGCACGATGAAATCGTCGCCGGTGGGGAACAGCTGCTTGTTGTTCACCGGCGGCTTGAGCAGATGCTCGTTCTCACTGACCCAGTGCGGGAAGTTGACCGGTTCGGCGATGTCGCTCACGGGTGTCACTCCTTCCGGGTGGGGGCGTCGGCGGGCACGACCGCGACGGCCTGGATCTCGATGAGCAGGTGCGGATGCGGCAGTTGGTGGACGGCGACGGTGGTGCGGGTCGGTCCGGTGTGGTCGAAGTGTTCGGCCCAGACCTGGTTGTAGCCGCCGAAGTCGTTCATGTTGACCAGGTACGTGGTGACGGAGACCAGGTCGGCGAGGCTGGCCCCGGCGGCGGCGAGCAGGTCGGCGATGTTGGCGATCACCACGCGGGTCTGCTCGCGGATGTCCAGCTCGGTCGTGCCGTACTCATCCACTGTGGCCCCGGCGATGGTGTTGTCGGGGCGGCGGCTCGACGTACCGGAGACGAAGATGAACCCACCGGCGACCTTGACGTGCGGGAACGCCCCGCGCGGGGTGGCCTTGCCGGCGACCAGATGCGCTGTCACAGCGTACCGCCGATCGTGGTGAAGGCGGCGGTGCCGAGCCCCTGGACGGTGCCCCGCACGTGCGCGCCGGGGGCCAGCGGCACCGCGGCGGTGGCCGCGCCGGCCAGGAAGATCCAGCCGGCTCGCAGGGCCGGGCCGTGCCGGTCGGCGAGGGCGACGCCGGCGGCGAGGGCCCGGCGCGGGTCGCCGAGGATGGCCGCCGTCGACCCGGTCTGCACCGTGCGTCCGTCCACCTCCAGCAGTACGCCGAGGTTGTCGACGCCGTCCGGGACCGGCTGCCACGGCCCGACGGTGAACAGGGCTGCCGAGGTGTTGTCGGCGATCACGTCGGGCAGCGAGAAGGTGAAGTTGGCGTACCGGGAGTCGATGACCTCCAGGGCGGGGGCGACGGCCCGGACCGCGTCGGTGAACGGCATCCCCGGTGTCGGCGGCCTGTCCAGCAGGAAGGCGATCTCCGGTTCGACCCGGGGGTGGATCAGCCCGGAGATGTCGACGCTGCCGCCGTCGGGCACCTGCGTGGTGTCGGTGAGTTGGCCGAGGATCGGGGAGTCGACGCCGACCTGCGCCATTTTCGCCTTGCTGGTCAGCCCCATCTTGACGCCGACGAGGCGTTCGCCCCGGCCGGTGCGGCGGGCGATCAGCGCCTGCTGCACCCGGTACGCGGCGTCGACGTCGACGCCGTGCGCCTCGGCGAGCTGCGGAATCGGGGTGCCGGTGACGGCCGCCTCGTCGAGCCGGGCGGCCAACCCGGCGAGGTCGACGTCTGTGCTGGTCACTGGCTGCCTCCGTGGGCGGTGTTGGCGGCGTCGGCGAGGTCGAGAGCGACGTCGGTGATCATGTCTTCCTGGCCGCCGACCATCCGGCGGCGGCCGAGTTCGATCAGGATGGACCGCACGTCGAGGCCGTAGCGGTCGGCGGCACGTTCGGCGTGGCGCAGGAAGCTGGAGTAGACGCCGGCGTAGCCGAGCGACAGGGTTTCCCGGTCGACGCGGACCGGCCGGTCCTGCAGCGGGCGGACCAGGTCCTCGGCGGCGTCCATCAGCGCGAAGGTGTCACAGCCGTGTTTCCAGCCGTGCAGGTCGGCCACGGCGGTGAAGACTTCGAGCGGGGCGTTGCCGGCCCCGGCGCCCATCCCGGCGAGGGAGGCATCGACCCGGGTGGTGCCGTGCTGCACGGCGACGACGCTGTTGGCCACGCCAAGGGAAAGGTTGTGGTGGGCGTGGATGCCGATCTGGGTGCCCGGGTCGAGCACCTCGCGGTAGGCGTCGACCCGGGCGGCGACGTCGTCCATCAGCAGCCGGCCGCCGGAGTCGGTGACGTAGACGCAGTGCGCCCCGTACGACTCCATCAGTTTGGCCTGCCCGGCGAGCCCTTCCGGGGTGTTCATGTGCGACATCATCAGGAACCCGGCGACGTCCATGCCGTTGTCGCGGGCCCATGAGATGTGCTGGGCGGCGACGTCGGCCTCGGTGCAGTGGGTGGCGATCCGGACGCTGGTGACGCCGAGGTCGCGGGCTGCCCGCAGGTCGTCGATGGTGCCGATGCCGGGCAGCAGCAACGTGGTCAACGTCGCGCGGCTGATCGACTCGGCGGCGGCGGTGATCCAGTCGGCGTCCGACGCCGCGCCGTGGCCGTAGGTGACGGACGAGCCGGCGAGGCCGTCGCCGTGGGCGACCTCGATGGCGTCGACGCCGGCCGCGTCGAGCGCGGCGGCGATCGCCCGGACCTCCTCGACGGTGTACCGGTGCCTGATGGCGTGCATGCCGTCGCGCAACGTGACGTCCTGCACGTACAGCCGGGTCATCGCTGAGCCCCCTCTCGGACAGCGACCAGACGTTCGGCGGTGCGCAGCGCCGCCGACGTCATGATGTCGAGGTTGCCGGCGTACGCGGGCAGGTAGTGCCCGGCACCGGAGACTTCGAGGAACACCGACACCTGGGTGCCGGTGAAATGGCTGCCCAGCGCCGGCACGTACGCGTCGACCGGGTCGAACTGCACCCGCTGCTTGAGTCGGTAGCCGGGCACGTACTCGGCGACCGACGCCACCATGGCCGTCACCGAGTCGGCGACCGCGCCGGTGTCGACGCCGGCCGGGATCAGGCAGTAGACGGTGTCGCGCATCAGCAGCGGCGGGTCGGCCGGGTTCAGCACGATGATCGCCTTGCCCTTGCCGGCACCGCCGACGACTTCCAGGGCGCGGGCGGTGGTCTGGGTGAACTCGTCGATGTTGGCCCGGGTGCCCGGACCGGCCGAGCGGGACGCGATCGAGGCGACGATCTCCGCGTACGCGACCGGGGCCACCGCCGCGACGGCGGCGACGACCGGTACGGTCGCCTGCCCACCGCAGGTGACCATGTTGACGTTCGGCTCGGCCAGGTGCGCGTCCAGGTTGACCGGTGGCACCACGTACGGGCCGATCGCGGCCGGGGTCAGGTCGACCACGGTCCGCCCGTGCGCCTGCAGGATCTCGTTGTTGCGCCGGTGCGCGCCGGCCGACGTGGCGTCGAAGACGAGTCGCACGTCGGCGAACTCGGGCATCGCGACCAGGCCGTCGACCCCGTCGGCGGTGGTCGCCACGCCGAGGCGGCGGGCCCGGGCCAGCCCGTCGGATTCCGGGTCGATGCCGACCATCGCCACCATCCGCAGCGACTCCGACAGCCGCAGCACCTTGATCATCAGGTCGGTGCCGATGTTGCCCGACCCGATCACCGCCACTCCGACGCCCACTACGACCCCTCCCCTGACTCGCCGTCGGCCGACCGGTCGGCCGGTTTCGCGCTGAATCTGGTCCGTACCGAGCCGAGCCCGGCGATCCGTGCCTCGTACGCCGCCCCCGGGGTGACCGGCACCATCGGGCCGAGCGCACCGGAGAGCACGACGTCGCCGGCCCGCAGCGGATCCCCGGCGGCGGCCATGGTCGACGCCAGCCAGGCGACGGCGTGCACCGGGTTGCCGAGGCAGGCGGCCCCGGCACCGACCGACACCGGTTCACCGGCCGATTCGAGCACCATGCCGCACTCGCGCAGGTCCACCGAGGCGGCCGGCACCGGCCGGTCGCCGAGGACGAACAGCCCCGACGAGGCGTTGTCCGCCACGGTGTCCACGATGGATATGTCCCAGTCGGTGATCCGGGAGTCGACGATCTCGATCGCCGGCAGCAGGAAGTCGGTGGCCCGCAGCACGTCGACCACGGTCGCCGGCCCGTCCGGCAGGTCCGCGCCGAGCACGAACGCCACCTCCGCCTCCACCCTGGGCTGGATCAGCCCGGCCAGGTCGACCTCGTCGCCGTCGGGTACCGCCATGTCGGCGAAGAGCACCCCGAAGTCGGGCTGGTAGACGCCGAACGCGGCCTGCACCGCCGGCGACGTCAGGCCGATCTTCGCGCCGACCCGGCGGCGGCCGACGGCCGACCAGCCGGCGACGGTCGCCCGCTGCACCGCGTACGCGGCGGCGACGTCACCGGTCGGCAGCAGCCGGTCCCGCAGCGGCGGGCACGGCACCCCGGTGTCGTACGCCCCGGTCAGCGCCGCGACAGCGGCCTCGATGTCCACAGTCATGTCAGATCCACACAGACGTTTGTCAGTTCGGAGTAGAAGTCGAGCGAGTGCACGCCACCCTCCCGGCCCACCCCGGAGGCCTTGACCCCGCCGAACGGGGTGCGCAGGTCCCGTAAGAACCAGGTGTTGACCCAGACGATGCCGACGTCCAGTCCGGCACCGGCCCGGTGCGCCCGCCCCACGTCACGGGTCCACACCGTCGCCGCGAGGCCGTAGTCGGAGTCGTTGGCCAGCGCGAACGCCTCCTCCTCGGTGTCGAACGGGGCGATGTGGCAGATCGGGCCGAACACCTCCTCGCGCAGCAGCCGCGCCGAGGAGCCCAGCCCGGTCAACACGGTCGGCTGCACGTACGCGCCGCCGTCGCGGGCGTCGTCGAAGGTCGGCACACCACCACCGGCGAGTACCTCGGCACCTTCGACGCGGGCCAGGTCGTAGTAGCCGAGCACCTTGTCCCGGTGACCGTGCGAGATCAGCGGCATCGTCGAGATCGTCTCGTCGGCGGGCCAGCCGTACCGGGCGTCGCGGGCGGCGGCCGCCAACCGGTCGACGAACTCGTCAAAGACCGGCCGCTGCACGTACAGCCGCTCGGTGCACAGGCACACCTGGCCGCCGTTGGTGAACGACGACCGCACCGAACCGGCGACGGCGGCGTCCAGGTCGGCGTCGGCGAAGACCAGGCCGGCGTTCTTGCCGCCCAGCTCGAACGAGACCGCCTTCACCCCGTCGGCGGCGGCCCGCATGATCGCCGACCCGGTCGCCGACTCGCCGGTGAAGGTGATCGCGTCCACGCCGGGGTGGGTAGTCAGCCACTCCCCTGCCGCGCCCGGCCCGAAGCCGTGCACCAGGTTGAACACCCCGTCGGGTACGCCAGCCGCCGCCATCACCTCGGCGAGCAGCGTCGCCGACGCCGGTGTCTCCTCACTCGGCTTGACGACGACAGCGTTGCCGCACGCCAGCGCCGGAGCGACCTTCCAGGTCAGCAGCAGCAGCGGCAGGTTCCACGGCACGATCACCGCGACGACGCCGACGGGTTTGCGGACCGCGTAGTTCAACGCCCGGCCGCCGGTCGGGGTGACCGTGGTGAACGACTCGGTCGGCGCGGTCGCGGCGATCTCCGCGAACGCCCGGAAGTTCGCCGCCCCGCGCGGAATGTCCAGGGTCCGGGCCTGGCTGACCGGCTTACCGGTGTCGGCGACCTCGGCCGCGACCAGGTCGTCGAACCGGCGGTCCAGTTCGTCGGCGACCGCCCGCAGCACCGCCGCCCGGTCCCGTTCGGCCATGCCGCCCCAGGGTCCGCGCAGCGCCGCGCGGGCCGCCGCGACGGCCGCGTCGACCGTCGCGGAGTCGGCCTCCGCGACCTCGAAGACCGTCTCGCCGGTCACCGGGGACACCTTCGGGAACCGCTTCCCGGCGTCGACGAACCGGCCGTCGACGAAGTTGCGCAGCAGGCCGGGGCCGTCGGCGGCCGGCCGGCCGGCGTACAGGTCGGGGTGCCACAGCGTCATGTTCGTCCCTTCCGGGCAGGCCCGTGTCCTCGTCGGGCAGACCCGGGTCCCTTGCGGATGGACCGGGTGACGGCGGCGCCGAGTGCCCCTACCAACAGCGCCGCCGTCCCGGCCACCGCCGCCGCCAGCACCTGGTGCTGCCGCCGGACCCGTCGCCTGACCTCGGCGTACGGGATGGTGGTGAAGGAGACCATCTCGTAGCGGGACACGTAGCGCCCCGGCAGTGCCCGTTCCAGGGCGTGTTCGACCTTGCGGAACGTCTGGAACGTCGGGGAGGCGACCTTGTCGCGCATCTCGACGAAGTTCGCCAGCGCCATCTGGGCGATCGCTTCGGCGTTGGCCTGGCGGCGGGACTGGTACAGCGGCAGTGCCGCCGCCCAGTCGCCGCCGGTGTCGTCGAGGCAGCGGTCCAGTTCGACGACGTCCTCGAAGGCGCAGTTGGCGCCCTGACCGTAGAACGGCACGACCGCGTGGGCGGCGTCGCCGAGCAGCGCCACCCGGCCGCCGACCTGCCACGGGTCGCAGCGCACCGTGCCGAGCAGACCGACCGGGTTGTGCTGGTAGTCGTCGACCAGATCCGGCGCCAGCGGCGGTACGTCCGGGTAGTGCTCGCGGAAGTGCCGTTCGATCGCGGCCGGGCTGCTCAGCGAGGCGAAACTCGACGTACCGCCGGTCGGCCAGAACAGGGTGCAGGTGAAAGAGCGGTCCGGGTTCGGCAGGGCGATCATCATCGACGTGCCGCGCGGCCAGATGTGCAGCGCACCCGGGTCGAGGGCGTAGTCGCCGCCGACCGCCGGGATGGTCAGCTCCTTGTACCCGTAGTCGAGGAAGTCGAGGCTCTCGTCGACCAGGCCGTGGGCGAGCAGCTGGCCGCGTACCGCCGAACCGGCGCCGTCGGCACCGAGCACGACCTGCGCCTGCGCGCGGACCGTGCCCTGCGGCGTGTCGAAGGTCGCCTCGCCGGAATCCGGGTCGAGGCCGACGAGCCGGTGGTCGAAGACGACGGTGACGCCGGGCGCGGCCTCGGCGGCGTCGAGCAGCGCGTTGTTGAGCGCGCCCCGGCCGATCGAGTTGATCGCCCGCTGCCCGTCGGCGCTGTACGGCTGGAAGTCCAGGTCACCGTCGACCGGGTGGATCATCCGGCCGCGCATCGGCAACGCGTCGGCGAGCACCTGGTCGGCCAGGTCGATGCGGCGCAGCGCGTCCAGACCGCGTTCGGACAGCGCCAGGTTGATCGACCGGCCGCGTTCGGCGGTGCCGCGTCGCGGGTCCGACCGCCGCTCGTAGAGGGTGACCGGCAGGCCCCGGCGGGCCAGGAAGCAGGCGAGCAGGCTGCCGGCCAGGCCGGCGCCGACCACCGCGACCGGTACGCGCTCAGACATCGTCGCCGCCTTCCGTCGGGAGGGTCGCGGCGAGCGCCCGGGCGGCCCGCCAGCAGTCGTGGTACGTCGAGTACAGCGGCACCGGGGCGAGCCGGACGATGTCCGGTTCCCTGGCGTCGGCGATCACCCCGTGTTCGTGGCGCAGCCGGGCGGTCAGCGCATGCGCACCCGACCCATCGCTGATCCGCAAAGACAGCTGGCAGCCGCGTCGGGCCGGGTCCCGTGGGGTGACGACGCTGACCGGCCGGCCCGCCACGATCTCGTCGAGCAGCTGCTCCAGGTAGCCGGTGAGCCGTTCGCTGCGTTCGCGCAGCGCCGGCATGCCGACCTCGTCGAAGATCTGCAACGAGGTACGGACCGGACCCATGGCGAAGATCGGCGGGTTGGAGATCTGCCAGGCGTCGGCGCTGGCCGGTGGCCGCGACACCGGGGTCATCTCGAACCGGGTGGCCGGCTCGGTGCTCCACCAGCCTTCGAAGCGGGCCAGCGTCGGATCGCCGTGGTGGCGTTCGTGCACGTACGCGCCGGCCAGCGCGCCCGGGCCGGAGTTGAGGTACTTGTAGGAGCACCAGGCGGCGAAGTCGACGCCCCAGTCGTGCAGCCGCAGCGGCACGTTGCCGGCGGCGTGCGCCAGGTCCCAGCCGACGACCGCGCCGGCGGCCCGGCCAGCGGCGGTGATCGTCGGGATGTCCAGCAGCTCACCAGTGAGGTAGTTGACCCCGCCGAGCAGCACCAGCGCCACCCGGTCGCCCTCGGTGCGCAGGTAGTCCACGATGTCGTCGGTGCGCAGCGTGTCCTCGCCGGGGCGGGGCCGCAGCCGGACCACCGTACGGTCGGGGTCGAGGCCGTGGAAGGCGGCCTGGCTGCGCACCGCGTAGCTGTCCGACGGGAACGCCGAGTCCTCGATGACGATCCGGGTCCGGTCGCCGGCCGGCCGGT
Organism: Solwaraspora sp. WMMA2056; assembly: GCF_030345095.1. Classification (NCBI taxonomy): domain Bacteria; kingdom Bacillati; phylum Actinomycetota; class Actinomycetes; order Micromonosporales; family Micromonosporaceae; genus Solwaraspora; species Solwaraspora sp. WMMA2056. The sequence continues at coordinate 5,330,471 of NZ_CP128360.1, forward strand.
AGAACGACACCATCAGCAGGTGCAGGTTGACCGTCAGCGAGTTCATCACCACGGCCTCGCTGGGCAGGGCGCCGACCAGTCGCGCGGCGGTGTCGGTGAGAAGTTCGTGGTACGGCAGCCACGGCCGGCCGGCCTCCAGGTGGCCTTCGACGCCGAGCCGGGCCCAGTCGTCGAGGTCGTCGAGCAGTTCGGCGCGGGTGGCCCTCGGTTGCAGACCGAGGGAGTTGCCGGCGAAGTAGGCGACGTCGGGGTGGTCGCCGCCGGTGGCCGGCGGGATGTGGAACAGGTCGCGGTGCCCGGGGTCGGCGGCGTCGCGGCGGCGGGCGTCGTCCTCAGTGAACATGCGGCAGCCTCTCACATGCCGGTCCGGGCGGACCAGATCTCCGGGAACACCACCCGGTTCATGCTGCGTTGCAGCCAGGCTAGGCCGGCGGAGCCGCCGCTGCCGACCTTGGCGCCCATGGTGCGCTGCACCGCCTTGAGATGCTTGTAGCGCCAGTCGCCGAACTGTTCGGCGACCTCGGTCAACGCCTCGCCGAGCAGCCGCAGGTGGTTGTCCGGGGTGTTGGCACGGTAGACCTCCACCCAGGCGGCCTCGACCGCCGGGTGCGGCTCGTGTTCGGTGGCGACGTCGCGGGTCAGCAGGTCGGCCGGGATGTCGTGGCCGGCGCGGGCCAGCAGGGCGATCACGTCGTCCCACAGGCTCGGCGTGTGCAGCGTCCGCTCAAGTTCGGCGTACACCTCGGGTTGGCGGCGGAACGGGCGGATCAGCGACGGGGTCCGGATGCCGAGGGTGAACTCCAGCTGCCGGTACATCGCCGACTGGAAGCCGGAGCCCTCGCCGAGCAGGTTGCGGAACCGGTTGAAGTCTGCCGGCGTCATCCAGCGCAGCGTCTGCCAGGAGGCGTTGAGCCCTTCCAGGTGCAGGGCGGCGCGGCGCAGCGGGGCGACCGCCTCCCAGACCTGGTCGGCGCGCAGCAGTCGCTGGGTTTCGCGCAGCTCGTGGCGGGTCAGCCCGAAGTACAGCTCCATGATCTGGCTGACCATCAGGAACGACATCTCGCCGGGGTCGTCGCTGAGGGTGCGCTGCAAACTGTGCAGGGTGCTGGCGTGCACGTACGCGTCGTACGGCACCCGGTCGCCGAACTCCAGGGTCGGCTCGCCGGCGTTGGCGGCGGCGCGGGCGGCGCGTTCGGCGGCGTCCACCGGCCGCACGGCCGGTGGGCTGGCCACGTCGGTGCTGTTCACGTCGGCTGCCCTCCTTTGCTGTGCCGCCCATGATTGCCGACTTGCGGTCCGTCGCTGAATACCGGATCAACGGCGGTACGCGGCCGCGACCTGCAGGTCCGTGGCTAGATTGGGGTAATCGGTTAACGAAGGGAAAGTGTCCGTGGACGAGATGGATTGGGCGCTGCTGCGTGAGTTGCAGGCCGATGCCCGACTTTCCTTCAGCGAGCTGTCCCGCCGGGTGCACCTGTCACCGCCGGCGGTCGCCGAGCGGGTCCGCCGGCTGGAGGAGTCCGGGGTGATCGGCGGCTACCACGCGCACGTCGACCTGACCCGGGCCGGCTGGACGGTGATCGCGCTGATCCGGATGTCCTGCTACGGGTCGCACTGCATCCTGCGGGACCCGCAGGTGCCGACCTGGCCGGAGATCCGGGAGATCCACCGGATCACCGGCGACGCCTGCTCGATGCTGAAGGTGGCGGCGGCGTCGATGGACGCCTTCGAGGACGTCATCGACCGGCTCGCCCCGTACGGCCAGCCGTCCAGCACGATGGTGCTCTCCACTCCGCTGGACTGGCGACCGGTCACCGCCGCCGACTGACTCAGCACCGCGTGACAGTCGACTGGACGTCGACAGAGCCGCGATTCTGTCAATTCTCGCCAGAAACTGCGGTATGGTTGCGGGGTCATGCGCTAGGAGGCAGGTGCTGTGCTGATCCGTTTCGAGGCGGCGAACTTCCGCTCGATCCTCGGACCGGTCGAGCTGTCGATGGTCGCCGTCGACCGGGACCGGCCGGCGGTGCAGCGGGTCGACAGCATCGACGAGAGCCTCCTGCCGGTCGCCGCCATCTACGGTCCCAACGCCTCCGGCAAGTCCAACGTGGTTGCGGCTCTCACCTGGCTGCGCGACGCGGTCGCCGACTCGCTGCGGTTCTGGGACGACGGGATTCCGGTCGAGCCGTTCGCGTTCGGCCACGGTCCACGGAGCCCATCGGAGTTCACCGTCGAACTGATCCTCGGCGGGGTCCGCTTCGAGTACGTCGTCGAGCTGGACGCAGACGCGATCCGCTACGAAGGCCTGTTCCACTATCCGGAACGCAAGCGGCGTCGGATCTTCGAACGCGAGGGTGACGAACTGACGCTGCAACGGGGCCTCGGCCACCTGTCGGGCACCCGTGAGCTGCTGACCAGTCGTACTCTCGCCTTGTCAGCTGCCCGGCGGTTCCGCGAACCCCTCGTTTCCGGCCCCGCCGAGGAGTTGCTGAGCGTACAGACGTTGGAGCCGGGGCCGCGTCGCCGCCCATTCGTCCGGCAGGCCCCTCATCTGGCGACCCGACACTGGTTCGAGGATGCCGCTGGGGCGCGCCAGGAAGTGCTGCCCGGGCTCGAGGACCTGCGTCCGGACCGGGCTCAGGCCCTGGCGCTGCTGAGGATGGCCGACCTCGGCATCGAGGACGTGGTGATCGACGATGGCGCAGCAGCGTCCGGCCAGGACCCGCGATCCTCGACCCGGCGACGACGAATCCGGCTGCTGCACCGTACGGGCGACGAAGCGGTCCCCTTGGACTTCGGCGCCGAATCGGAGGGGACCCGCACCTGGTTCCAGCTGATCGGCCCGGTGCTGACCGCGTTGAAGGCCGGTTCCCTGCTGCTGTTCGACGAACTGGACGCCAGCCTGCATCCGACGCTGTCCATGCAGCTCATCCGGCTGTTCACCGACCCCGCGACGAACCCCTCGGGGGCACAGCTGATCTTCACCTCGCACGACACCAGCCTGCTCAATCATCTGAACCGGGACGAGGTCTGGCTGACCGAGAAGGCAGTCGACGGCGCGACCCGCCTCGGCGCGCTGGCCGAGTTCGCCGGCGAACGCGTGCGCCGGTCGCAGAACCTGGAGAAGGCGTACCTGCACGGACGGTTCGGCGCGCTACCCGACGTCGACCGCACCGAGATCCTGCGGGCACTCGGACTGATCGGCTGACCGGTGACACCGAGACGGACGCGGGCCAAGGACCTGCGACGGCGGACCGCGACCCGCCCCGAGCGCAGAACGATCGTCATCTTCTGCGAGGGTGAGGCATCGGAGCCGGACTACCTGAACGCGCTCCGGCGGCTCCCCCACATCAGGGACAGCACCGCGATCAACATCGATATCGACCCGGACCAGGGGGTCCCGTTGACCCTGGTCAACCGGGCGATCGAGCGCAGCGCGGACGACGAGGTCGACGAGTGCTGGTGCGTGTTCGACGTCGAATGGCCCCGGCACCATCCGCACCTCGACCGGGCCATCCGGCTGGCAGCCGAACACGGCATCCGACTGGCGGTCAGCAACCCGTGCTTCGAGCTGTGGCTGATTCTGCACTTTCAGGATCAGACCGCGTTCCTCACCACCGCCGAGGCGCAACGACTGAGCCGCAAACTTGACGGCCGTACCGGCAAGCGGATCGACCCGACGCGCTACCTGCAGCAACGGCAGGCGGCGGCACGACGCGCCGCGCTGCTCGGGCGGCGGCACGACCGGAATCAGGCGACGTTCCCCAACGACAACCCCTCGTCGGGCATGTATGAACTGCTGAGGGCGGTCGAGCCGACCGCGAGCGGATCAGTGTGAACGAACGTCCTGGATCGGAGGCGACCGTGACGACAGCGCGGCAGGGGCCCTGGGTGCCGCTGGACCGGGCCCGGCAGCGGACCAGCATCAAGTGGCGGATGTATCCGCCGGACGTGCTGCCGGTGTGGGTGGCGGAGATGGACGTCGACCCGGCCGGGCCGATCGTCGAGGCGATCGACGCCGCGGTCCGCGCCGGTGACCTCGGGTACGCCACCGGGGCCGGCTACGCCGAGGCGGTCGCCGGGTTCGCGGCGACCCGCTGGGGCTGGGACGGCCTGCACCCGGCGCGCACGGCGATCGTGCCGGACGTGATGCTCGGCGCGGTCGAGATGCTGAAGCTGGTGACCGGGCCGGGCGACACCGTCGTGGTCAACCCGCCGGTGTACCCGCCGTTCTACGGGTTCCTGCGCAACCTCGACCGGCCGGTGCGGGAGGCTCCGCTCGGGTCGGACGGTCGGCTCGACCTCGACGTGCTGGCCGAGGCGTTCACCGCCGCCCGCGCGGGCGGCCGCCGGGCGGCGTACCTGCTGTGCAGCCCGCACAACCCGACGGGGACGGTGCACACCGCCGCCGAGCTGGCGGCCGTCGCCGACCTGGCCGCCCGGCACGGGGTGCGGGTGGTGGTCGACGAGATCCACGCGCCGATGACCGCCTCCGGCGTGACGTTCGTGCCGTACCTGTCGGTGCCCGGCACCGACGACGGCCTGACGCTGATCTCCGGTTCGAAGGGCTGGAACCTCGCCGGGCTCAAGGCCGCCCTCGCGGTCGCCGGGCCGGCCGCCGCCACCGACCTGGCCCGGCTGCCGCAGGAGGTCGGCCACGGGGTCAACCACCTCGGGGTCATCGCCCACACGGCGGCGTTCCGCGACGGCGGCGACTGGCTGGACACCGTACGGGCGGCGGTGGACGCCAACCGGCGGCTGCTCGCCGACCTGCTGACGGCCCACCTGCCGCAGGTGCGGTACGCACCGGGTCAGGCGACGTTCCTGGCCTGGCTGGACTGTCGTGGCCTCGGGCTCGGTGGAGATCCGGCGGCGGTGTTCCTCGACCGGGGGCGGGTGGCGCTCAGCTCGGGCATGGACTTCGGTGCCGGCGGCACCGGCCACGCCCGGTTCAACCTGGCCGCCGCCCCCGACACGATCGCCGAGGCGGTACGCCGGATGGCGGCGGCCGTCGGCTGAGTCACCACGGTTCGGGGATGACCAGCGCGAGGCAGCGCTGGGTCCCGGAGGTGGGCTGGTAGCAGGCGGAGGCCTCCAGGTTGTAGGTGTGGTCGAAGCGGCTGAACGAGGCGGTGCCGCCGTTGGTGCAGGTGCCGCCGCTGGTGGTCGTGCCGCCGGTGACCCGGCCGGTGGCGCAGCCGGCCGACGTGGCGGTCTTCTGCACGGTGTTCAGCGAGGAGCGCTGGTCGAACGACTGGTGCGAGCCGTACCCGACCTGCGTGACGCCGGGGCGGGTCACCGTGTACTGGAACGCCGTCGACGTGTAGTAGGACCAGCTGGCCCCGGTGCCGACCGTCCGTAGCTGCGAGTCGCTCGCCGAGCCTGGAATGTGCAGGTAGAAGCCCTTGTCGTGGGTCGAGGTGCCCTGCACCATCCGGTAGACGATGACCAGTAGTCCCTGGCTGTAGTTTCCGGTGCTGTAGTTCAGGCTGAGGCCGCTGCCGCAGATCGTCTGGTCGACGGGGTACCCGACGCCGTTGGCGTAGAGCATCACCCTCGCGCAGCGCCCGTCGTTGGCGGTGTCCTGGATGGTCCCGACCGTGTTCGAGGTGCCGGAGTAGTCGGTGGCGTAGCCGGTCAGGCTCACCCCGGGCAGGGTGCCGGCGTACTGGTAGGCGTTGGGATGGTAGTAGCTCCACGACGCCGACCAGCCGGTGCCCGAGGGCAGGGCCAAGGCGGGCGCGGCGGGCAGCAGCGCGGCGGCCACGGCGCCGACCAGCGCGGCCACCAGGGTCGCACCGATCGATCGTGGCCGGATTCGTTTCCTCATTGGTCCTCCCGACAGTCGACGTGGACGGTCGCCGATGTCGACAACAGGGTGCCGCAGTCACGCCGCCGACCGTGCCGATCGGTCGTGAAGCGGACAGCGGTCCGTTCGGGGATTGATTAACAGCGATGGTCGACGCATCCTGCTGCTAATTCGGATTCCTGGGGAGGTAGCCGTGATCCTGAACCGTGCCAGACATCTCCGCCGTACCCTCACTCTGTCCGTCTCGGCCGCACTGCTGATCACCATCGCCGCAGCACCCGCCACCGCCAACGCAGCCGGCACGACCGGCGCCACGTCCGCCACCGACGACCGGCAGTACGTCGCGCTCGGCGACTCGTACTCTTCCGGAGTCGGCGCCAAGCCGTACATCGACGACGACTGCAAGCGGAGCACCCATTCGTACGCCGCCCAGTACGCCGCCGCGCACCCGACGATGTCGTTCGGCTTCGCGGCCTGCAGCGGCGCGACCACCGACGACGTGATCGCCCACCAGTTGGGCTTCCTCGGGCCGGACACCAGGCTGGTGACCATCACCGTCGGTGGCGACAACCTCGGCTTCACCTCCACCTTGGAGAAGTGCATCGACGCGCTGCACGACAGCACCTGCAAGGCCGCCGTGGACGCGGCCGTCGCGATCATCAACACGGCGCTGCCGGGCGACCTGAAGCAGGTGTACGGCGACATCCTCGCCAAAGCCCCGAACGCCAAGCTGGTGGTGCTGGGCTACGCGCAGCTGTTCGCCCCTGACTTCTGCTTCGAAGCGCCGCTGGATGAAAATCGGCGGGGCTGGATCAACGACGCGGCGGTGCAGCTCAACCAGGCCATCGAGAAGACCGCCAAGCCGTACGGGGTGTTCGTGCCGGTCGACGACCTGTTCGCCAAGCACCGGGTCTGCAGCGACGTCCCGTGGCTCAACGGCGTCACCGCGCTCAAGGATGCGTTCCACCCGAACCTGGACGGCTACACCGACGGCTACCTGAAGGCGCTCGACGGGGCAGTCACGCCGGCCGGTGCGCGGAACCGGATCGCCGCCGGTTAGCCAGCGCCTCGGCCACCGCGAAGGTGACCCCGAAGCCGGCCAGCAACACGATGTTCCACAGCACGGGCAGCGGTGCGGTCACCGGCGCGAGTACGGCGACCAGGACCGCACCGCTGATCCGGTAGCCGCTGACCCGCCGCCAGACCCGCCACCAGAAGGCCTGGTTCGCGACGATGTACACGACCGGGCCGACGAAGAGCGCGTAGTGGCCGAGGGCGTGTGCGCGGGCGGTCACCAGACTGCCGTGCAGGATCAGGGTCTCGCGCAGGCCGAACGCGAACAGGATCAGCCCGGCGACCATCGGCAGGTGCAGGTAGGTGTAGGCGTCGCGGGCCAGTTTCGCTCGCTCCTCGCCCTGGGAGGCTTCCAGGGCGTCGTGGGCGAGGCCGGCGTCGGTGTGGAAGTAGGACCACCAGATGGTGCAGATCCCGACCGCCGCGGCCGTGAGGACCGCGACCAGCAGTACGGAGGTCGCCTCCTGCGCGGCGGAGAACCCGAGGGCGATGATGGTCTCACCGAAGGCGATCAGCATGATCAACGCGTACCGGTCGGTCCAGTGCCGGACGGTCCGGATCCGCCAGCTGCGTACCCCGGTCCGGTAGTTGCCGAAGATTTCGATCAGGACAGCGACCAGCCAGATCGCCGTGATGGTCACATCCGTGGGTCGATCGTCGGGCACGGCCAGGTCGAGCACGATGCTGCCGGCCAGCAGCGCCAGCGCCAGCCCGCTGGGCAGCGCACCCTCCAGAAGCACCGCCGGCAGTTCCGGCTGTTCCCGGGCGACATGCCGGATCAGCGCGGCATGGACGAGCCGACCGGCGATGTACGCGGTCACCACGACGCTGGCACCGGGCAGTCCCCCGGGAACCTGTTCGAATGTCTGCGGTAACGCGATTCCCAGCACCAGCGTCACCGCCATCACGCCGATCATCGCCAGGCGGACCGGGACGGTGTCGCGTCGGATCGCGTGGGTCACCCAGCAGAAACTTGCCCAGGCCCACCACAGCAGTGCCAGCAGGATCAGTCCCTGCAGCACCCCGAGCACCGAGTTCTCCCGCACCATCAGGACGGTGACCTGGATGAACGCGAACACGAAGACCAGGTCGACGAGAAGTTCCTTCGGGGTGGCCCCGGTGATCTTGGCGGCTTCCTGGTCGGCCCGCTCGTGCAACCGCAGATGTCGCCGACGGAACACGGTGCGGTCGGCAACGATCATCGCGGCGGCTCCGACCAGGAGCAGCCCGAGCGAGGCCAGCGGCGGGGTGTGGGCGGCCAGCGGCAGAAGCACCAGCAGGAACACGATGCCGACGATCGGGCTGCGCCCGAGCATGCCGACGGCACGTCGCTGGAATGCGATCAGCCCGGCGAGGTAGACCATGACGCCACCGAACAACAGGACGGTGCTCGCGGCGCGCCAGGGATGGTCGGTGGTGCCGGTGGCCGAGGCGACGACGTGTTTCAGGCTGAGCGCGAGCACAATGAGCCCGCAGATCATCGGCAGGTGCAGGCCGCTGTAGGCGTCCCGGGCGATCCGCGACTGGTCGGATCGGGGCAGCCCCTGCATGGCGTGCTCGGCGACGACCTTGGCGACGTCGAAGTAGGTCCACCAGAGGACGGCGACCACGGCGATGCTCAGCGCCGCGCCGACCAGCAGTTGCCAGGTGATCGGCCGGTCACCGCTCAGGCCCTGGCTGATGCCGACGGAGATCACCGTTTCCCCGAGCGCGACGAGGACGACCAGGCCGTGCCGCTCGGCGAGGTGCCGGCTCGACACCACCTGTGCGTTGCCGCTGCTGACCACCCGCAGCGCGCTGAAGTTGATCACGACGACCAGGGCGAACATCGCGGTACGCACGTACCGGTCGTCTATCGGCAGGTCGAGTCGCGGCGGCAGCCAGACCGCGCAGGCCAGGATCAGTCCGGCCGGCAGGTAGGTCGCCCACGAGGCGATCACCGGGCGCCGGCCGGCGGGTCCCTGCGACCAGTGCAGGATGCTCAGTACCACCATGACGGCGTAGATGATCGTCAGGTAGCCGGTCGCGACGATCAGCGGCTCGATCACGCCGCCCGACTCGGCGGTGAAGGTGCCGGGAATCGCGACGCCCATGATCAGCAACGTGGTGGCGATCCCGAACACGACAATCGGCATCAGGCCCTTGTCCGGGTAGACGACGTTGCCGAGCCAGGCGCAGGAGTTCCAGCAGTGCCACAGCATCAGCACCACGAGGATGCCCTCGACGACCCCCAGCCAGTGCAGCTGACTCGCCATCAGGCTGGTGACCCGCAGGAAGGCGAACACGAAGAACAGGTCGATGAAGAGCTCCATCCAGCTCACATCGCCGGCGGTCCCCTCGGGGCGTAGGACGAGAAACCGTCGCCGCCGCAGCTCGGGCGGCGCCGGACCCCCGTCCGCCATGCCCCTACTGTGCCGACCGGGCCGGGCCGTGGCGGTCGGATCGGAAAAATTCACCCACCCGCGTCCGGGTCGGCGGTGGCCGCCGCGTCCAGTCGGCGTCCATTCATGATCCAGTGATAGTTGGGACGCTGACCAAACCCGCGACCTGCGGGAAAACGTGTGTCCCGGCAGACATTGTCAACACAGTGGATGATCGTCCGGCCGGGACGGCCGTCGGCCAGAAGGGGAGATTGATGAGACGCGTCCTGCTCCGCCGTACCGTTGCCGCCGTCGCGGCGGTCGTGGTCACCCTCCCACTGGGTGCCCGCCCCGTCCAGGCGTTCGACTTCACCGCGATCATCGGTGCCGCGAAGGCCGCCTACGAGCTGTACAAGGAGTACAAGGAAGGCCAGTCGCTGGACGACGCCACGGACAAGATCATCAAGACCATCAACGACGCCAGGACCGACATCCTGGCCCAGGTCGACCGGCTGGCCACCGCGCCGGCGAAAGCCTGCGCCCGCAGCGCGATCATCGACTTCAACGACCTGCCGAACTTCAACCAGACCACCGTGCAGGCGTACGCGCGGGACACCACCGCCTGCGTGACGCTCATCGACAGCCTGCTCGAGGTCGTCACCGACAAGGCCTCCGCCGACCAGCTCGGCTTCACCCTCAACACCGTCGGGCCGCTGGCCCTCACCGCCCGCGCGCACGCCGGCTTCAGCACCTCGTCACTGCTCGAGCAGGTCGTCGACAGCAACGACACCGTGCTCAGCACCCTGAAGCCGACCTGCACGACTGCCATCAAGGGGCTCAACGGCATCCCGCAGAACGGCGCGGTCTACACCTGGGAGACCAGGTGCACCGCCTACGACGGCAAGGTCGTCAGCACCAGCAAGCGCATCGCGTACCCGCCGACGACGAACCCGTACGACGTGCCCGGCACCACCGCCATCGTGATGCGCCACACCAGCCACGCCCAGGCCACCGCCGTACTGCCGGTCCTGCGGGCCACCCCCGCCTGACCGCCGTCCGTCCGGCTCAGGTGACCGACCGTGCCGCCCCGGCCATCGCCGGGGCGGCACGGGTCACGCCTGCGCTCAGGCGGTCTTCAGCAGCCGCACCGACACACCAGTGCCGGTGTGGAACGGCTCGGCGGTGTAACCGTCGAGCCCGGTCACCGTGACCGCGCCGAACGTGCCGACGAGCTTCGCCGCCCGCAGCACCGGCACCGACACGTTCGCCGCCGGCGGCCGCTGCGGGTCCAGGGCCAGCACCAGGGCCGCCCGGCCGTTCAGCGTCGCCGTCGCGTCGACCACCAGCGGCGGTTCACCGCCGTCGGTCAGGTTCACCGACAGGGTGGCCTGACCGGACTGGCTGTACTCGCCGCGTACCCGGACCTGCCCGGCGGTGCGGTCCAACCGCAACGTGCCGCCGCGCAGCTCCGCTGGGCCGTCGCCCAACGCCCGCTCCGACGCCGCGACCAGGGTGCCGTCGACCAGCCGGGTGCCGCCGGTGTAGCTGTTCGCCCCGGTCAGGGTCAACGCGCCGGTGCCGGACTTGACCAGCATGCCCTCGCCGTCGATGTCGTTGCGCCAGGCGTCGGCGGCGTGGAAGCCACCGGCGGCGGCGTCCATCGTGACCCGTACGGTGCGCCGCAGCGACCCGTAGCCGTCGGCGGCGGCGAACAGGTTCAGCCGGCCCCACTGCTCCGGGCCGTCCAGCAGCGGGTAGCCGCCCGGCAGCCCGGTGCTGCGCAGCACCTCGCGGCGCTGCTCGGCGTCCAGGTACGGCAGCCGGGTCTCCAGCAGCGTCTCGGCGCCCTTCGGCACGGTGAACGGGGTGTCCTTACGCGCCTGCGGCAACATGTACGTCAGCCGGGGCGTCACCTTCGCCAGGTTCGCCGCCCGGTCGGCGTACGGGTCGGTGTCCGGCCCGGCCGAGTGGGCGTACGCGTACAGCGTGTCGGCGCTCGTGCCGGTGGCGGCCTGCAGATACTCGGCGGCCTGGTGCCGGGCGTCGGCCTTGAGCTGCGCGTACGCCGGGTCGGCGAGCACGGCGGCGGCCAGTGCGGTGGCCAGGATCCGGCCACCGATCACGTCCACCGGCGAGTGCATGCCGGCCACGATCCGGCTGTCCGCGACGTCACTGGCCCGGGCCAACAGCTCCTGGAACCGCTCCGGTACGGCGTACGCGAACGCCAGCGCCGCCAGGTAGGCGGCGTTGGCGTGCCCGCTGGGGAAACCACCGTCGTCGGCCGGGTTGTCGGCCCGCTGACGCAGCAACTGCGGCACGACGGCGGTGTTCGCCGCGTACACCGGCACACCCAGCACCGGGATGCCGCCGGTCTCGACCACTTTGCTGTCGTCGGTGAGCCGCCACGGCCGCGGATACTGGTAGGTGGACTTGCTCGGGTTGCTGGAGGCGTGCGGGCCACGGATCGTGTTGACCAGCTGCACCACCGTGCCCAGCGCCGACGAGGTGGAGCCGGCGCCGAGCGACGAGCCGGCCGGCGCGTCCGGCGGCAGCGCGTCGCTGACCCGCCCGTCCGGCACCCCGTCGGGGGCAGCGGTGATGCCGGTGACGGCGAGCGACCCCGCCAGGTACGGCTGCGTCAGCGGACCGAGGCCGCTGATCGCGCTGTAGCTCTGGTGCTGCCGGTCGAAGATGTACGCCTGCTTCGCCTCGACCTCGGTGCGCTCCTCGCCCACCTTCACCACGTACCGGATGTTGGCCCGCAGCACCTCGGCGCTGCGCGGTACGCCGTTGTCCCAGTTGCTGCCGGTGGTCCACAGCTGCTCGAATCCGGCGAGGATCCGGACCGCCGCGTTGGTCTGCGGGGTCCGGTTGGCGCTGGTGTTGGTCAGGTAGTCGTCAACGAACGGCAACCCGGGGTAGCTGGGCGCCGGCGGCACGTTGCCGGCGGCGGTCGCCGCTGCCGTGCTGGTCGCGGTGGCCGGGGCGGCTGTCGCCGGCCCGGCGGTGAGCAGGCTGCCGGCCACCGGTAGGGCGGCGAGGGCGGCCGAGCCGCGCAGGAAGACGCGGCGGTCTATCGCATGGTGCTGTGCAGTCATGGCTGCTGACCCTGGCCAACGCCGATGAACGGCGCAGGGCCGGTCAGCGAACGGTCGGTGGACTCAAGCGATCGTTAGATCCAGAAGTGACGTGTCTCCCACTGGTACGCCGACCACCGGTGACCTGGTGTGATGCGCCAACGCCGATCGGCTACCTCACCGGGTTGGCCGGCGATGGCGGGACGGTGGTCAGCTCGCCGCACTTGGGGCACCAGCGGCTCTTGACCCGGATCGAGAACAGCCCGGCGAGGTAACCGAGCACTGTGGCGCTGGTCAACGCACAGATGTCCATGATCGTCCGCCTTCTCTCTCGGAGGGGATGGAACGTCTTTTCTACGGAGGGGATGGAACGGGGTCGGGCCGGATGGTTGCCGCCACCGGCCCGACCCCGGCTCTCACCGCCACCAGCCCATGAACCGCCAGTAGGCGTCGCCGCAGCGGTCCTGCGGCAGGTCAGTCATCGCGTCCAGCAGGCACGTCGCCAGGTAGACCGACAGCGACACCCGCGCTCCCGCGTACTCGGCCAGCAACTCCCGCCGCCGCGTCTCGCACGGCCACGAAAGGCCACAGCCAGCGCAGATCCAGCTCGGCCGGACAGGACGATGCGTCGTCAACGCGTCTCCCCCGGCCAGTGACCCCGGTTGATCGGAATCCGGTGCCGCGCCCGGCAGGGCAACACCGACCCGCACCGGCAGATCCGCCGCCACCTGCGCCAGGACCACACCGGCCGATGCCGGCGAGCCAGCGTCACCGCCACCGCCACCAGGTACGAGTCGTACGTGACACGCCCAGACACACGACCTCCCGCAAGCCCGAACCGCACTCCTAATTTGCAAGTCCAAAAACGATGGTACGTGTGAGGACACACTTTGGGAACCCACCCGGCACGTCCCACACCCACCGGGACAGCCGTCAGATACTCACCACCATGGTCAACCCGACGATCCAACGCCGACGCCTCGGCAACGCCCTCAAACGCGCCCGCGAAACCGCAGGCAAAACCCAGGACGACGCCGCCAAGATCATCGACTCCTCAGCCAGCAAGATCAGCCGACTCGAACTCGGCCAGTCCGGCATCCGCCAAACCGACCTCACCCTGCTCCTCGACTTCTACGGCGTCACCCGCGATGACGCCGAACCCCTCCGCAACCTCGCACGAGCCGGCCGCCAACGCGGAAGATGGAGTGGCTACCGCAACGTCATCCCCGACTGGTTCCGCCAATACCTCGACCTCGAAGCAGACGCCACCCACATCCGCTGGTACCAACCAGAAGTTATCCCCGGCATCCTCCAGACCGAGCCCTACATCCGCGCCCTCAACCAACGCACCCACACCGACGACCTCGAACGCCAGATCTCCGTACGACTCGAACGGCAGAAGGTCATCGACCAGCCCGACAGAGCCCACCTCCACCTGATCCTCAGCGAGTCAGCCCTCCGCCGCACCCTCGGCGACCCAGCCGCCATGCACCAGCAGCTCACCCACCTCGCAACCCTCGCCAACCACCCCAACCTGACCATCCAGGTCTTCCCGTTCGACGCCCCCACCTACGAGACCTCGTCGTACAACTTCATCATCCTGCGCTTCGGCGAGGAGATGGCATCCGAAGTCGTCTACCTGGAGACCCTCACCGACGCCGACTACCTCGACGGCCCCGAGGCGGTCCGGGCATACACTCGGCTCTGGGAACGACTCACCGCCGCCGCACTCGGCCCGGTCGAGTCCCGCACCCTCATCCAGCGGATCGCAGACGACACCAGAGGCTGACCATGAACACATCCCACCCCACCTGGCGCAAGTCCAGCCGCAGCGACAACAACGGCGGCGCCTGCATCGAAGTCGCCAGCATGCCCTCCACCACCGCAGTCCGCGACAGCAAACACCAGGCCGGGCCAACCCTCGCCTTCACCACTCCCACCTGGACCAGATTCATCGACGCGATCAAGGCCGGCGAACGCGGAGCGCTCACACCGAAGTCGCTGGGCTAGGATCTGCTCCACCAAGTCCAGAAGCGGTCCGGCCGAAGCCGGACCGCACACACACGCCACGGCCCACGACCCCGCGCGCGCACACCGGTGACACCACGCCCCAGAACTCGACGAGCTTCCCCGGCTGCCGCCGTCGGTTGCTGCCGCAGCACTACGCCGAGCGCTGCCCCGGCATTTGCCGACCGACACCAATCTCGCTAAATGGCAGCGGCAGTACACCGGCACGGCGGGGCAAGAACGCGCAGGTCGCGGTATACCGGCACAGACGGACAACCCGATCCGGCGCGCGGGGGCGCTGCGGCCATGGTCGACAACCCGGACCTCAACCGGCGCGTAGCCCAGTTCCTGCTGAAACAGAACAGATCGCCGGCCGCGTCGTTGACGCGATGATGGCCAAAGACGTCCACGGCATGAACGCCGCCGCTCAGGAACTCGCCGACCTCAGCACAGCACACCAAGACCTCGCCGAGGACATCGTGAGGTACAAGGCCAACGCCGGCATCGAGCCAGTCGACGCCGCACCCCTGGCGGTGACCCAGACGTGTGTCGTGCACCTGCTGCGGGCGTCGTTCCGGTACGCGGCCCGTCAGCACTGGGACGCAATCGCGAAGGCGTTGCGGCCGGTCTACACCGCGGCACAACGCGTCCCACAGGTGCCCCATCCGCGAACTGGTGATCTCCAACGGACCGCCCGCGTCCGGACTGTCGTCCAGCCCCAGGTCCAACTCGCCCTGACCAGCCGCCAACCGCTGCCACGCGACCGACTTCAACACCGCGAGCTGTCTCGTGGGTCTGTAAGAACAACGGGCAAGACACACGGAGAGCCGTATGCGGGGCCAACTCGCACGTACGGTTCGGGCGGGCGGCCAGCGGAAACGGACCAGGAGCAATCCCGGCACCGCGCCACTGGCCGACCCCACGAGCGCCCGGCTACGCCGGGCCGCGCGCACGCGCTCAAGGCCTACGGCCCCGCGCGCACGCCCATCAACCCGAACCGCGAGAAGGCGGCGGAGTCGGCCGATCGAGGGCCAAGGCCGTGACGATCCCTCCACCCCGGTCATCCCACAGCAACCGGTTCCGGGGATCGACGCCGCACCGCTACGCGGCACGCCACCGAACATCCGTCGCGACGATCCAGCTATCGACCTTCCATCACGGTTCGTCGATCCGATGCGCCGCTTGACGGCAACCCACGCGCACACCCAGGTCCGCCAGCACTCGCATCATCACCGAAAGTAACCTACAGACTTTCAACTCCCGTCCGGCGGCCATGGCTTTGCCCCCGGCGTGAGAACCTTCAAACAGATCAGGGGACGATTTGCGAGTAGGGCGAGGTTAATTGCTTCCTCTACTGTTTTGCCAAGTTCCCAGATCCACCCCAGCCCAGTCGCCACTGTCCAACCGCGATCATCGACGAACACGCTTGAAGAGCTAATCCACTCGCCAAGCGGGTACCAATTGCCACCGAGTGCCTCATGCAGCTCTTCCGCCAATAAGTGATGTCCGAAGCCAGCATCGATCGGTTCAAAATTGAGCGGTTCGCCGTTCTCGAAATTCGGTCCTACTTCGTTGACCGGCTCCACCGACAATCCACCGAAGGCCTGCAGGGTGCTTCGCGCCGGTTCATTGATGTGGTACCCCTGCGCAGCAAGTAGCTCAATCCACTCCGAGACATCCACCTGCCGATTCTCGTGCCAACCAGCTCCTCGGAGAGCCGACAAGCTCTCCGAGGAGATTTTATCTAGATCGATCACCCTGGCCCTGCCTCGAATGAAATGTTTAGACTCTTAAGAAGCGGATTGCAAAGCCGTCTACATGGGTAGCCGGGCGTACCATGAACCGGCGCATTTGGTGACATCGAATTTCGAGTCTGCACTACTTGCATCGATCCCCCGGTTATTGCCGATGGACCTTCAGCTCGGTATGCCTGAATAAGACATCCCACCTCGGCGCAGCCACCGTGATGCCCGGCTGCTTGAACTGCGTCCCGGAGTTCCGGCATGTTTTCTAGCTCGCCGGCCGTTCCGTGCCTATTCGTGCTGTAGTATTTCGCACCCGAAGGTGATGTGTATTCCGCTGCGAACTTGGTGCCCGGCTGGTTCCGGACACTATCAGCGAAATCCTCAAGTCCGCAGTTGTGCACCAGGACCGGTGTTGTGCCGGCGAGCACATAGTACGTGTGGATGTCGGCGACGGTGAGGTTGTAGACCGTAGCGGGCCGCTGGTAGGCGACGATGTCGATGGCCCGCAGGCGGGAGCCGTCCGGAGCCAGCAGCTCGTCACCAGGCCGCAGCATGCTGGCGTCACGCCACGTCGCCTGACTGGCCACCCAGAACGGGTGGCCGTCGGTAGCAGTAATGACCTGGGATTCATGTCCGTCGCCGACCGCGACGGTGATCTCAACCAGGTCCTTGTCGCCGGTGCCCTCGATCGTCGCGGTTACAGCCTTGACTGCCGTCTCACCGGTCTCTGGATCACTCGCCACCACCCGGTCGCCGATCTCGACGTCCTCGATCGGCTTACGCGAACCGTCCGCCAACAACACGAGCGTACCGGGAACGAAGCTGTTCCCCGTTTCGCATTTGTCCGGCTTCCCCGGACCCCTGCCACCCCCGGTGCCGGAGCCAGATCCGGAGCCGGCGTTGGTCGTCGTCGGCTTTCCAGTTGAGCCACCAGCGGGCGCGTCCGGTGATTGGGCGCCAGTATTCGGCTTCACCGTCGGACCAGGCGCATCAGGCGTGGAGGAACCTCCGAAAATCCTCCTAGCAAGCCCTCCGCAGACGCGGGAGGGGCAACCGGGGGTTAGGAAACCGACAGTCGCAACCGCCGCACCGCGGAAATCACCGTTGAAGAGCGCCTCGCCAATCAGGTACGCATCGTAACCAGTAGAGATTCCACGGCACAGTACGCTTAACGTACAAATCGTTTCATAAACAAGCTCTTCCTGCCAGCTCGGCGGCGGACCCATCTTGATGACTACCGAGCTTTCATATCGACCCGCGTCTGCCTTCGCCTGACAACTGTAGGGGCCGGTGCCGTTGCAGTGGGTCGTCCGCTGTGACGCCATGTCACTTCCGTGCGCACCCGGGCCCCAGCCAGCGTTGTTGCCGTTGAAGTGGGGGTCACTGCCGACCATGAAGTCGGTGTAGATCAACCCGGAAGGGTCGCTGTACGTGATCGGGCTGTTGTTCGCGTAGCTGTAAGGGTTCCACTGCTGGGGATCGGTCAGGTCATGGACCGGGTCGACGCTGATGAAACGGCCGGCAACCGGGTCGTACTCGCGGGCGCCCAGATGCGTCAGGCCCGTGTTGTCGATGGTGCCACCGACGAAGCCCTTGCTGTTCGGCCAGGTCGGCACCGCGCCCCGTGGCGTGCCGTACGGGGTCTGGCGGCGGACGGTCAACGCCTGACTGACCGAATCGACTGCAATCGACGACGTGCCCTGGTGGTCGCTGGCCAGCCACGACAACCCGTTCGCGGTCCGTGATCCGACGGTGGAGCCTAGGTGGCTGTAGTAGCGGGTGGCGCTGGTCGAAGTCGTCGCCGAGTTGTAGCGGATTTCTTGACCGGGCAGGTAGAGCGTCTTCCCACCCGGATCACGACGGATCAGCCGGTTGCCGTCTGCGTCATAGAGGTAGCTGGTCGCTCCGCTGCTGTCGGTGGAGTTGGTCAGCCGACCCTCGGAGTCCCATCCCAAGGTCTGCGTGCCGGAGGTGGCGGTCGGCCGAGTCGCGGTGTTGCCCGCCGCATCGTAGGTGTAGCTGCCGGTCTGCGCCCCAGTCGTGGAGGCCAGGGCGTGTGGCCTGACCGCGCCCGCCGCCGGGTAGTTGTACGTGGTGGTGGCGGTGCCGCCAGTGGTGTGCACCGACTGGGTGCGGCGGTTGCCGATGCTGTCGAAGGTCCAGGAATGCCAGTACGGTGCGGGGCCGCCCAGGCCGGCAGCGGACGGGGCCGTGGCGCAGTCCGCCGAGCTCGGCGTCCAGGCCTGAGTGAGCCGACGCAGGTGGTCGTAGTTGAAGCACTGGGTGTCGTCGACCGGATCCTGGGCCTCGTCCCGGATGCTGGTGACGTTGCCCGCGTGGTCCTGGGTGTAATGCAGATCGGCGATCGTGTTCGGTGCGACGGTGTCTCGCGCGGTGACTGCCCGAGTCAGCCGCCCTGTATCGAGTTCACGGGTGAACGCCTGCCACACGCGGCCACCGGCGATGTCGTCGGTGTCGAGGGTGATCTGAGTGGGCTCGCCGAGCGCGTTGTAGCTGGTACCGGCGACATACTGGCTCGACACGCCTCCGTACAGCGTTTCAAGCTTGGTCGGCAGACCGAGGCTGTTGTAGCTGTACAGCAGGGTTTCGGCCGGCAGGTCGTTGTTCGTCGACGGGAGGCTCAGCGACGCCAGGGAGTCGTCAGGGTTCCACGTCAGGAAGGAGTTGTAGATGCCGCCCAGTCCGGTCTCGGATGTGGGGATGGTGATCTGGGTGCCGGTCGGCTGGTAGCTGTCGGTGTAGCCGGTCACCCGCACCTGGTAGAGGGAGCCGCCTTCGATCCGAGTGGACTGGGTCAGCGCACCCTTGAGGATGGTGTCGTAGATCCACTGGGCCCGCGTTGTGCTGCCGATCTGGTCGTCGTAGACCGCTCGCTTGCGGTTCAGCGGGTCGTACAGGTAAGCGAGCTTCTCGCCGCGCGCGTCGGTGCTGGTAGTGACCCTGCCTGCGTTGTCGTAGGTGAAGGTGCTGGTTCCCTTGTCAGGGTCGACGACCTGGACCTGCCGGCCACGGAAGTCGTAACCGTAGGTCCAGTTGTTGCCGAGATCGTCGGTGACGCGCTGCAGCAGCCCCTTACGGTTGTAGTGGTACGTCGAGGTGTCCCAGCTCCCAGCGGTGCCTGGGGTGGGCGTTGCACCGTGATACTGACGCAGTTCGACGGTGCGTCCGTGGGTGTCGGACAGCGTGGAGGTCGCGGTCCCGCCCGCTGGTGGCGTGACGTCGACCCGGTCGCCGGCGTAGTAGACGCTGGTGCGCCATCGCTCGTCGGCGTAAGGCTGGAAGACCGCCGCCCGCATCCTCCCGGCGCCGTCGTAGACGGCACGGGTCTGGGTGTGCACGAACGCCGCTTCGGTCGCGGTGAAGAGGTTTATGCCAGGGCCGGCGCTCCCGTCGTGGTAGGCGCCGTACTCCTTCACGACTCGGCCCGCGCTGTCATAGAACGTGTCGGTCAGGATTCGGCCGCCCGACGGCGACGGAGTCTGCGTCTGCCGGGGTCGCAGCAAACCGTCATACAGAGAGTACGACGTGACGTAGGCGCCTGCGGCGTTGAGCCGCGACGTAGCGATCGTCGTCGCCGCGTTGTTGCGCACATGGTAGGCATACGTCGCACTCGCCGACTGGGTCGCCTTGTCACGGCCTGGCAGCCAGAGCGACGTCATCCGGCCGATGCTGTCGTACACCATGTCCGTGCGTTTGCCGTTCGGATCGACGGTGGCAATCGGCAGCCCCCAGGCGGGTGACACCGTCGTCGAGGTGACGTGCTGCATCGCGTTGGTGATGGTGACCGCCGTAACCGGCCCGCCGGTCGTCGGGGTGTAGGCGGTGGTGGTTTCGGAGTTCATCGCGTCCCGCACGGAGGTCGACCGGCCGTGGGCGTCGTAGCTCGACTGGCTCACCGTGACGAAGGTCGGTGCCCCGTTGTTCCAGGCCGACATCTCGTCGGCCCGGGTGGCCAGACCCCGGGTAGGTGCCGTCTCGAACGCGTTCCCGTCATACAGGGTCCGCATCTCGCCCAGCACGTCGGCCTCGACAAGAGTGCCGCCGGTCGCACCGCAGCCGACCGCGTAGGACTGCACCCGATGTGGACGGTCCATCAGCCAGATCGCATCGTTGCGGGGTGTGTAGTCGAGCTTGGTGCACTGCTCGTCCCCGGTTACGTTCACGTCGCCGTGGTCATCGACGGTCGCCGCCATACCGTACGAGTCGTAGGTCGCCACTACCCGGGTCGACCGCTCGCCCCGGCCAGCGTCCAAGGCCGTGTAGTGCCGCACCGAGCCGACCCGGGCGAACCGGGCCGTCACCGTTTGTCCGTTGATGGTCCGGGTAGCGGTGACGGGCGAAGCCCACGGATCGTTGACCTGCCGGGACACCACCGCGCCGCCGGGCCCGTTCAGGGACCTGGACTCCCGGGCCAGGCCGACGTACCAGTCCTCGTCGTTGATGCCGTCGACGGTGACCGTG
The DNA here is from genome assembly GCF_030345095.1 of Solwaraspora sp. WMMA2056. Lineage (NCBI taxonomy): Bacteria > Bacillati > Actinomycetota > Actinomycetes > Micromonosporales > Micromonosporaceae > Solwaraspora > Solwaraspora sp. WMMA2056. The sequence continues at coordinate 5,351,025 of NZ_CP128360.1, forward strand.
CGGGTGCCGCCGGCCGGGCCCGCCCGGTCGCCGTGCATGCCCTGGAAGAAGCGCGTCTCGGTGTAGGTCTGCTCGCCGGGGTCACCGACGGTGACGCCTACCCGCTTGAACCCGCGGTAGCTCGACCAGGTCCGGGTGTCCGGGTCAATCAGCCCGTCGTCGTCGCTGTACCGCCAGGCCGCGCCGTCGAGATAGCTGTACGAGTAAACCGTGCGTGGGCTGCCCTGTGGCGGCACCCCACCGGTGTGGTCGGTCTCGTAGATGGTCTTGACAACGTACTTGTGGAACCAGTCGGTCACCGGCTGCTGATAGCCCTCAGGGGTCCAGATCACCGGATAGCAGAGGCGGGAGTTGGTGTGTGGCGTCGGCGTCTGCCCCGCGACGCAGTCCTCCTCGGAGTACGTGATGTTGGTGGTGCCGCCGCTCTGGTGACGGATCCGCGCGATGCGCAGCCAGTTCATTTCCGGTGCAAAGTCGTTGGTGTCGACCCGGTTTGCGAGCTGCACCTCGGTGAACTCGATCGCCGGCATGCTGATGGCCGCACCGACAAGACCTGTCTGGGTGATCGTGGAGAGCCAGAGTCCTGCCCGGGTCGCGTCGCCCGGATCCGGGAAGGTGTGCGTGAGGGTCCACCGCTCGACGTTGTCGTACGCGCCGCCCGAGCGGACCTGGGTCGTGACGCTGGCCAGCCGTTTGGAGATCCAAAAGGTTGGCGAGAAGATCCCGGTGCACGGTGAACCCGTGCACTCCGAGTCCCAGGGGGTGTCTGGCCAGTGCGCTTCGTCACGCACGCCACAATTGCTCAGGCAGCGATCCGCTACCGCGAAGTCGACCCGCGACGGGGCCGGGGTGGCGAAGACCGAGTCGACCCCGCTGACCCGGCGCGTGCCGTAGTCGATCCGGTCGAGCCAGCCGCCCCGGTCGTAGCTCGCCGCGTCAGTGGCGACGAGGTTACGACCGTACCGGTTCGTCTCCTTGCTGTACCAGTAAGAAACGGAATTGCCGTGCAGGTCGACAATGTAGTCGAGGTTCCACCGCCAGGTTTGCATGCAGTGTGAGGCAGCGAAGGTGGCGGCACGGCACGGCTCGTTCGGGTCGTTGCCGAAGACCGGGACGTTCCAGGCGGAGTTCGTGACCGGATTGCCCGATGCCCAGCCCGGCAGCCGGTTTGCCCCGAACCAGTACTGGACGCCGTCTGTAGTGGTGAGTACCCAGTACTCGCCGTTGTTGTCACCGTTGGTCGCGCCGGTCTTCCGTTCGATCCGGGAGCCGTCGTCGTTGCGCAGATGCCACCGGCTCTCCTGCGCGTTGTAGATCAGTTCACCGCCGCGGCCGAACATCGACAGGACGGCGTTGTCGGTCTCCCAGCAGAGGTCGCCGGTCTTGACAGTGTTGTTCGCCTGCCCACCCATGTCGTTGGCGCACGCGCGGTACCGCCGCTCGATGAACCCGCCGCCCGAGGTGTCGAATCCTTCGCCGATCCACGACGGCTGGTTGTTGGAAGCCGCGTGGCGACCGTCAACCGACTGGGACGAGTACGCCAGCGATACCGATGGGGCCAGACCGCCGGCTGCCGGCGGCACCCGCATAGGATGCGACCAGCTGAAGGTACCGGAGTTGCCGCCGACTGCCCAGGTCGACGACGGCAGAAGCGAGGTCGCAGCCAGGTCCCCGGCCGGGCCCGAAGGTCCCGCTACCAGGGCGACCAGACTGCCGCTCGCCGCCAGCGGTACCGTTGCTGTCACCGTCGTAGCGGCCAGGTCGTTGCGGCCAGGCAAGGCGTTGCCGGCGCAATCTCCCGATGCGGATTTCATCGCACAGTCCGGCATGCTAACCAGCCGCAGCCGACTCGCCCAGTCCGCGCCGTACGCTGTGGCGAACGCACCGTAGTCGACGCTGACCGACACTTCACCGTCGGTTGCCTCCCCGTCCGGGGCGAGCCGAAGTAGTACTCCTCGGACACCAACACGCGCGGTCGTCGTTCGGTCCAGCACCTCGACCCGCACCCGCTCAGGCCGATTGCCCGCAGACCGGGCCGACTCGTCGCCGGTCGCAGTCACCTGCACCGGCAGACCGCCGGGGCGCACCGTCGTGTCTCCCCGAGCCGCCACCAGGTCCGTGACGGCGACCCCGCCGTCCGGCCAGACTGGTGCCGGTTTGCTGCTGGCTGGCGGCAGCGGCTTGGCCGGGTCGGGTTCGTCCGCCGCAACCGGGGTGACTGGAACGCTTGGCACCTCCTCGACCGCCGGTGGCTGGGCTGGCTGGGCCGCCTGCGCCGAAGTGGCAGATGGCGCCTGCACCAGCAGATTCGCGGCCAGGACACCCGCCAGTGCAGTAGCGACGATCCGCCGAAGTTTGTAGGCCGGGCTACGCCGGACCAGTGGCAGCGAAAATGGGAGCAGGTGTTCCTGCACCGCGACCTCCGGGTCCTCAGAGGGATGGATCATACGATTCAAGTCAGTGCGATCAGGACGTGGGGGCGGTAAATCGCAGTCCCACTCCGGGCCGGAGCACGGGTTGCCGGTACGTGTACTGGATCGCGGCGGTGCCGGTGGCGTTCTCGATGCCGATCGTGGCGCCGCCGCCACGTTCGAGGAACGTGCCGTCGTTGTCGATGTAGGCGAAGCTGTAGCCGCCGGCTTCGTCGATGATGGCCTGGAAGGTGACCCGGGTACGCGGATCCTCGTACGAGTGGACGTTGCGCCACTCGATGACGAACTGCCGGTTCGGTGTGGTGCCACGCACAGCGGTGCGGACACTGGCGTTGCTGTCGACAACCCAGTCGTGCCAGAACGGGTACAATGCGGCGTTGGGTTGCTCGGCACCGGCGGGTGACGGGATGGGCCACGCGTCCGGTGAGGACGTCCCGGGGTTGATGAAGCTGACCAGTCCGTTGATGTCCACCCAGCAGGTGGAGTAACTCTGACCGTAGAGGGTCACTGGGAATGGAAGGGCGACCGAGGTGTAGGTGTCGTCACCAGTCAGCGACAGCACGGTGCCGTTGGCGGCGGTGTAGGTCACGGGTAGTTCAGTCAGTTGGTAACCGCCGCCGGTCGCGGTGACGGCCAGGCCGAAGTCGGCGGTTGCCTGAGTGTTGGTCCCGACCGTCACCTGGCGCGCGTCCGAGCCCCGGCAGGTGCCGCTCGGCAGGGTGACGATCACCGCCCAGGTACCGGCCGGAACCGCAGTGACCTGATAGGTGCCGTTGGCGGCGGTGGTGGTCGTCTTGTCGGCAACCGCAACGGTCGCTCCGGCGACCGGTGCTCCAGCACAGGTGACGGTGCCGCTGACGCTGCCCAGGCCCGGAGGGTTAGGGGTGAACGTGACACCCTGGCCGGAGGCGAGCCACGGCTCACGGAACAGGTACTGGAAGCCGATGGATCCGTCGCCGTTCTCGATCCCGACGGTGCCCTCACCGCCACGTTCGATCGACTTCGCGGGGTCGATGTCGGCGTAGGCGAGCCTGATCTGACCGTTCTCCTGGAAGATGGCCTCGAAGGTGGCCCGGGTGTTGGTGTCACCGTAGATATGGACGTTGCGCCACTCCACGACCCATTGCCGGTTCGGGGCGGTGCCGCTGATCCTGGTCGCAATCCGGGCCTGAGAGTCGACCACCCAGTCGTCCCACAGCACATAAACCGCCGCGTTCGGTGAGCCCTCCGCCGCCGGTGACGGGATCGGGCCCGGCCAGGAGCCGATCCAGCCGAAGTACGCCGGGTCCTTGAAGCTGATCAGGCCGTTGGCGCTGATCCACGCCGACGTGTACGACTCGCCGTAGAGCTTGACCGGGAATGGCGGGTTCTTCTGCCATACCGTCTCGTCGCCCTGCCATCCCTCGACGACGTCACCGGGGATGAAGGTCTGTGCACCGGCGGTGCACTTGTAGCCAAACTCATCGCCGTCGACCATCACCGACAGATCCACGTCAGAGATGCCGCCTGGATGGTTGATCGTCTCGCGGGCGTACTGGCCGGCACACCGGTTGTCACCGGTGGACGCCGCGACCCGGTACTCGCCCACCGGGACCGCGGTGAACTGGTAGCTTCCGTCGGCGGTAGTGGTGGCGCTGCGGTTACCCGGGTTCAACGTCACCGTCGCCCCGGCTACCGGGTCACCGGTAACCGCCGTGGTCAACACGCCCTCGACCGTCCCATTAGGGGCCGGGGTGTAGATGATCGAGCTGTTTGCGGTCAGCGCCGCCTCGTGGAAGGAGTACAGCGCAGCGACTGTGCCGGAGGCGTTTTCCAGCCCGACCGTCGCCGCCGCGCCCTGCTGGACCGGAGTCGACATAGCCCCGTAGTGGAATGCGATCCGACCATCCTCGTGGAAGATGACCTCGAAGGTGATCCGTTGGGCGTTGGTGGGCCGGAATCCAACGTTGCGCCACTCGACCACATACGATCGGTTCGGTGAGCTGCCCAAGGTCTGGGTGCGGATGCTGGCTGACGCGTCGACCTCCAGATCGTCCCAGAACGGCGCCACGACAGCATTCGGTGCGGCGGCGGTTGGCATCGTCGGGTTCACCCAGGTGTCCGGCTCGCCGGACACGCTGCCGAAGCTCACCAGGCCATTCGTGTGCACCCGCCCACTGGTGTACGTCTCGCCGTGGAACCGTACCGGGAATGGCAGGGTGACCATCGTCGCCGCGTCGTCACCGGTCAACCCGAGCACCGTCGATGCGGCGACGAAACCGGAGCTCCCAGTGCTACACGCGTATCCCATGCCGCCGTAGTCCGGACCCAACTGCAGGTTACGGACCAGGTCGGCGAACAGCTCCACCTGCTGGCTGGCCACGGCACCGCACCGCCCCGGCATCCGCACCGCCACGGTGTAGCTGTCCGCTACGAGTCCGGTGAAGCTGTACGCGCCGCCGGTGCCGGTCGTCGTACTCAACCCGGTCGGATCCAGGGTCACCGTGGCACCGACCACCGGTGCGCCCGAGGCGTTGGTCAGTGTGCCAGTCAGGGTGTGCAGCTCCAGTTCGCCGACGGCGTCCGGTCGAGTGAACGTGATCGCCTTGCTGCTTGCCAGCACCGGCTCGGTGACGGAGTAGCGCAGCCGGTCCTGGCCGTCGGGTGCCTCGATCCCGACGACCGCGTGTGCACCCCGCTCGGCGGCGTTGTCGAGTTGATCGTAGTTCGTGGTCACGGTGCCGTCGGGGGCGAGGAGCACCTCGAACGACAGCCGCTGCGCGGTGTTGCCCTTACGGTGCACGTTGCGCCATTCGACGATGAACCGCTGGGAAGCGCCGGAGCCGGTAGTCGCGGTACGGATACTCGCCGAGGCGTCGACGACCAGGTCGTCCCAGAATGGTGCCACCGCTGCGGCTGGTGTCGCCGGTGCCGGCTGCTGACCGGTGTACGGGTACGAGCCGCCGGGGTCCGTGAAGGAAAGCAAGCCGTTGGTGTCCACCCACGCGCTGCGGTACGCGCCGCCGTAGAACGGGAACGCGAACGGCAACTGCACTGTGGCGACCGCGTCATCACCGGTCAACGCCAGTGTGCTCGACGCCGCAGCGAACGCGGTGGTCTGTTCCGTGCAGGTGTGACCCAGATCGTCGCTGACCGCTGAGAGGAAGATGTCGAAATTGATGCCCTGTCCGTCGATCTCCAACGGATCGCTGGACACCTCGCCGCATCGGCCGCCGAACGTGGCGGTGACGGTGTACGCGCCGGGGGCGAAGCCTGTCACGAAGTAGCTGCCGTCGGCATTCGAGGTCGCTTGATGGTTACCGGGATGCAGCCGGATCACGACGTCGGCCTGTGGCAGGAAGAACTGGTTCCACACCGTACCGGACAGGCTGGCTGCCGACCCGACGGTAAACGCGCCCTGGTTAATGTCGCTGATCCGATTGCCGTCGTCCACCGCGACCGCGTAGACGGGCCGCTCTCCCATTGCGCCGCCGACGTCGATAGTCACGGTCGCGGTGCCACCCGCCGTGGTCGCGTTCACCGCGCTGTCTAGCCCAGCGCCGTCGACGCTGTATCGGAAGCTGGTGACGTTGGTGTCGCCGCCGGCGTCGAACCGTACGGTGAGCTGTCCGCCGGCGGTGGCGTCGTTGCCGTTGGGGAAGGTGACGACGGGCGGCAGCGGTACTGCGAGCTCCGAGAGGTTCGCCGGGGTCTCCATGAAGTTGTAGAAGCGCACGTTGTCGACAAGACCGGTGAAGAAGCTGTCGTCGCCGCCGTTCCACTTGCGTTTGCCAACGGCGACATCTGTCGTAGCGTTGAACCCCCCGACGAGGGTCGCAGTTGCCGTCTGGAGGACGCCGTTGACGTAGAGCGTCATCTGTCTTGTCGAGGCGTCGTAGACCCCGGCGAGGTGGGTCCACCGGCCAGCGGTAGGTGCGGCGTTGGACAGCACGCTGTACAGCGCGGGGTTGTCGACGTCGGCCCCGGCCATCGTGAATCGCCAGCGTTGGTTGCCCCCGGCGTAGCCGAGGTGATAGGCAGACGCCCGGGAGCCGTTCGCGCTGACTACGGTCTGCAGGCCAGTTCCGGTGGTGGAGTCGATTCTGACCCAGGCGGCGATGGTGAAACTGACGTCGGTGCGGACCTGTGTCGAGACACCGGTGTCGGGGTGCGGCGTGCTGAGCGCGCCGGCCCTGGTGGCAGCGGCGGTGCCCGGCAGCGACAGCGCCGTACCTATCCCGGACCGGCCGGCGACCCTGGTTGCCGATGCGCCGATGGTCAGGGCGTTGCCGTGGCCGGAGACGTCGGTGGCGGTTGTCCCGGTTTCCTCGAACGTCCACTCGGCGGCCGGACCGGAACCGGCCCGGACGCTGAAGTTGTAGATGACCGGGGTAGAGAACCGCCCAGCGTGGTCCTTCGACCATATGTACAGCACGTTGACGCCGTCGCGCACCGGCGCCAGGGTGATCGACGCGCCGTAGTCCGTCGTCCGCGCCGGCACCGTCTTCGCAGCCGTCAGCACACCCGAGTCGAGGCTGTAGGCGTACTCCTTGACCTCGTACGGCCGGACGGTCGGTGCGGCCACGGAGAACGTGCCAGGGAGGCCGACTCCGCCGCGTGGGACACCATCGTTGGGGTAGTTTGTGGAGCCGACGTTCGCCGGTGGTGGCGGTGGTGTCGCGTCGACGGTGAACTCGCAGGTGCCAGACCACGCTCCATGGTGCGAACCGTCCCAGGTCCTGGCCTGCCAGACGTAGCTGGCCCCGTCGGTCAACCTGCCCGACGGGATCGCCCGGGACACCGTCGATGGGTTTCCCGCAGCCTGCGACACCTTGTTCGATTCGGTCCGCGTACCGCCCACCGGCCACCAGTAGAAATCGGTCGTCAGCGACTGCTGGTCGCTGTCCGGGTCGGAGTGCCTGGCGGCGAGGATCGGCGTGGTCGTCAGCACGTACGGCCGTGACGCCCCGGTGGCGCAGGCCTTGCCGTCGGACTTGCGGTCCGCCAGCGCGTTCGGACTGGTGTTGTAGGTGATGGCCAGCTTCGGCGACGAGTGGTTGAAGCGCTTCCACTGATTCTTGGTGCCCTCGTCGACGGCTCGCAGACCGACGGTCAGGTTCGACCATTTGCTGGACGCGGCCTTCGCCACCATCGACGTCACGTTGAACTCGATGGTGCCGGTGCCCAGACAGCCGTGCGCCGCCCCGTACTTGCGGTTTCCCGATGTCTGTGCCGTGTAGCTGCCGTTCCAGGTGGGCTGGTTGTTCCACGTCGTGCTCGAGGAGATCGCCCCGGTCAGCCACAGTTTCGCGTTGCTCTTCGGACTACACGTCCACGCATGCCGCTGCTCGATCCGGAACTCAGCCTTGACGATGTGCTTCCCGGACACCTTGGAGGTGTTCATCCGGAAGAACGACCGGATGATGTAGTCGCTGCAGCCGGAGCAGTCCTGGGTACGGCCCGCACCGGCCGACCCGTACGTCGAACCGTTGTACAACGCCGACGAGTTCTGCCAGAACGAGCTCGCCTTGTACTTGCTCCACACCGTCGTCCACGCGTTGCTGACGATCCCGCCGGTCCAGGACGGGTCGATGTAGATCGGCAGCTTCGTCCGTGGATCAGCCAGCATCGCCTTGTCCGGCAGGATGGTCACCGAGTCCTCGTTGACGCGGACCGGCATGACCGCCCGATGGGCCGCCTCGGGGATGGCGGGCTGGTCGGGCGCAACCTCGGCGGTCGACGACTCATCCAGCTGCCGCTGCTGCTCTGCCAAGTCCGGTTTGCGCTGCGGTGCGGACTCGCGCGTGTCCTTCTCCCGAGTGGCACTCTCCGCTGCCGCGTCGGTTTCGGCCGCCGCGGACCCAGTGGAGTCCCACATCAGAGGTGCAGGCGCGGCGAACACGACGGCGCCTTTGTCGTCACGGGCGGCCAGCCCGCCCGAGGCGGTCGCGCCCACCGTGACACCCTTGGTCTCCAGTCCGAACCGCAGCGACGCCAGGTCCGGGTGCGCCGCCGCCTCGCGGGAATGCACCACCAGCACCTCGGAGAAGCCCAGGGGCTGCGCAGTCACCTGTAGATCGACGTCAGGCAGTACGTCGCGGTAGATTGCGGTCGCACCCTCCAGCTCGGGTTTCGGCAGCCGGGACGGCCAGGTCATCGCCAGCTCCCGCTCGCCGTCGCGGAGCCGGGCAAGGGGGGCATCGCCGCCTCCGGAGAAGACCATCGGCAGCACCGTTGCCCGTGGCGCCACGCCGTTGGCCGTCATCTTCAGGGTGGTGTCGACCGGCACCCACGCGTTTCCCTTACGGACCCGCGCCGGCTCGATGGTCTGCTCCAAGGTCCGCGATCCGTCGACGTTGACGAAGGTCTGTGTCCACTCCGTACGCTCGGCGAGAAGCTCGACCCGCCGGCCACAGATCTCGACCATTCGCGTCGCCGAGGCGGCGTCTGCCTGCTCATCCACACAGGCCTGTGGCGGAGAGCTGGTTGGAGTAGCGGCCACGCGTGCCGGCACCGCCAGCCCTGTCAGGGCTACCGATGCGGCCACTGTCGCGGCCCAGTATCGCCGCGAACCGCCCATGCGCACGCCTGCCATCCGGCACCCCCGTGATTGACGCCAGCCAGTGTCCGAACTGTAAGGGCCCTGAACGATCGGCGTAAATGCCCGTCACAAGCTGCAACCACAAAGCGGACACGGCATACACATTCGTCGCCAACGGGTAACGAACAGTGAGCACAACGAACAACTACTCAGCGCTACGACCCCGAAGCCCTCCTCCACGACGTCCGGTCGGGGTTCCGGTCGGGGCGGTTAGTTCGATACCATCGAACAAGAATTCGGTGCGGCCCGGCGGGCGGTCCGCCTCACCCCCTGGGAGGTCCGGTGCGCAGGTCAGACCGCGTCGTCACCGACGGTGACGTACGTCAGGATCTGGTCGGCGCCCGGATGCGCCAGTTCCGCAAGGAACAGGGGCTGACCCTGCGCGGTCTGGCCGGTCGGGCCAATCTGTCGATCGGCTTCCTGTCGCAGGTCGAGCGGGGTGTCTCGTCGATCGGGCTGACCGCGCTCAACAGCGTCGCCGCCGCCCTGGACCGGCCGGTCGCCGAGTTCTTCAGCGAGGAGCCGCCCGCGACCGCCGAGGACCCGCAGGGCAACTTGCCGGTGCACTTCACGCTCACCCGGGCCGACAACGGCGCGACCGAGTACGTCTCCGGTCAGCAGACCTATCGGATGCTCTCCGACCGTGGCCCCAACCTGGTGCTGGAGCCGATGCTGGTGCACATCGCGCCGGGCGGGCGCCGCGAGGAGGCGTACGGGCACGCCGGCGAGGAGTTCGCCTACGTCGTGCGGGGCGAGCTGCTGTACGAGGTCGACGGGGTGGAGCACCGGCTCTACCCGGGCGACAGCCTGCACCTGCGGTCGAACACCCCGCACCGGCTCTACAACGACACCGACGAAGTGACCACCGTGGTCTCGGTGGTCACTCCCCGGTTGTTCTGACTCCGCGCACCGTCGCCGGTCGGCGCCGGAAACTGCCCACTGCTGGGCATCATGTTCACTGTCACGTAATAATTCGGCGGACGGCTCACCGGCCGAGTCGGCGGTCCGTCTCGGCCATCGTCGCCCGCCAGATCGGCGCGGCCGGGTCGATCACCGAGAAGTGGTCGCCGGCCTGCTCCAGCCAGCCCGGGTCCTCGCCGGCGGCGCGGGCCGCGGCCACGTACCGGCGGTTGAAGTCGATCAGGTCCAGGTCGTCGCTGGCACCCTGGACGATCAACTGTGGTACGCCGATCGGCAGCCGGGCCATCGGATCCGAGGCGGCGTACACCTGCGGGATGTCGTCGCGAACACCGCCGAGCGCGGCGGCGACCGCCCCGGTGCCGACCTGGCGCCGCTGGCCCTCGGCCAGGTCCAGCACCCCGGCCAACGACACCGCCAACGCCACCGCGACACCGCCCGCACCGCCGGGACCGCCAGAGCCGGGACCGTCGGCGGCGGTGTCGGCGGCCAGCCGCAGCGCCAACTGGCCGCCAGCGGAGTGGCCGAACACCGCGACCCGGTCCAGGTCCAGCGACCCGGCCGGCACCGCGTCGCCGGTCAGCTCCGGCAGGTTGGCCAGCACCGCCAACCCGGTCGCCACGTCGGCGGTGGTGGCCGGCCAGCCGTGCCGGTCCGGTCGGCGGTACTCCAGGTTCCACGCCGCGTAGCCCCGGTCGGCAAGGTCGATGGCGAGCGCGTCCATCAGGTCCGCCGCCCAGATCGACCGCCAGAAGCCGCCGTGCAGCAGCACCGCCACCGGCACGCGATCACCTGCCGCTGGCGGCAGCCGCAGCTCGCCCCACTGTTCCGGATCCGGACCGTACGGGATCCGCAGTGCCGGTCGGCGCAGCCGGTGCACCGCGTGCCGGACCGCCCAGGCCAGCCCCCACACGCCCCGGCCGTACAGGTGGGTCGAGGCTTGATGCACCGGCTGCGGGCCGGTAACGTCGGGCTCGTACCACACGGTGCGGCCGGCCCGGTCGCCGCCGCTGGTCAGCAACGACCGGACCGCCGGGTCCGGGCCGGGCAGCCCGACGGCGGCGCTGCCCGCGCCGAGGCCGTCGAGCAGCTGTCGCACCTGACCCGCGTCGGCGGCGGCCACGAAGTCACCGGTCACGCCGAGACCGGTTGCCTCAGCGGCGACCAGCCCGTGCAGCAGCGACGGGTCGACCGCCAGCCCCGGGCCGGCGACGACCAGTACATGATCGACAGTCATCGGGAACCCTCCTTCCGCAGCAGCGGCAGCACCTGCGCGCCGAGCAGCTCCACTCCCCGATCGTCGGTGAGCCCGTGCGGGGTGCCGAACTCGACCCGGCGTACCCCGGCGTCGATCAGCGCCTGTGCCTGGGCGGCGACCTGCGCCGGGGTGCCGGAGAAAGCGAACCGGTCCAGCAGGTCGTCGGGCACCAGCCGGCCCGCGTCGACGTCACGCCCGGCCGCCACCAACGACTTGACGTGCGCCAGCAGCTCGTCCGGGACGGTCACCGTCGGGTCCAGGTCGGCGACGACCGCCAGGTACATCGCCACTTCGGTGCGGGCCTTCGCCCGCGCCGCCTCGCCGTCGGTGTCGACCACGGTCACCGCGCCGAACACGATGCCGATGTCGTCGACCGGGCGGCCGGCGGCCTGCGCACCGGGGCGGATCCGGTCCCGGATCACCGGCACCATGTCCGGGTTGGCGCTGCCGCCGACCTTGATCTCGTCGGCGATCCGGCCGGCGAGCGCGGCACCGCGCGGCCCCCAGGCGCCGAGTAGCAGCGGCGGGTCGGGGCGGTGCACGGCGTACCGGAGGGTGGTGTCGGCGGCGAGTTGGAACACCGTACCGTCGAAACCGGACGTGTCGCCGCGCAGCAGCCGGTAGACCACCTCGGCGGCCTCGGCGAGCGCGGCGAGCGGGCGCGGCTGGGCGATGCCGACCGCGCCGAGCCAGGTGCCTCGGGCCAGCCCGAGGTAGGCCCGCCCGTGCGAGGCCAGGTCGAGGGCGGCGAGCTGACCGGCGATCTCGTACGGGGCCATCGAGTACGGGTTGAGGCAGGCGGTGCCGAGCCGGACCCGCCCGGTGGCGGCGGCCATCTCCAGCAGCGGGAAGATCGGCGGCTGGTACATCAGGTCACCGAAGACGGTGAGCACGTCGAAGCCGTACGCCTCGGCGGCGCGGGCCAGCCGGGCGTAGTCGCCGGCGCGCTTGTCGCTCTGCAACCCCAGCCCGATTTCTACAGTAGACACCTGGTTGCTCCCGGTCAGGTCAGGTCGGCGGAGTTCATCCGCCGTTTGCAGGTCCGTTCGACCCGCATGACCAGGCCCTCCTCCGGGTCCGGGCAGGCGAACAGGGTGTCACGTTCCAGCCAGTCCCCCGGCGGCATGTCGCGCTGCTTGGCGGCGAGGAACGGCAGCACGGAGGCGAGCGCGTACACGCAGAAGTGTTTGCCGGCCGGGATCTTCAGGTGCGCGCTGTCGGTCAGCTCGAAGTGGTCGCCGACGGCCATTCCGCAGACCGACCGGCCCTCGATGCGGTCCACGCTGACCCGCAGGTCGTAGACCTCCATGTCGCCGCCTCCGATGCCTTCGCCGCCGTCGGCGCCGGCAGTGTGCTCGCTCATGATTGCTCCCTCGGGTCGATCCGGACGATGATCTTGCCGGTGGTGCGCCGGTCGGCCAGGTCGGCGAGCGCCGCCGGGGTGCCGGCCAGGTCGACGACCCGGCTCACCGGGGGCCGGACCGCGCCGGCCCGGATCAGGTCGAAGATCCGCTGGTACGCCTGGGCGACCGCGTCGGGGCGGGCCCACGGGTACGTCGAGCCCCAGGAGAGCCCGATCAGGGTGGCGTTGCCGGCGATCAGCCGCATCGGGTCCACCGGCGGCGGGGTGCCGCCGGCCGCACCGACCGCCACCAGTCGGCCCTCGACGGCGAGGCAGTCCAGCGACCGGGTGAACACGTCACCGCCGACCGGGTCGACGACCACGTCCGCGCCGGTGCCGCCGGTCGCGTCGCGTACCGCGTCGACGAAGTCGGTGGCCAGGTAGTCGATGGCGACGTCGGCGCCGTTGTCGCGGCACAGCGCCGTCTTCGCCGGCCCGCCGGCGGTGCAGATCACCCGGGCGCCCCGGGCGCGCGCCAGCTGGGTGGCGGCGATGCCGACGCCGCCGGCTCCGGCGTGCACCAGCACCGTCTCACCAGCGTGGACGCCCGCGCGGTCCAGGGCGAACCAGGCAGTCTGATAGGTGACCGGGACGGCGGCGGCCACGACCGGGTCAAGCTCGGCCGGACGCGGTACGGCGAGCGTCGCGTCGATGGTGACGGTCTCGCCGAGCGCGCCGTGCGGCAGCGCCGGGCAGGCCACCACGTCGACCCCGGCCAGGGCCTCGGCCCCGGTGCCGGTGGCGACGACCCGGCCGGCCAGCTCGACACCGGGGGTGAACGGCGGTTCGGGGCGCACCGGGTACTCGCCCCGGCACAGCATGACGTCGAGGAAGTTCAGCCCGACGGCGGTGACCGCGATCCGCACCTGGCCGGGGCCGGGCGGCGGGTCGTCGGGCAGGTCGGCGACTGTGAGCACCTGCTCGGGTTCGCCGTACCCGGTGGCGATCAGCCGCCTCATGCCGGGCCGCCGGCGGGTTCGAGGTCCGGTTCCGCCGGGTCGCGGACCAGTTCGGAGTGGTGGTGCACGATCCGCCAGCCGTCGTCGGTGCGGCGCAGCACGTCGGTGACCCGGCTGTGCTGCTCCGGTCCGCCGCCGGCGGCCACGGCGACCAGGACGTAGCGGGCCACGGCGGCGTCGCCCCACACGTCGACCCGCAGCTGCCGCGCGGCGAGCCGGTCCAGCGTCGGCCGGCTGCCGGCGGCATCGCGGCCTGCCCGGTAGGCGTCCAGTTCGGCGCGGGTACGCAGCGGGCCGGGCAGGTGCGTCTCCCAGGTGGTCACGTCGGCGTGCAGGTGCCGGTCGAACCGGGCCTGGTCACCGGCGAGAAAGGCGTCGTACATGTCGTCGATGTCGGCGGCGATCTCGGCGGCGGCCTGTTCGGACATTCTGCTCCTCCTTACGTCGGTCACCACGCCGCCCACCCGGTGCGGTCGTCACGGATCACCCGGCCGCCGGACATCACCCAGCGCACCCCCCGGAACGCCGACGTGTCGGCGAGCGGGTCGGCGTCCATCGCCACCAGGTCGGCGTACTTGCCGACCTCGACGGTGCCCAGGTCGGCCTCGGCGCCGAGCCAGCGGACCGGGCCGAGGGTGCCGGCGTACAGGGCGCGGGCCGGGCCGATGCCGCTCTCCGACAGGTACTCCAACTCCCGGACGGAGGCGTTGGTGCCTTCGAACTGCCAGAACGGCGGCATGTCGCTGCCGAGCAGCACCTCGACGCCGGCGGCGAGGGCCATGGCGTAGCTCTCCAGGTGCCGGGGGCCGGCGCCGAGGGAACGGCACTGCATCCACTCCGGTACGCCGAGTTCGTCGAAGAACTCCTTGCAGCGGGTGACCAGCAGGGTCGGGACCAGCGCGGTGCCACGGTGTGCCATCCGGGCGGCGACCTCCTCGGTGAGCTGGTAGCCGTGTTCGACGCAGTCCAGGCCCAGCTCGACGGCTTCGCCGATCACCGGTGCCGGGCCGGCGTGGGCGGTGACCTTGCGACCCCAGGCGTGCGCGGTGTCGATGACGGCGGCCATCTCGTCGGGGAACAACTGTCGGGTATGGATCGACTCGTGTTCGCCGGCGATCCCGCCGGAGATCATCACCTTGATCAGGTCGGCGCCGGCCTTGATCTGGCTACGGACACCCCGGCGGAAACCGTCGGCACCGTCGCATTCCAGCGTGTCGCTGCTCTCGTGGCCGTGCCCGCCGGTGCAGACCAGGGCCCGGCCGGCGGTGAAGATCCGTGGCCCGGTGACCCGGCCGGAGCTGATCGCCCGGCGCAGCGCGAAGTCGGCGTGGTCCTTCTCGGCGACGCAGCGGACCGTGGTGACGCCGCAGAGCAGGGTCCGCCGGGCCCCGTCGGCCATGTAGAGGGCCAGCTCGTGCGGGGTCATGTTCTTCACGCTCTGCCCACCGGTGCCGGGCAGCGACAGCGACAGGTGGGTGTGCATGTTGGTCAGCCCGGGGGTCAGGTAGGCCCCGCCGAGGTCGATCTCGGTGATGTCGGCGTCGGCGCGGGCGGCGGCGGTCACCTCGGCGGCCGGGCCGACAGCGACGATCCGGTCTCCGCGTACCCGCACGGCGGCGTCGGGGACCGGGCCGACGCCGTCGAGGACGCGGGCGTCGACGACGGTGCAGTTGGTCAGGACGGTGTCGACCGGTGCGGGGCGGGTGGCGGCGCTCATGCCGGGGTCCGGCCATCGGGGGCGGTCATCGGAACCTCTTTCACGGTCAGGTCGGGTACGCCGTAGACGTCGCGGGCGGCGGCCGGTGACACGTAGCCTTCGGCGACGTCGGCGCGTACCGCCCCGGGATCGCGTTGACGCGGGTCGCCGTGCCCGCCGCCGCCGGCGGTGAGCAGGGTGATCCGGTCCCCGGGGGTCACCGGCGTGCGTCTGGTGCTGACCCGGTGTTCCCGATCGGTGCCGGGGTGGACGATCACCTGGATCGGTTCCGGTTGGGCACCGCCGGCCAGCGCCCACGGCGCCGATCTGGTCTTCTTCACCACCGACAGGAACTCGCCGGGGGTGACGAACCGGATGTCGCGGCGCAGCCCGGGTCCGCCCCGGTGCCGGCCGGCTCCGCCGGAGTCGGCGCGTACCTCGACCCGTTCGAAGAACATTCCGGTGCGGGCCTCGAGGACCTCGACCGGGGTGTTGCGGGCCTGGGTCTGGCACAGGTGGTTGGCCGGGCCGAGTCCGTCGTGGTCGGGTGTGGCACCCCAGCCGACCGGGTCGTTGTTGCTGACCGCGTAGAGCTGCCCGGTGTCGGGGTGGGTGCCGACCATCATGAACCCGGGCACGTCCCCACCGGACGAGGCGGCCAGCCGGTCCGGCATCCCCTGGGCCAGCGCCTGGTAGATCAGCTCCATCGCCACGGTGCCGGTCCACTGGGTGAAGGTGGCGGCCGGGTAGACGGCGTGGAACAGGCTGCCCGGTTCGGCGATCACCCGCAGCGCGGTGAAGTGCCCGGCGTTGGTCTGCTCGGTCGGGGTGGTCAGCGCCTTGAACGCGACCCGGGCGGTGGCGATCGTCGACCCGTACGGCAGATTCACCGGCCCGGCGACGGCGGGTGACGAGCCGGTGAAGTCGATGGTGCAGGTGCCGTCGGCGATGGTGACGGTGACCTGCATCCGGATCGGTTCGTCGGTGATGCCATCGTCGTCGAGCCAGTCCACGGCGGTCCAGGAGCCCTGCGGCAGGGCGGCGAGCGCGTCGGCGGTGGACGCTTCGGCGGCGGCGATCGCCGTGTCGACGACCGATTCGACGGTGGCCAGGCCGAACCGCCCGATCAGCTCGATCAGCCGCCGCTCACCGGTGCGCAGCGCCGCGACCTGGGCGTGCAGGTCACCGACGACCAGTTCGGGCATCCGCGAGTTGAACCGGATCAGTTCGATGATCTCGTGCGCCGGCTCGCCCCGGCGGAACACCTTGGTGCCGGGGAAGATGATGCCTTCCTGGTGCATGTCGGTGGAGTCGAGCACGTACCCCGGGTCCTTGGCCCCGAGGTCCATCCAGTGCGCCCGGACGCAGAGGAACCCGACGAGCGTGCCGTCCGCACCGCCGTGGTCCGGCAGGAACACCGGGGCGAACAGGGTGGCGTCGTAGGCGTGCGCGGCGTTCCAGTACGGATAGTTGAGCAGCACGATGTCGCCGGGGTACAGATTGTCCCGGCCGACGTACTCGACGCCTTTGCGGATCGAGTAGTCGTTGGCGCCGAGGAACCGGCTCAGCCCGGTGGATTCGGCGACCAGCCGGAGTTCGGCGTCGTAGATGGAGATGCCGAAGTCGTACACCTCGTAGATGACCGGGTTGAACGCGGTGCGCACCAGCGCCGAGCGCATCTCCTCGGCGGCGGCGACCAGGTAGCTGCGCACCACCTCGGCCGCCGCACCGTCCACTTTGCAAGTATCAGTCATCGACGTCGACCCCGTAGACGTCGCGGGCGGCGGCCGGCGACACGTAGCCTTCGGCGACGTCGGCACGCACCGCCTCGGGATCCCGGTCGCGCGGGTCGCCGTGCCCGCCGCCACCAGCGGTGAGCAGGGTGATCCGGTCCCCGGGGACGACCGGCGTGCGTCTGGTGCTGACCCGCTGCTCCCGGTCGGTGCCGGGAAAGACGATCACCTGGTTGGGTTCCGGTTGGGCGCCGCCGTCGAGCGCCCACGGCGCCGACTTCGTCTTCTTGATCACCGACAGGAACTCGCCGGGGGTGACGAACCGGATGTCGCGGCGCAGCCCGGCACCGCCCCGGTGCCGACCGGCGCCACCGGAGTCGGTGCGCATCTCGACCCGTTCGAAGAACATCCCGGTACGGGCCTCGAGAACCTCGATCGGGGTGATCCGCCCGGTGCTGCCGGAGACGTGGGTGGCGGCGTTCATGCCGTCGTGCTCGCGGGTGGCGCCCCAGCCGACCGGGTCGTTGTTGCTGACCGCGAAGAGCTGCCCGGTGTCGGGGTGGATGCCGACCATCATGAACCCGGGCACGTCCCCACCGGACGAGGCCGGCAACCGGTCCGGCATGCCCTGGGCGAGCGCCTTGAGGATCAGTTCGACGGCGACGATGCCGGTCCACAGGGTGAACGTCGGCTGCGGGTAGACGGCGTGGAACAGGCTGCCCGGTTCGGCCCTGACCCGCAACGGCGCGATGGTGCCGGCGTTCGACGGCTGGTCCGGCGAGGTCAACGACTTCAGGATGACCTTGCAGATCGCCTCCGTGGCGCCGTACGGCATGTTGATCGGGCCGGGCACCGCCGGTGACGAGCCGGCGAAGTCGACGGTGAACGTGCCGTCCGCGATGGTGACGGTGACCTGCATCTTCACCGGGTCGTCGGTGATGCCGTCGTCGTCGACCCAGTCGGTCGCCGTCCACGACCCCTGCGGCAGCGCGGCCAGGGCGGCCCGGCTGCGCGCCTCGCCGTCGGCGATGATCGCCTCGACGGCGGCGTCGACAGTGGGCCGGCCGAACTTCGCCAGGATCTCCAGGAAGCGCCGCTCCCCGGTGCGCAGCGCGGCGATCTGGGCGTGCAGGTCGCCGAGCACCTCGGCGGGCATCCGCGAGTTGAAGCGGATCAGCTCGTGGATCTCGTGCACCGGCTCACCCCGCGAGACGACCTTCGTGCCGGGGAAGATCAGCCCTTCCTGGTGCATGTCGGTGGAGTCGAGCACGTACCCCGGGTCCTTGGCGCCCAGGTCCATCCAGTGCGCCCGGACGCAGAGGAACCCCACGAGGGTGCCGTCGGCGGCCGGATCGGCCGGGTCCGGCATGAACACCGGGGCGAACAGGGTGGCGTCCGAGGCGTGCGCCGCGTTCCAGTACGGGTAGTTCAGCAGCACGATGTCGCCACGGTGCAGGTTGTCCCGGCCGACGTAGGCGACGCCCTTGGCGAGCGAGAAGTCGTTGGCGCCGAGGAAGAACGTCAACCCGGTCGCCTCGGCGATCAGCCGCAGGTCGGCGTCGTACATCGACATGCCGAAGTCGTGCACCTCGTAGATGACCGGGTTGAACGAGGTACGGATCAACGTGGCCCGCATCTCCTCGGCGGCGGAGATCAGGTAGCTGCGGACCACCTCGGTGGTCGCGCCGTCCAGAGTGCTCACTTCGCCTCCTCCAGGGTGACCAGCAGGTAGCCGTGCGGGTCCACCTCGACGTACTGGCCGCTGGGCACCACCGTGGTCGAGGTGCCCTCGTCGACCAGGGCCGGGCCGGCGAATCGGTCCCCCGGGGCCAGCTTCGACCGGTCGTAGACGGCGAACGGCACCACTTCGCGGGTGCCGAAGTCGAAGGCGTCGCGGTGGCCGAGCAGCGCCCGTGCCGGGTCGCCGTCGCCGGCGGACGGGCGGTGAAGCTCCGGCCGGGTGGTCCGGCCGATGCCGCGTACCCGCAGGTTGAGGATCTGCAGCCGGTTGCTCATCGCGTGGCCGTACCGGGTGCGGTGCAGCTCGGTGAACGCGGCCCGGATCGCGGCGCTGTCCAGGTCGGTGCCGATGGTGACGATCAGGGAGTGTTCCTGACCGAGGTAGCGCAGCTCCAGCTGGCGCTCCAGCACCGCCGAGGCGGCGTCGACGCCCTGCTCCACCAGGGAGGCGACCGCTTCGGCTTCGACCTCGACGAACGTCGACTCCAGCGCGGCCAGGTCGACGCTGCCCTCCGGCGCGTCGGCGTCCAGGGTGGCCAGCACCGTCCGGGAGAAGTCGTCGACGATGTCGGCCGACAGCATCCCCCAGGCGGAGAAGCCGGACGGGGCGAACGGCACCACCACCTCCCGGATGCCCATCTCGCGGGCCAGCAGTGGGGCCAGCAGCGGGCCAGCACCGCCGAACGCGAGCAGCGAGAAGACCCGGGGGTCGTGGCCGCGTTCCACGGTGATCTGCCGGACCGCGCCGACGGTACGGGCCAGCAGCACGTCGTAGACGCCGGCCGCGGCGGCGGTCGGGCTCAGCCCCAGCGGGGTGGCGATCTGCTCGTCGAGCGCCGCCTGTGCCGCCTTGGCCTGCAACCCCATCGCGCCGGCGAGGAACCGGTCCGGGTCGACGTAGCCGAGCACCACCGAGGCGTCGGTGACGGTCGGGCGCTGACCGCCCCGGCCGTAGCAGACCGGGCCAGGGTCGGCACCGGCGCTCTGCGGACCCACCTTCAGCAGCCCCCGGTCCAGCCAGGCGATCGAGCCGCCGCCGGCCCCGATGGTGCGGATGTCGTACGTCGGGATCAGCAGCGGGAAGTGCTCCAGCTGGGCCTCGTACGCGGCGACCGGGCTGCCGCGTTCGATCACGCAGGCGTCCAACGACGTACCGCCGATGTCGAAGGTCAGCAGGTTGTCCCGACCCAGCGCGTCGGCCAGGTAGGCCGCGCCGACGATGCCGCCGGCCGGGCCGGACAGCACGGTGTGCGTCGGGGACGTCTTGGCCATCGTCGAGGTCATCGACCCGCCGCCGGAGCGCATGATCAGGAACCGGCCGGTGAAGCCCCGGGCGGCCAGCCCGGACTCCAGCTCGTCGACGTAACGTTCGAAGATCGGCCGGATGTACGCCTCCAGCACGGTGGTGCTGGTCCGCTCGTACTCGCGGTGCTCGCGCACGATGTCCGTCGACACCGAGACACTGACCTGCGGGTATGCCTCACGGATGAGGGCGGCGGCGGCCTGCTCGTGGCGCGGGTCGACGTGCGAGTGCAGGAAGCAGACGGCGATCGAGCCGACCCCCTGCTCCTCGACCAGGGTACGGGCGGCGGCCCGGACGCTGTCCGGGTCCAGCTCGGTCACCACCCGGCCCTGGTAGTCCAGCCGCCCGGTGACCCCGGCGGTGTACCGGCGCTTGACCAGGCTCTCCGGCCGCTCGTACTGGAAGTCGTACATGTGGTCGGCGGGCACGTTGCCCCGACCGAGCAGGAAGATGTCCCGGAAACCCTCGTTGGTGATGATTCCGGTGGCTCCGCCCCGGCGCTCCAGTACGGCGTTGAGCCCGAGCGTGGTGCCGTGGATGAACAGCTCCACCTGCGACAGGTCGGTGCCGAGCGCGGTCACCGCGTCCAGCACACCCTCCCAGGGGCGGGCCGGGGTGGTCGACGCCTTGCGGAACCGGACCTGGTTGGTACGGGTGTCGAGTTCCATCGCGTCGACGAAGGTGCCGCCGATGTCGACAGCGAGCCGGATGTGTGGTGCGGACATCGTCGTGGGGTCACCTTTCGGATTCGGTGAGCAGGTCGGGGATCTCCGGGGCGCGCCAGCAGGCCACCCGGCTGTGCCCGTACGGCTGCAGTTGCTGGTCCTCGGTGCGGCAGCGGGCCGTGGCGAACGGGCAGCGGGCGGCGAGCGGGCAGCCGGCCTCGGCGTCGGCGTCCTCCAGGTCCTTGAGCAGCTCGACCCGGCCGCCGCCGAAGCCGGCGCCGAGGCTCGGTGCGCTGGACAGCAACGCCCGGGTGTACGGGTGCGCCGGGTGGGTGAAGACCTCGTCGACCGGGCCTTCCTCGACGATTCGGCCCAGGTAGAGCACGATCACCCGGTCGGCGAACCCGCGTACCGTGGCCAGGTCGTGGGAGATGAAGATCGCGCCCCGGTCGCGGTCGGCGGCGACGTCGCGGATCACCTCCAGGATCTGTGCCTGCACGGTGACGTCCAACGCCGACGTCGGTTCGTCGAAGACGATCAGGTCAGGGTCGCCGACCAGGGCGCGGGCGATGCCGACCCGCTGGGCCTGACCGCCGGAGAGTTCGTGTGGGCGCCGCGCCAGGATCGACCGGTCCAGGCCCATCCGGTCCAGCACCGCGCCGACCCGCTCGGCCCGCTCGTCGGCCGGTACGCCGAGAGCGCGCAGCGGTTCACCGATGGCGTCGGCGACGCTGCGGCGCGGGCTGAGCGACCCGAACGGATCCTGGAAGACCATCTGGGCGCGGGTCCGCAGCCGGCGCAGCGCCCGGCCGCGCAGCTCGGCCATCCGGGCCCCGCCGATCTCCACGGTGCCCTCGGCCGGTTCGACCAGCCCCAGGATCAGCTTGGCCAGGGTCGACTTGCCGCAGCCGCTCTCCCCCACCACACCGAGGGTCTCACCGGCGGCCACGGTCAGGTCGACGCCGCGCAGCGCGTGGTGCCCGCCGCGACCGAACCGGCTGCGGTAGACCACGTGGGCGTCGGTGATCCGCAGCACCGTCCGGTCGCCGACGGCATCGGGCTCCGCCGGCCGCCCCGGCTCTGACGCCGGTGTGTCGGCGGGGATCGGATCGACGGTCGACGGGCCGGTCTGCGGGTGGAAGCAGGCCAGGGTCCAGCCGGCGGCGCCGGTGGTCGGGCCGGTGGTCGGGGCCGCCGCCGTGGTCGGGGCGGCGACCGGGACCGCGCCGGTCGGCGGGCGCCGCTCGGCGCAGCGGTCGGTGGCGTGCGCGCAGCGGGCCACGAACGGGCACTGCCGTGGTGGCGCGGTCAGCAGCGGCATGCCACCGGCGGTGGCCCGGACCGGCCGGCCGTCGACGTCGGGCACCGAGGCGAGCAACGCCCGGGTGTACGGGTGGGCCGGCGCGCGCAGCACCGTGGCCGCCGGGCCGCTCTCGACCACGGTGCCGGCGTAGAGCACCACGACCCGGTCGCAGACCTCGGCGATCGAGGCCAGGTCGTGCGAGATCAGCAGTACGCCGCGCCGGTCGGTGTCGGCGGCGTGGCGGAACTGCCGCAGGATCTCCCGGGCCAGGGTGACGTCCAGGCCGGTGGTGGGTTCGTCGGCGATCAGCAGGCCGGGCGCGCAGCCGGTGGCCAGCGAGATCATCACCCGCTGCGCCATCCCGCCGGACAGTTCGTGCGGGTACGCCGCCAACCGTCGCTGCGGGCTGCGGATGCCGACGGCGGCGAACAGTTCCCCGGCGGTCTCGCGGGCCTGCTGCGGGGTCATGCCCTGATGGGTGACGAGCCGGTCGACCAGCTGCCGGCCGACGGTACGGGTGGGGCTCAGCGCGCCGCGCGGGTTCTGGAAGCAGATCGCCGCGCCGTGGCCCCGGTGGCGGCGCAGCTGCTCCGGTCCGAGCCGCAGCACGTCGACCGGACCACCGTCACCCGAGCCTGCGGTGGGGTCGTCGGTGGGATCGCCGCCGTGGAAGCGGACCCGGCCGGTGGCCTGCGCGCCGCCGGGCAGCAGTCCGACGATGGAGCGGGCCACCATGGACTTGCCGCCGCCGCTCTCGCCGACCAGGCCGACCACTTCGCCCCGGTCGACGTGCAGGCTGACGTCGCTGAGCGCGGCGACCTGCCGGCCGGGCCGACGGATCAGCACCGACAGGTTCTCGATGGCGAGCAGCTCGCGGGTCGTCGTGGTCGAATCCATCGCGGTCACCGCCGTTTCGCTTCGGCGCGTTCCTGTAGGCCTTCGCCGAGCAGGCTGAACCCGAACACGCTGACCAGCAGGAACAATCCGGGCGGTACGGAGGTCCACCAGCGGCCGGCGACCACGTCGGGTGAGCCGAGGCTGATCATCGACCCCCACTCGGCGGTCGGCACCGAGATGCCCAGCCCGAGGAAGGACAGCCCGGCCAGGGTCAGCATCGCCCAGCCGCAGCCCAGCGGGGCGATCACCCGTACCGGGGTGAGGCTGTTGGGCAGCACGTGCCGCCAGAGCACCCCGGCCGGGGACGCGCCGGAGGTGACGGCGGCGTCGATGAACGGCAGTTCGCGGACCGAGCGGACCTCGGCGCGCACCAGTCGGGCGTAGCCGGGGGCGTTGACCAGGGCGATGGTGAGGATCAGGTTGACCGTGCCGCCGCCGAGCAGGGCGGCCACCGCGAGGGCCAGGATGAAGGTGGGGAACGCCTGGAAGATGTCGAGCAGCCGCATCAGCACGTCGTCGATCCAGCCGCCGAAGTAGCCGGCGACCAGCCCCAGGGTGGTGCCGACGACGACGGCGAGGGCGACGGCGGCGACCGCGATGCCCAGGTCGAGCCGGCCGGCGTGCAGCACCCGGCTCCACACGTCCATCCCGTTGATGTCGGTGCCGAGCAGGTGGCTGCCGCCGGGTGGCAGCAGCGTACCGGCGGGGTCGATCTCCTCCGGGCCCCACGACGACAGCAGCGGTGCGGCGAGCGCGGCCAACGCCACCACGGCGAGGATCGTCGCGCCGACGGCGATCAGCACGGTGGCGAACCGGCCGCCCCGGGCCGTCGCGGTGGCGACCACCGGGGCGGCGTCGTCGGCGCTGTCGCCTGGGCCGCCGGCCGCACGCAGGTCAACCATCAGATCTTCACTCTCGGGTCGAGGATCGCGTGCACGACGTCGGCGATCAGGAAGACGAGGACGTAGCAGACGGCGATGAGCAGTACGGCGGCCTGCACCACCGGGAAGTCGCGGTAGAGCAGACCGCGCAGCGCCCACTGGCCGAAGCCCTGCCACGAGTAGACGTACTCGATCAGCACGGTGGAGCCGATCGCGGTGCCGAAGACCAGCGCGGCCAGTGACGGCAGCCGTACCAGGGTGGCCCGGATCAGGTAGCCGCGGCGCAGCAGCCGGTCGCGCAGCCCGTGCGCGGCGGCGGCGGTGTACGCCTCGGAGTGCAGCACCTCCAGGGCGGAGGCGCGGACGCTGCGCAGCAGCGGCGCCACGACGACGATCGCCAGGGTGGCCACCGGCAACGCCAGGTGCCCGAGCGCGGAGGTGAACGCCGGGCCGTTGGCGGTCAGCGCGGCGTCGATCAGTTCGGCGCCGGTGATCGGGGTGAGGTTGGTGTCCGGGGCGACCCGGCCGCTGGGGGCCGGGAACCAGCCGAGCATGCTGTAGCCGACCAGGACCAGTACCAGGCCGAGCCAGAACTCCGGCACCGAGTTGCCGATCAGGGCGAGCACCCGGATGCCGTGGTCGGCGGCCCGGTCGGCGCGGCGCGCCGACCAGATGCCGCCGACCACGGCGAGGAGCACCGCCACGGTGACCGCCAGTACCACCAGTTGCAGGGTGGGGCCGACCCGCAGGGCCAGTTCACCGGCGACCGCGTTGCCGCTCTGGATCGACGTGCCGAGGTCGCCGGTGGCCAGCCCGCCCAGGTAGTCCAGGAACTGTTTCCACAGTGGCTGGTCCAGGCCGTAGCGGGCGCGCGCCGCCGCGGCCTCCACCTCGGTGGCGTTGGGGCCGAGGATGGTCCGGATCGGGTCCCCGGGCAGGACCCGGACCAGGACGAAGGTCGCGACGATCACGCCGAGCAGCACCGGGACGAGCTGCAGCAGCCGCCGGGCGACGAAGCGGGCGATGCGCATGAGGGGTGGTCGCCGCCGGCGGTCAGGCCGAGGCGCTCAGGTAGCGCAGCCGGGCCAGCCCGTCCATGGGCTGGACCCAGCCGGCGACCTGTTCGCGGACCGGCAGGTTGAAGTTGGGCTGGCAGAGGATGACCCACGGCACGTCGGCGGCGAGGATCTCCTGGACCCGCAGCCACAGTGCGTTGCGCTCGTTGGCGTCCACGATGGTGTGCGACCGCTCGTAGATCTCCTCCAGCTCCGGGTTGACGTAGTTGGAGTAGTTGAGGTTGGCGCCGTCGACGAAGCTGGTGGCCAGCATGTACTCGACGTCGTTGACCCACAGCTGACCGGAGGTGATCTGCAGCGGGATGTTCTTCTGCTGCCGACGCTCGGCCAGGGTGGCCGGGTCCAGCGGGGTCAGTTCCAGTTCGATGCCGACCTTGCGGGCCTCGCTCTGGACCAGCACCGCGATCTGCTGCTGGGTGTCGTTGTCGGTGGCGTAGACCAGCTCGGAGGTGATCTGGTCGACCCCGGCGGCGGCGAGCGCGGCGCGGGCGGCGTCCGGGTCGTAGCCGTACGGGTACCCGCGCTCGTCGTAGCCGGGCATGTCCAGCGGCACGAGGCTCTTCGTCGGGCGGGCGTCGCCGCCGTACACGTTGTTGATGATCTGGTCGTACGGCACCGCGTGGGCCAGGGCCTTGCGCACGTCGACGTTGTCGAACGGCGCGGTGGTCACCGACATCTGGATGGCGACCTGCTCGTTGCTGGCCGCCGAGATGACCTTGATGCCGTCGGCGGACTTGAGGTCGGCGATGTCGCGCTGGCTGATGCCCAGCGCCACGTCGATGTCACCGGCCTGCAGCTGCAGTCGCTGGTTGGCGGCGGCCGGCACCACCGAGATCCGGATGGTCCCGGCCTGCGCCGGGTCCGGCCCGGGGTAGTTCTCGTTGGCGGTGAGCACGATCTCCTGGCCCTGCACGGCCCGTTCGACGTTGAAGTAGCCGCCGGTCGGGGCGTTGTTGGCGAACCACTCGGTGGCCCACGGGTCGGCGTCGGTGGCGTGCTTCTTCGCTTCCTCGGAGTCGAACACGTACAGCGAGATGGCCTGGATCTGTCGGGTCAGCGCGCTGGGGAAGGCCTGGGTGAACTCGACCGTGTAGTCGTCGACCACCCGGACCTGGTCCGGCTCGGTCAGCCCGATCGTGCGGTAGATGCCGGCGACGTTGGCCTGGGCGGCGAAGGCGCGGTCCTTGGACCACTTGACGTCGGCGGCGGTCATCTCGTTGCCGCTGGCGAAGGTGACGCCCTGGCGCAGCTTGAGGGTCCAGACCGTCTGGTCGGCGTTGGGCTCGAACGACTCCGCGAAGGTCGCCACGATGTTCTCGGTGTCGAGGATCCGGGATCCGTCGGCCTCGGTCACCCCGTAGTCGATCATGTACGGGAAGACGTTCTTGTACAGCATCAGGGCGACCGGGTCGAAGCCCACGAAGTCCTGGTCCCAGCTGCTGAGGTAGCTGGAGACCGCGATGCGCAGGGTGTCGGTGCCGGTGCCCGGCGAGGCGTTGCCGGAGCTGTCGGTACGCGACCCGGAGGCGCAGGCACCGGTGGCGAACAGCAATGTGCCGATGCCGCCGAGCTGGAGCACCGACCGGCGGGAGAGGGCGGGCGAGGCGGATTCGCCACGCGGAGAGGTACCAGCCATGGGAGAAGTCCTCCGTCGTCAACGGCGAGGGTTACCAGAGAAACTAGCGGTGACTGTGCGTGAAGCGTTCGGCGAGCTGGGTAGCGGAGTTCAACCAACCACTCCCCGTGTTCTATCAGGCTGAACGCTAGTGAACAAGAGGTGAAACCCGTTCACCGCGACAATCACGCAACTGGCCACACGACAAGGCCGAATGGCCGAGCCACGCAGAAGCAACTTGTTCACGAGATTTCACACAGCTGATACATCAGATCCGACCACCGGGCCAGCGACCCGACGTGATCGACAAAAGTTGATGCGGGGCCTAAGCTGCCAGACTGACCTCTGGTAGCGCTCCCACCGTCCGTAACCTGCCGGAGGCGCACCGAACAAGGAGGAAGTGGCATGCGCCGCTGGACCGCGAGCGTACTCATCGCAGTGGCCGCCCTGACGCTCACCGCCGGTTGCGGCACCGCGTCCGGCGGTACCCCGGGCACCCCGACGGCCCCGGCCGTCTCCGCGCCCGAGACCAGGGAACCGATCCAGGTCAACGTGGCCGACGCGCTCGGCGTCGCCCAGCAGGAGTTCAGTCTGATCGCCGGCGGCGACTGGTCCGGCGCGTGGCAGCTGTGGACCGAGGAGGCCAAGAAGTCCGTCCCGGATGAGGTCTTCGTCACCACCAACGAAGCCTGTCCGGTTCAGGACGGGGTCGAGTTCGAGCTCCAGGAGGTCAATCCGGTCAGCGAGACCGCGGTCGACCTCACCTGGCGACGCGACGACACCGTCGGCAACAGCTCGATGCGGCTGGAACAGGACACCTGGCGGTTCGACCCGGGCGGCGGCATGCTCGTCGAGTACGCATCCGGTGCCGACGACGCGATCGCCAACCGTCAGGCCGCCGGCAACTGCCCGTCCTGACCACCCCCGAAGGGCACCCTGCCGACATCCCCTGGGTGCCCGGCGCACACGCGGATGCCCGGCCCCGCGCCGCGAAACGTCGGCGGCCGGAGGCCGGGCACCCCACGGGTACGGCTACCGCCAGGCGCGGCGGCGCTTGTTCTGGTGCATCATGTCGCCGGCCCGGCGCAGCAGGTTCGAGGTGCGCGACGGACCCCGGCGCGACTCCACCACCGAACTGAGCTTGCGCGCGCCAGCCGCCGCCAACGGCACCGCGATCGCCACGACCGCCCAGCGCTTGATCATCCTGCCGACCATGGTCGCCTCCTTCGTCGCGACGGGGTGTCCGCCACGTGCTCTCGGCGAACTCATACCCATCGACCCGCCCCGGTACGCCTGCCCGACGCCAGCGGAGACGACGCCCGATCGCCAACCGCTCGTCGTCAGTCCGCCGCCGTCGGCATCCGCAGCGCCGTCGTCGGGGCGGTGCCGGCGCCGTCGGTGGTGATCAGGAACAGCTCCAGTTCGTTGCGGCCCGGCACGAACAGCT
Organism: Solwaraspora sp. WMMA2056; assembly: GCF_030345095.1. Lineage (NCBI taxonomy): Bacteria > Bacillati > Actinomycetota > Actinomycetes > Micromonosporales > Micromonosporaceae > Solwaraspora > Solwaraspora sp. WMMA2056. The sequence continues at coordinate 5,378,930 of NZ_CP128360.1, forward strand.
CCTCGTCCGGGATCAGCCCGACGAACCGCATCTGTCCCGCCCGGTCCCGGGCGGCCTGTACCACGGTGCCGACCCGACCGTTGAGTGCGATCGCGATCGGCGCGCCGACCGGCACCGAGTCGGGCAGGGTGCCGTGCGCCAACGCCGGCAGCAGGCCGCTGTCCGGGTCGACGTCGCCGTACGCAGGCAGGTTCGCCACAGTCGCCGGCGGCCCGGTACCGGTCACCGTGAGATCGTCGACCGAGGTGCCGATCAGCTCGGCGGCCGGTAACGGCGGCCAGACGGGCCGAGCGCTGCTGCCCGCTCGTACGGTGGCGAACAGGGTCGGTCCGTCCATCGTCATCGGCTGCCCCGGCTGCTGGTCGAACCGCTTGTCGGTGGTCTCGCGCTGCTCGCGCAGCGCCGAGATTCCGTCGGTGCGCCAGGGCACCTCGATGCCGGCGTGGTCGGCGACGGTGGGCAGCAGGTCGACGTGTTCCCAGTTGCGGTCGTCGACGCGGCCGGCCCGCTGACCCGGTTCCTTGACGAACAGCGGCACCCAGGCGAGTTCGGGCGCTGCCCGGAACTCGGCGTCCATCTCGCGGCCGGCGACGCCCTCGGTGAAGCTGCCGCCGTGGTCGGCGGTCACCACGATCAGCGCGTCGTCGTAGAGCCCGGACTCACGCAGGGTCCGCATCGCCTCACCGATCAGTACGTCGGTGTAGCCGACCTGCTCGATGTGCCGTTGATGGGTCAGTCGGGCCCACCAGGTGCCGTCCCAGGGCAGGCCGGCGGGGCCGTGGTAGCGGGTTCCCGACGGCAGGTACGTCCACGGCGAGTGCGGCATCAGCAGATGCAGGAAGTGCAGCGTCGGATCCTCCTGCGGACGCAACGAGGTGAGAAACTCGGTGAACCGGGCCGGCTGGTTCTCCGACAGCCGGCTCATCCGGAACTCCGGGCCGGTCTCCGGAGCCTTGTCGTTGGCCCGGATGTCGTCGGCGACGGTCGGCTCCCGGAAGCTGTCGGCCGGGTCCACCAGCGAATCGGTCGGTGAGACCAGTTGGCCGTACAGGGTGGCGGTCTCCCGCAGCATGACCGGCAGGCTCCCCCGCGCCTGCCCCGGCCGGCCCCGGCAGTGTTCCGGAGGGCACAGCTGGGTGACGTTCTCCCACGCCTCGATCTGGTACTGCGGGCCGAGGAGGGTGAACAGGTTCTCCGGGTGCTGCGAGTAGTGCGGGGTGACCTCGCCGGTCGGGTACCGACCGGTCAGCATTGCCGGTACGGCGGAGACCGTCTTGCCGCTGACCGCCGTCGCGTTGCGGTACCAGGTGGCGTCCGCCGCGAACTCGGCGAAGTGCGGCACCCTGTCGGCGTCGAGTTCACCCCGTTCGTCGAGCAGCGAGATCAGCGGGAACTCGTCCAGAAGGATGATCACGACCGGTGGGTGCGGGCCGATGCTGCGACCGGCCGTGCTCGACGCCTCGCCGCCGAGCAGCACCGCCGACGACGGCGACGCGAGGGCGAACAGCAGGACGAACACCAACGGCCCGACCGCCGCGACCCGCAGCACCTGTGCGGTCACGGTGAACCGTGCGTACGCCACGACCACCGCCACCGCCACCGCCGTGGCGGCTGCCAGCAGCAGCGGGCCACGCAGGCCGGTGAGCGACTTGCCGACCTGGACCGCCAGCAGCGTGCCGAGCCCGCCGAGCAGCAACAGGTGGGTCCACCGACCGGCGGCCGCGCCGGCCAGGCCGGCCAGCCGTTCGACGCCCCACAGCACCAGCGGCGGGCCGAGGGCCACGATCGTCACCAGGGTGAGCACCGCAGGGACGCCCGCGCCGTGGAAGAAGAAGAAATCCGGGCTGCGGCCGATGACGTCGAGCAGTGGCTGGGTGACGGCCAACCCGCTGAGCGCGGTCAGCTCCAGCAGGCTGTGCCAGGCCGGTCGGCGGCTGGAATCACCAGTCCGCTGGACGGAAGCACCGGTCGAGCGTGCCGGGTCACCGGCCGGCTCCGTCGGGTCATCCGCCAGCTTCGCTGAGTCACCTAGCGGCGGGGCCGGCGGATCGGTCACGCTGGTACGGTCGTCAGGCTCCGGCTCGGTCACGGTGCACTCCTATCACACCCGCCCCGACCACCCGACGGCACACTGTCGCATACCTGACCAGGAGCGCACCTCGCCACAGGAACCCTTTTCGGCAAAGGAACTTAACATCTATGAAACTAGATTAACCCTCACCATCGTGGCATGATCATCCGAAAGTCATCTTTCGCTTCCATGGAGTCACCATCACGCCGGCTTGACCCAGCAGTCAGGTGACGGACGAGACCACGTACAGGTGATCGAATGCCCAACGCGTCAGCCCTGCGCTCGGCGCACCCCCGCCAGGCGACCCGCCACGCCCCCGGGACCGTCTGATGCGGACGGTCTCCTCGTCGGCCGGCGAGGCCCTGCAGTCCGCCGCGGAGCAGGGCAGGATCTGCGCCATCGCGACCGCCGGTCACCGCGACCTGGCGACCCGCGCCACGACATACCCGGAGCTGCTGCCCCACCGGCCGTTCGACCCGTCGGTCTTCGCGGCGGTCGCGATGGCCACCGCGTTCGCCGCCCCGTGGTGCACCCCGGAGCAGCTGCGGTCAGCCAACCGGGCCACCATCTGGGGGTACGCGGCGCACTGGCGGATCCGGCACACCGGGTCCGACGACGACGTCATCGTCCTGATCGACCGCTGCCGGGCCGTCGCGCACGGGGCACCCGCCGGACAGCACGACGACCTCGGCCGGTTCCTCGCCGAAATCGTCGCCGAGCTCACCCCGTCACCTGCCTTCGCCGCCCGACGTGGCCTGTGGTGGGCCGAGCTGGAACGGATGTTGACCGCCCTGCACCGCGAATGGCGCTGGCGGGCCGCCCAGCGGGCCGAGCCGGCCGGTCACCGACCCAGCCTGCACGAGTACCTCGACAACGCCGCGACCATCGGCACCACCTTCGTCGACCTCACCCACTGGCTCCGGTTGGGCGACGGTCCGGCCATCGCCCACCTGCACGAGCTGATCACCGTCAGCCGCGAGGTCCAGCGGGTGCTGCGGCTGGTCGCCGACCTCGCCGCGCCACCCGGGCGGGACAGCGCGTCCGGCGGACTCGACACCCTCCTGGCGGCCGACCGGATCACCCTGCAGGAGCAGATCGGCCACCTCGTCGACCGCTGCCGGGAGCTGCTGCGTCCGCTGGAGGTCCGCTGTCCGCACCACGCCAGCTACCTGTCGCGCCAACTCGGCTTCAGCAGCGGCTTCCACCGGATCACCGACCTCTGGGGTGGACTGTGACCATCACCGACATCTGGCCCGGCACCCTCACCCGGCTGTCACACCCCCCGCGCCGTCGGCAACCGACCCCACTCGACCACGACTGGACCCGGCCGGCCCAGGATCTCGTCGACCAGCTGCTCACGACGGCCGGACCGGGCGACGAGGTGGCCGCCGCCGTCGAGCGCGCCCGGGTGCTGAGCACCCTGCTGCGGGTGGACCTGACGATCCTGGTCGCGCCGGAGCTGATCGATTCGCTCCAGGCCGCGGTACGGCCGAGCGGGCCCGCCAATCCGACGGCACCGGGCCCGTCGACAGGACAGGCACCGGACCCGTCCGGACGGCAGGCGGCGGCAGACGTCGGCGCCACCGCGCTGATCTCGTACGCCCTTGCGCTGCTCGGCCGCCCCACGGACCCGACGACGCTGCTCGACCACGCGACGACGCTGCGCGACCAGCGCGCCGACCCGCCCGCGCCGGTGACCGCCCAGGCGTACCTGCTCGAGGCGCTCGCCGCCGGCGACGCCGGCAGGCGTTACGGCGATGTGATGGCGGCCCGACGTACCGTCAGCGCCCGCCTCTGCGACCAGCAGCTCCCCGACGGGTCCTGGCCCGGCCGGCCCGCCGACTCGCCCTACGCCACCACAGCCTGCTGTGCACTGGCGCTGCAGGAGGCCGGCCTGGGCGCCCGTGCCTCCGCCGCGGTGCTGCGCGCCGTCGACTGGGTGCTGCGTACTCAACGGACCGACGGATCCTGGGGGCGCTGGTCAGGCACCGCCGAGGAGACCGGGTACGCGCTGCAGGTGCTGCTGGCCACCACCGACCCGCCCAGTGCCCGGATGGCGCAGGCGGCCGACCGCGGCCGCACCCACCTTGGCACACCGGACAGCCGGTGGCCGGACCCCCGGCCCGACACGGTCGGCGGTGGGCCGGGCCGGTCGGGGCGCGTCGTGCGGGCCGGCATCGTCGCCGCCGGGCATCTCGCCCGACAGGTGGCCGACGGCGAGGGGTGACCGCGCTCGTGCCGGCCCCGGGGGCGCTGGCCACCGCCGGACCTTGACCAACGACACAGGCCGGCGGGACCTCCGGCCCTGTCCCGGGTGTCCGCCAGTGCCTGATCCTTGACGTGTCGGTAGAACCGGTACCGACACCGACATCGATCAGACAGGGGAGGGGATCGAGATGGCGGCACACACCACTCACCCGGCAACAGTCAGCGGGCGCGACCAGTCCACCACCGCTACGGCACCCCGATTCGGCACCGCGATCTGGGCGGTGGCCAGAATTGCCCTGGGATTCATCTTTCTCTGGGCCTTCCTCGACAAGCTCTTCGGCCTGGGCAAGGCCACCCCGAGCGAGCGGGCCTGGCTCAACGGCGGCTCGCCCACGACCGGCTACCTGAGCAACGTGGAAGGTCCGTTCGGCGGCTTCTTCGGCGGTATGGCGGGCCAGGCCTGGGCGGACTGGCTGTTCATGGCCGGGCTGGCCGGCATCGGCGTCGCGCTGATCCTGGGCATCGGAATGTGGATCGCCGCAGTCTCCGGCTCGCTGCTGCTGGGCCTCATGTGGTTGGCGGCGCTGCCGATCGCGAACAATCCGTTCCTCGACGACCACCTGGTGTACGGCCTGGTGCTGCTGGGGCTGGCAGCCACCGGCGCGGGCCTGCGCTACAGCCTCGCCGGCTGGTGGACGAGCCTGGCGATCGTGCGGCGCAACGCCTGGCTACGCTGACCGACTGGCCCCGTCGTGGCCCCGCTGACCTGGTCAGCGGGGCCACGACTCGTTGCGGGCGCCGGACCTGATCATCCGGAATGCACATGAGCGCCGGCCTCGGGCAAATGCTCGAGGCCGGCACCCACGTCCATCAAACGGCAGCTACCGAGCGTCCGAACCGGACACTCACCGCCCTGAGCGGTCGTCGCCTGAACCAGGCGAGCATCACTGCACCTCTATGCTAGACAGGCGGGCCGCCGCCGGTAATGGTTTGTGGGCCATCCCACGTCGACGACCGGCAGGCCGGTGCGTCCGGCCGCGATCACCCGGCCGGCGTCCGCATTGCCCGGCCAAGTCGAGGGATTCACCCCCGGGCACCGGCCCTGGCCAGCGGTAAATGCCGCCCGGAACGAGATCGATGCGGGCCCGGACGGCGACCGACGGACCACGGACAATGACGGAAGTGTTGCGGATTGGCATGGCAATGCGTCAGACTCAATTCCGAACACGGCCGTATCCCGAGGAGTGAGCACCTGTGGCCAAGAAAGTCATTACTCTGCTGACCGACGACCTTGACGGCAGCGAGGCCGATCGGACGGTGGAGTTCTCGCTGGACGGTGTCAGTTACACCATAGATCTGTCCGAGAAGAACGCCGGCAAGCTACGCAAGGCGTTGGACGCCTACATCGCCGCCGGAACCAGGGTCAGCCGTAGCACCGCTGCGGGGCGAGGAGGGCGGGGCAGCTACACGGCACCGCCGGCCCGGTCCGACCGCGAACAGAACCGGGCGATCCGTGAATGGGCAGCCAAGAACGGCTACGCGGTCTCGGAACGGGGCCGTATCCCGGCGAACGTGATCGCCGCCTACCACAAGGGCTGACCCACGCCCCTGGCAATTGCGGGCACAGGTGCCGGCAGGTGGCCCGGTCAGGTATCGGTGCCGACGGTACCGCCGGAAGGGAATCCCTCCGGCGGTACAGCGGATCATCCGTCGGCGCCCACCACCGGCAGCCGTGGTCGGTCGACACCGGCCCCGGTCCGGCGGCCGCATCCGGGCCCACCCGGATTCGTGTTCGGCGGCCGCTCGGCGGAATCAGTCGAACGCCACATGATCGAACGCGAACTCGCCGCTCATCTGAGCGCGGCTCTCCAGCAGGTCGCGCAACCTTTGACGCAGCTGGGCGCGGTCGCACAACTCCGGCTCGACGAGTTCGAGTGTCTTCAGCCGCTCTCCGACGGCGGCCGCCGCCAGATCCTCGGCGAATCGTGCCGGTTCAATCCCGCACTGCAGCCGGTGCGGACAGATCCGCACCCGCTCAAACAGAAAACGACCTTCGCGTACCGACAGCCATGCCCACCCCTCCGCCGATCCGTCTTTCCACCGTACGTGCAGCCCACGCAGCAGCGGGTCGGACAATTGTCGACCGACGAAGGCCTCCACGGCCCGCGCCCGGGCCACCGCGCCCAGATCGTTGACGTACCCGGTCCGGCCGTCGGGCAGCCGACCCACGATGTCGCGGTAACCGGTCTGCCCGGCAGTGGCATCCTCCGGGTCCACCCCGCCGATGCGCTGGAACGCTCGCGCGTCCAGGATGTACTCGACGATACGGCGGCCGGGCCCGGTAGCAGCGAACGCCGGCGACTCGACGCGCAACAGTTCCAGACCGAGTGCCTCGCAGACCGCGTCCGTCATCCGCTCGTCCCGCTGCTGCTCGGCTGACCGCGTCGCCGGGTCGACGAAGGTGACCACGAATTCCGGCCGGTGATCGGTCGCGTCGCACACCACGAAGTCGAACTGCGCCCGGGTCGCGACGCTCCACTGACGCGTCGTCACACCCGGCGGGCGACGGCCCGCTATCTGGCTGAGCCGCCGGTCGGGATGGACGACCCGGCCCGCACGCTCGAACAGCGCACCGCGCGCGAGCGCGGCGGTGTGTTCCGCAGGGCCGGGCAGTGGGCGCAGCCAGGATTGCCGGGAGCCGTTGTCGTTGGTCATCGAACTGTCCGTCACGTCGCAGCGAACCACACCGCGCCGCGGTCGGCACGGGTGCCGACCATGCTAAATGTTCCCGGGCGACGCCCACCGACGGCCACCGACCGCCGCCGGTCGCGGCGACCCACCCAGGGCAACTCAGCCGCCGGTCGCGGCGGCCGACCCAGGGAGCAGCCGTAACGCCAGTTCCGGGCAGTTCGCCACCGCCCGGTCGGCGTGCCGGCGCAGCGCTGGCGGCACGACCGGTTCCCGGCTGCCGTCGACCGACACCGGGAAGCCCCAGTCGTCGCGGGTCAGCAACTCCGGAAGGAACTCGATGCACAGCCCACGGCCGTCACAGCGGGCCCAGTCGATCTGCAGCCGCGCACCATCCGGTTGCTTCACCTGTCGTCACTCCTAACGGCGCCACCCCGAGGAGACCGCGTGCGGGTCATCACGATAGCTGTTGGAGTCCCCGGCCGGTGGGTAGGTCGTCCGGCGGTACATGTCCGTGGCGTCGTAGGTCGGTCCCGGATCGGCACCGTATGCCGGATCCGTACCAGTGTCGTGCGCCGGGTCCACTGCCGGATATGCCGGGCCGACCGGATCGTAACCCTCCCCTCGGTACATGGCCACGTACTCGGCGGCCGGCTGGTACCGCAGATCGTCCGACCAGTCCGGATCGGACGCGGTACCAGGCACCTGGTACGGCGGGCCAGGATCGGCGTAGCCAGGGTTCGCCGGGTAGCCCGGGCCTGCGTAGCCAGCGGCGGCGTAGCCCGGGTCGGGGTAGCCCGGGTCGGGGTAACCGGCGGCGGCGTAGCCGGACTCGGCGGGGCCCGGGTCCGCGTGGCCGGCGGCGTAGGGGTCCCGCGTCTGAACGTCCTCGGAGTGGATCGCCTGGCCGTATCCGCCGCTGTATCCGCCGTACCCTTCGGACCCGCCGTACGCCGCTGGTGGGTCGTTCGCCGCAGCCGACGCGTTCACCGGCTGGTAGCTGGTAGCCGGCTTGCGGTACATGTCGAGCAGACTGCCACTGGTGGTCGTGCTGGCGTACCCGGAAACCGCCGGTGCGGAGCCGTCGGCGGTCGACGGATAGGACCACTGCCGCGCCGGCCGCGCCTCGACACCGTCGGTGGAGCCGCCGGCCGCCCGACGGACCGGGGCGGCGTCCGACGCGTGGCGGGCCGCGACGGCGTCCGGCACCCGGCGGGCCGGGGCGGCGACACCTGGCTGTCGTGGTCGGGGGCGCAGCCACAGGACGAATCGCCAGCCGAGCGCGCCGAGGACCGCGACCAGACAGACGGCACTGACGGCCAGCATCCAGAGCTCGCCGCTGTCGGTACCCGTACCGATGGAGTGGCCGAAGGCCGCCGGCCAGGAGGCGTACGCCAGCCAGTGCAACGCCCGCCACAGCCGGGGCCGTAGGTGCCGACGCAGCAGGCTCGTCACCACCAGGACCAGCATGACGTCACTGGCCACGGTGCCCATCCCCATGTAGAGCGGCCGGTACTCGGCGCCGAACGGGACGAACAGGTCGTACACCCGGAGTTTGGCGTACGGATCGAACAGCAGGGTCACGACATGGACGGTCAGCAACCCGATCGACAGCAGAGCCGCGTTGCGGTGCACCAGACTGACCGCGAACCGGGGCAGGCCGAACGCCGGCCGCCCGGATCTGCTGCCGACCCCGAGCACCACCACCACCGACAGCAGGATGAGTGCCATCACCCCGGTGCCGCGCGCGACGAACCACCCGGCTTCCGTCACGACCTCTCCTCCTTGGCCGACCAGCCGCCGACGGTGCGCACCGTGCCGTCGGCCGCCACCAGGCGGGCCGACGCGCCGAGGTCGGCGAGCCACCCTGGCGCGGCCGCGCCACGTACCAGCGCCGCCGTGCTCAATGTGTTGGCCCGCACGCAGGTGTAGGCGGCCACCGACACGCTGCGCCATACCCGCCCTGCCGGCAGTCCGGTACGTGGGTCGACGATGTGGTGCATCGTCGTGTCCCCGGCGAGCCACTGCCGGCTGACCGTGCTGGACGTGGCGACCGCCGCGCCAGCCGGAAGCTCGACCACGCAGTACGGGTCGTCGGGCTGGTCCTGGACCCGGATCCGCCAGCCCCCCTGCGGGGCGGCACCGGCGGTGGCGATGTCCCCGCCGAGGGCCACCATGGCACCGACCCCACAGCGTCGGGCCACGTCGCGGGCGGACCGGTCGGCGGCCCAGGCCTTCGCGGTCGCCCCCAGATCGAGTTGTACGCCGTCCGGCACGGTCAACCCGTTGCTGTCGAGCCGGACCTGGCGCCAGTCCACGGCCAGCGGTGCCGGCGGGCCGACGGCGGGCCGCCCGTGCAGGGTCACCCAGTGGAGATCGTCGTCGTAGCCGAGCCGGCACAGCGCCGCGCCGACCGTCGGATCCACCGCACCGTCGGTGTCCCGCGCGGCGCGCAGGGCGACCGACAGCAGGCCGGCGAGCAGCGGGCTGACCGGCACCGTCGCGCCACCGGCCCGGCTGGCCCGGACAAGTTCGGAATCGGGCCGGAACCGGCTGCAGGCGGCGTCGACGGCGTCGAGGACGTCCTCGACGATCGCCCGGGCGGCCGGCACCGCGGCCGGGTCGGTCACCACGACCCGGGCCAGCGTCCCCCACACCTGCCACTGTGCACAGTCCCGCCCCACCGGCAGAGTCTCCAGCAGCGGCATCGGGTCACGACCCGCCGGTCGTGGCCTGGCCTGGCCCGCCCCCGCCGTCGGTGACCTCGGGGAACTCCTCGGCCGACGGCTGTTCGCCGGCCTCGGCGGCCGGGTCGGCGGCGGCCGGGGGTGCCTCGTCCGGCGCGGTGTCCGGCGCGGGCTGGCCGTCCTCCGCCGCCGGTGGTGGCGCACCACCGGGTACGACACCGGACGGGACGACGGTCTCCTGCTCCGCGGTGTGCGCGGCGTGTGCCGCCATGGCGACACCGAGTGTGCCGGCGATGCTCACCGCCGCCAGACCACCGGTGAGCATCGTGACCCGCCGGTATCCGCGTTCGCGCTCCCCCAACGTCGCCTCCTGCGTCAGCGTCGGCGGGCCCCCGCCGTCAAACCGGGATACGGCTACGACCGTCACCCGGTTCAACCCGTCAGGCATCACCCGAACATCGACCGGCGGCGTACCCCACCCGACGATTTACAGCGCCGCCGATCGATGGCACCGTGTCCACAGCGGAGGGCGATCCGTCCTGCGCTTCGGACCGGCGGCCGGACCCGGCCGCAGCCGATCGGCGACGAAGGGAACCGGATGTCGACAAGGACAGGGCGGGCGTCGGCGGCGACGCTGACGGCGATAGCGGCGGCGCTGCTCATGATCGTGTCGCTGGCGCCGGCCAGCCAGGCGGCCGGCTCGGGCTTCTCGCACCTCAACCCGGGTGGCGCACCGAAGCTGACCGAGAAGGTGCCGGTCAACGTGGTGTTCCTCGGATACCAACCGGCGCAGGTCGACCGGGACGCGTACCTGGCCGGCCTGCCGAGCGGCTACGAGCCGGTGGTGCGGTCCCGGCTGTGGTACGACCAGGTGGAGAAGCTCGGACTGACCTACACCTACGACTATCGCGTGCGGTACGCGGACAAGCGGTACGAGAACCGGTTCTTCGCCGAGTTGGGCCGCTTGGCGACACCGGCTCCGCTGACGATCTACCAGGAGCTCTACAACGAGCAACGTGACGCGGTCACCACGATCACCGACAACCATCACATCGACGCGGCCAGCGTCGAGCGGTGGCTGGCGCTCAACCCGCCGGCAGGGGTCGACACCCGGCGCAACACCATCTTCTTCATCAACTGGTTCGGCCGGTCGGACTTCAAGTTCCACGTCTACACCAAGACCAACGAGCCGGACCCCGACACCGGCTACAACTTCGGTGCCGAACGGGACAGCCGGAAGGTCAGCGCGTGGGGCGGCACCACCGCCGACGACGAGGAGAACGGGTACGGCGTCACCCGGCGGGTGTGGTTCCACGACCTGTCGGCCGGACCGGAGTCGTGGACGGAGAACTGGAACGTCGACGAACCGGATCTGGACGGCAACGGCGTCGAGGACTACCGGATGCCGCCGACCTGGGAGTACACCGCCGACGGCTACCGGTCCCCTGACGCGCTCGCCGGTGACCTCGGCCTGATCACCCGGTACGTGGCGTTGAACCTGCTGTTCACCACGTCGCCGCTGTACCCGGCCGAGCTGCCGACCAGTCGGCCGCCGAAGTCGATCAACATCGACAGCAACGTGTACGAGGGCTGGGACGGGGTCGACGCCTCCGCCACCTACCTGGACAAGGACCTGCTGCAGCAGGAGTTGGCGGAACTGCGGTGGCGCAACGTGCTCGACCACGACGATCAGGACCTGCCGTTCGAGGGTGACGCGCAACGCTGCTACCTCGCGGTCATGGTCGATGGCGAGTCGTGCTACCCGGAGCTGGGCTACGAGCCGTTCGCCAACTTCTACCTGCAGAACACCTTCGAGCTCGACCGGGTGCTCGACGACCAGGGCCGGGTCGACTACGAGATGCCGGTGTTCAGCTACGCGGTGCCGGCCGGTACCCCGGTGCCCGCCCTCGGCTTCGCCGAGGACAACTACACCGACGGTACGCAGTCGTACGTCTTCGCGTTCGTCTCCCCGGAGATCGTGTCGGCCGGCTACGGGCTGACCACGACGTTGATCCACGAGGTCGGGCATCACCTGGGCATGTCCCACCCGCACGACGGCTACGACAGTGAGTCCGGCGTCGACTACGGTCCGGCCGACGAGTTCTTCTTCGCCTGGTACGGCGACCAGGTCAACTCGATGATGAGCTACATCGACCTGAACTGGGACTTCAGTCAGTTCGACCGGGACAACAGCGACCGGTTCCTCACCGCGGCGTACAACGAGGCGGCGAACCGGCTGGCCGGCGAGGTCCTGGACAGTCGGCACGCTGGCCGGGCCCGTGGTGAGCTGCGGGCGGCCGACCGGCTCCTCGGGGCGGCCCAGCGGTCGCTGAGCCGGCACGACTACCGGCAGGCGCTGATCCTGGCCGAGCAGGCGTACGACAGGGTGACCGAGGCGGCGCGGCGGGCCGGCGTACCGACCGACTCCGCCGCCGAGGCGATGGCCACCCGGGCGGCGCAGGCGCGCAGCGTGGTCGACCTCGGCGGGCCGCACGAGTTCATCGACACGTTGGGGCCGGACGGGCCGCGTAGCCAGCCCTGACCCCGACGGGCGGGGGTGTCGGCGTGCTGCCGCACCCCCGCCCACCGCCCGGGCCGGACCGGCTCCGGGGCTGCATGCTGTCCGGGTGACGGAAGGCACCACCCGTAGAGCATCCTAGGACGAACCGCCCTGCCCGGTCAGCCGACGCAGGCCGGGTCGATCGCGGCCGGCGCACCACCGCTCGCCACCACCAGGCCGAAGGTGATCGTCGTGCCCGGCGCCACCGTCCCGTTGTAGGCCACGTCGCGGACCACGACGGACTGTCCGTCAGCATCTACCTGGCCACCCCAGGCCGCCTGGATCCGTTCGTCCCCTGGCCACTGCCAGGAGACCGCCCAGCCGTTCAACGGCCGCGACCCGATGTTGCGGACAGTGACCGTGCTGAGGTATCCGCCGGGCCAGCTCGCGTCCACCACTGCGGATGCGACGCACCCGGTCGCCGCCACCGTCCGGGCCGGACCACCGATGTGGAGCATCTCCTGGCGTCCGTCGGCACCGGCGAACCGGAACCAGTACGCGGTGTCGGGTGTCAGCCCGTCGACGGTGATCGACCCGTGCTGTTCCAGACCGGACGTCGCGGTCGCCACCGGGTCACGTTGCTGCTGCGCGTCGGCCTGGCTGGTGTACAGGGTCATGGTCAGCGGCAGCGTGAAGCCACACGGTGGGCCGACCACGAACATCGAATAGCTGATCGTGACACTGGTCTCGGTCGTGCCGGTCACCGACGCCGTCAGCGGCAGCACCGGCGGGCACGCCGGGGGCGGGGTCGCCGTGGCGGCGGTGCCCGGCGGTGGGGTCGCCTGGGCCGGGCCGGCCCAGGCGGCGGCGGTCACGATCGCGGCGGTCAGCGCGACGCCGAGTCGGTGCGGCATTACGGGCTCCTCGTGAGCTGTCGGGGCAGGTCGGACCGGCGGACCAGAGCGCATGGCACCTCTGGCGGGGCTACGCGGCTGGTGCTCCCGCCGGTGGGTGGGCTGCCACCACAGTGGGTGCGGCGACCGGGAACGGAACTCGACGGTGCGGTTCGGACGGCCCGCACTGGCTCCCGTGCGACGGTTCCGAAATTCTGACACGCTCCAATGATCGTTACAACCATCGATCGATGTGAACGTCTCGCTATGCCGTACGGCGATATCCCGTCGACCGGGTTGACCGCACCTGCGATCATGGCCGCCGTGACCAAGCTGAACCAGATCATCGCGGTGGAGAAGGGCGTCAAGAGCAAGTCCTTCGCGGAGTTGACCGAGGCGCATCACGCGGTGCAGAAGCAACCGCTGCTGTCCGGAATCTCGCGTACCTACCAGCCGAAGGACGAGGAGGGCGAGCAGTTCCCACCCGAGTCGACCCGGGTGCAGGTGCACGCCGAACAGGTGTTGCGGGACGTGGCGAAGACCCTCACCCGGTTGTTCGACGTCACCGCCACCAAGGACTGGGCGAACACCCGGGCCACCGCGGACGTGACGGTCGACGGTCGGACACTGATCACCGCCGTACCGGTGTCGTATCTGCTCTTCCTGGAAAAGCAACTGGTCGACCTGCACACCTTCGTCAAGAAGCTGCCGGTGCTTGACGCCGCCGAGTCGTGGAGCCGCGACGAGTCGACCGATTCCTGGCGGACCGATCCGGTGCGGACCGTGAAGACCAGGAAGGTGCCCCGCAACCACGTCAAGGCCGAGGCGACCGACAAGCACCCGGCGCAGGTCGAGGTCTACTACGAGGACGTCCCGATCGGTTACTGGACGACGGTGAAGTTCTCCGGAGCGTTGCCGGCGCGGCGGGTCAACGAGCTGCTGGACCGGATCTCCACGCTGCAGATGGCGGTGAAGTTCGCCCGCGAGGAGGCCAACGGCGCCGAGGTCACCGACCAGCGGGTCGGCGACGCTGTCTTCGGCTACCTTTTCGGGTAGTGGAACCGGCCGCTGCGCGGCGGTTCGGCTACCCTCACAGTCTCCCCCGGACTGAGCCCCGGGGGTGGCCGTCACCCGGAGAATCTCCTGGGTGACGGAGATGGAGCACCACGCTGAAGCTGATTGCAGAAGCTGACGAAGCGGTCCCAGTGCGGGTTCGAGTCCCGCCCCCGGTACCACACACCGGGGTGGCCCAACTGGCAGAGGCAGCCGCGTTCACCCTCAGACTCTCGCTCCACGCTCAGCATTCGCCACCGGTCGTCAGGTCGAGGAGGGACGGACAGGGACAGCTGGATGCTGGTTCGATTCCAGCCCGCGCCTCCACGCGGCGCGGTAGTTTAAGGGCAAAACCCGGTGTCATGAGAGTGATCCGGCCCGCTAAACGTGTTGACGACAGCAAGTGGGTGGCAGCCCAGAGGCCCGGAGACAGGACAGGTCTCCGGGCCTCGCCATGTCGTCGGCTCAGGGGCAGGGCTGCCAGGCCATGTGGTAGGTGGTCTCGATGCTGCCGTCGGTCGAGTCCATCGTCAGGAAGCTCTCCCCTGTCGACGTGCCCTTGGTCAGCCGCAGCTCAGTGTTGATGTTGAGGTTGCGCAGCTCACCACAGGGGTGCCAGACCACGGAACCGATCGGGACCTCGTCGGTGACCACCCAGTTGTCGTCCAGCGGCGCGGCGATCGGGTGGTTGGTGGAGGTGCTCTCGGTCATGCCCTGGAAGTAGTAGTTGGCCATCTGCGTGGCGATGGCACCCGGCTCGAGCAGGCCGTACCCCCGGTAGTCCACCTTGACGATCGCGAAGGTGTAGCCGGCCGGGACGTGCACCAGCACGTTGAGCTGGCAGTTGCGGCGCCCGTCGGTGACCGGGATGCCGGGGCCGGCCTGGACCAGGTAGTCGCTGTAGATCGTGGTGAAGGCCGTGTTGTCCGGCGAGACCGCCACGTCCGCAGTGCCGGGCTCGCAACCGGAGCCGGCCATCGCGACCAACTCGATGACGACCTTGTCGGCGGGTGGGTCGTCCATGATGCTGCGAGCGGACGCGGGCGCCCCCGCGATCAGTGACGAGGCGAGCAGCGCGAGCACCACACCGCCGCGCGTCAGCAGTTTGCGCATGAAACTACCTCCAAGGCTTGATTTGACCTTGCATGCGCGCCAACTTACTTCTGGCATCGATGAATGTCAACGTCTAATGTTTATGCTGAACACTGACACAAAGTTGAGCCGAATCCGACCGAGAACCGGACGCAAGTCGCCATTATCCGAAGGTCGACCCGAAGCCGCGCCGACACACACTGCGAGCGCAACAGCCATTCCAGCCAGACATAAGCCCCGAAATCGGGACGGTATCTCCGGCAGATCGCGCCCAGCAGTGATCAATTTGCGGACTCCTCCGGTATTGCATTGGTGAACAACAATGCTTGCGATGCTCGCCGCATCTGGTTATCATGCATTCGCGGGCCACCAGCGAGGTGACCGTTCCAACCACTTGCGACCCTGCGCCAGGAACCCAGAGAGCAAGGAGCCGCGCGGGCTGTTCGGCACCACCGCACGTTTCCATCCGGTTGATATCGGCTCCACCCGGGAGGGGATTGGTATGTCTAGAAACCTCGTCGGCACCGGACGCGGAATCGGCACCGCACTCGGCGTGGCCCTCGCGCTGTGTCTGGTCGCGCCGGCCCACGCGGCACCGGTCAACCCGGCGGGCGCCCCCGAGGGCAGCATCTCCGTCGAGGTGCTCGCCGCCAACGGCTCCGGTTGCGCGCCCGGTACGGCCAGGGTCGTCGCCCAACCCGACGGCTCCGGCTTCCGGATCCGCTACTTCGATTTCGTCGCCAGCGCTGGCGGCGGAACCGACCCCGCCGCCAGTCGGCGGAACTGCCAGCTCGGCGTCCTCGTCACGGTGCCGGCCGGTTGGACGTTCGCCGTCGCCACCGCCGACTACCGGGGCCGCGCCGCAGTGCCCGCCGGGGCGGCCGGTCTGCAGCGCACCAACTACTACTGGCAGGGATCCTCGGACTCCAGCCGCACCGAGGAGACCTTCGACGGGCCGTACCACGGGCTCTGGTCCACCCGCGACGCCGCACCGGTGCTGTCCTACCTGCCCTGTGGACAGCAGCGGGTGCTCAACATCAACACCGAGCTGCGGGTCGACGCCGGCACGTCCGCAGGCATCACCACCATGTCGATGACCAGCACCGACGCTGACATCGACACCTTGTTCAACCTTGCCTGGCAGCGGTGCTGACCGCGCTGGGCTGACCTGCCACGCGCCAGCACCGAGGTCGCCACGACAGGCAGGCGAACAGCGTCGACGGGCACCGAGGCGCATCCGACGGGCGTGGGCAGCGGCTCCGCTGCCCACGCCTCGCGACCGTGCCGCGTCATCGTCCGGTGAGCCGCAGGCCGACCGGGGTGCCCACCGTGCGATGGGCACGCAGAAACCCGTCCACCGACGCCGACCAGGGGAACCGTTCGGCCCGCGCCCGGGCCGCCGCCCGCCGGGCCGACTCCGGACGCCGCGCCAGCTCGACGATCGCGTCGGCGAAGCCGACTCCCCCACCGGTGGCGGCCAGTCCCGCGTCGGCGACCACCTCCGGCAGCGCGCTCTCGGCGGCGACCACCACGGGCGTGCCACTGGCCAACGCCTCCAGCGCGGCCAGCCCGAAGGTCTCCACCGGCCCCGGTGCGACCACCACGTCGGCGCTGGCCATCAACCGGGCGATCTCGGTGCGGTCGTCGACGTAGTTGGCGAAGTGCACCGCCAGGCCGGCGGCTGCGGCCTGTTCACGCAGCCCTGCCTGGCGAGGACCGGTGCCGACGAACACTCCCACCGCCGCGACCCGGCGGCGGCGCAACTGCGCGAGGGCGGCGAGCACCCGTTCCGGACATTTTTCCGCCGACAACCGGGCACAGTGCAGCACCAGCAACTCACCGGCCGGGGCGTACCGCTGCCGGACGGCAGGATCGTAGCACCGAGGATGGAACCGTTCGAGGTCGACGCCGAGCGGGACCCGTACCAGATTGTCGACGCCGATCCGGGCGAACTCGCGGGCGGCCCACCCGGTGGTGCACAGCACCGTGTCGAAGCTGGCGGCGGTGGCGGCGTTGAGCCGGTCGGCGATCCGGGTGGTCAGTCGTGCCGACGCGCGACGTCCGCCGAACGGCAGCCCCAACAGCCCGTCGAGGGTCTCGTGGGACACCATCACCGACGGCACACCGGCACGGCGCGCCCACCGCCCCGTCCACCGAAGCGTGGTCCGGTCGGAGACCTCCAGGCGGTCCGGGGCCAGCTCGGTCAACAACCGGCGTAGCCGCGACCGGGCCACCAGCACCCGGTAGCCGCCGGTCCCGGGGACCACCGGGCCGGCGAGGGTGATCACCCGGCCCTGGCCGGTCTGTTCGTCCGAGTCCACCGCCCCCGGCATGATCAGCACCGGCTCGTGGCCGGCGGCCAGGTAGCCGGTGCCCAGTTCACGCAGGGCGGTCCGGAGCCCACCGGAGCTGCCGGTGATGAAATTCGCCAGCCGGACGATCCTCATGACGCGGTCACCATGCGCCGAGCATGCGGGCTGCTGGTCGGCCTGCGGTCCACGGACACGTGACGTGTCGGCGAACTGTCGCTGACCGCGAGGTCAGCCCGATCCTGGTCAAGACCAGCCGTACCCGCCCCGTAACGCGTGGCACACCCGGTCGAACCGGGCCCGGTCCAGAATCGCGCCTTCGCGGCGGATGCTGTCCTCCCGCATGGTGAGCACCCGGTCGAGCCGGATCCAGCTGGGTCGGCCGTCCTTGCCCCAGGCGCCCAACGCCAGCCAGTGCCGCTGCCCGTCCCGGTCGGACTGGCTGGACAGCATCAGCCCGAACAGGGTGCGGCTGGTCCGCCCGACGACGAGCACCGGCCGGTCCTTGCCCTGGCGCGGGTCGTCCTCGTACGGCACCCAGGTCCAGACGATCTCGCCGGGATCGGCATGTCCGTCCAGCTCCGGCGCGTAGGACAGTTCCCGTCGCTGCAGCCTCGCCACCTGGCGGGGCCGGGCCGGGCGGGCCGGCTTCGGGGCCCGCTGCGCCGGGACACGCTGCCCGGTGAGTCGGCCAACGGTCGCGGTCACGCCCTGCCAGAGTCTGCCCACGGCGCGACAGCCTAGCCGGATCCCCTCCGTGTCACCGCGCCGGGGCGCGGCGGGGGTGTCACCGGGAGGGCGACGACCGTCGCGGCGGGACGGGTCAGCGCGGTCCTCGCGGTGTCCGCAGGTGCGGCACCGGGACCCGCCGGAAGTCGGTGTCGGACGCCAGGTGGAAGCCGGGGTACGACGGCTGGTTGTAGGTGGTCTGCTGGCGGGCGACCTCGGCCCGGTACTGCGGGTCGTGCATCAGCGTGTACATTTTGCGGTCGGTCACCTCGGTACTGAGGTAGATCCGGACCGCCGCGCTGTCGACCGTACGGACCAGCAACTCCTCCCGCCAGTCGCCGAAGACGTCGGCGACCAGACCCGGATTGCCCTTGGTGTGGTTGTTGGTCCGGGTGCCGTCGGCGGTGAGCAGCCGGCCCCGGCGCCAGTCGGTGATCGTCGGGGTCTGGTCGATCGCGCCGTCGACGATCTGGGTGGTGCCGTCGGCGGCCCACCGGATGCTCATGTTGGTGCCCGGGATCTGGTCGGCGATCCGGGCACCGGTGACGTCGCGCAGGCCGATGCCGCTGACCGCCCAGACCTCGTGGCCGGGCCGGTCGGGGTCGATGTCGCCGATCATGCCCCGACCGGTGTCCACCCCGGTGTAGTCGCCGAAGATCACCTCACCGGTGCCGGCGTCGAGCAGGGCGTGCCCGTACGGCGCCCACGGCCCGCCTTCGAAGACCAGGTAGGCCTCCAGACCGGGTCGGGCCGGGTCGATGTCGGTGACGTGCATGGCGTCGCCGTGGCCGAGCCGGGCCGTGGTGCCCGGCGCGGCGCTGGCCGGCGGCATCGCCGCGAACGCGCTGTAGAGCAGGCTGCCGTCGTGGTCGATGACGGCCGCGCCGTAGACGATCTCGTGACGGCCGTCGCCGTCGACGTCGGCGGCGCTGACCGAATGCTGACCCTGCGTGGTGATGGTGGCGAACTCGTCGTCGGTGCCGTCACGGCCGTGCGGGGAGTCGTTGAACGGATTGCTCATCGGCGTCCAGCCGCTGTCGACGTACCACCGTTGGGTGAGCCGACGCCCGTTCCAGTCGTAGGCGACCAGAGTCGACCGGGTGTAGTAGCCACGGGCGAAGACCGCCGAGGGGCGTACGCCGTCGAGATAGGCCACGGCGGACAGGAACCGGTCGACGCGGTTGCCCGGCTCGATGCGCGCCATCGCGTAGTCGCCCCACATCAGGCCGTCGTCGTGCCGGCCCGGCTTGTACGGGATCGTCTGCAGTTCCCGGCCGGTGGCACCGTCGAAGACCGTCAGGTACTCGGGGCCGTCGACGATGAAGCCCTCGAAGGCACGCAGGTTGTTGCGCGCGCTGCGCGACGGGGCGTACGTGTCGACGAAGTGGTCGACCAGGGCCCGTGCGTCCGCGTCCGACAGCGGGTACGCGTACGTCGGCGCCAGCCCGAACGCCTGTTCCAGGGTGGCCGGCCAGTTGCCGGCGACCACCTCCGGATGCGTGTGCCAGCCACGGAACATCCCGACCAGGTGTTCGTGGTAGTCGGCGGCGGACATGCGGTGGTCGTCGGTGTGGGTGTGGCCGGCCCGGCGGTCGGCGGCCGGCATGGTGACGTACCGCTCGCTGGCCACCTGGCCGTCGGACCGGTAGCGGATGCTCTTCGTGCCGGGGGCGGTCTTGAGCATCAGTTCGGCGCGGCCGTCGCTGTCGAAGTCGTAGACCAGGAACTGGGTGTAGTGCGCCCCGGCCCGGATGTTGACGCCCAGGTCGATGCGGTGCAGCAGGGTGCCGTCGAGGCGGTACGTGTCGAGGTAGACCGGCCCGGTGTAGCCGACCTGGGAGACGTCCTTGGAGTTGGACGGGTCCCACTTGACGACGAACTCGTACCGGCCGTCACCGTCGACGTCGCCGACGCTCATGTCGTTGGCGGCGTAGGTGTACGGCTCACCGGCCGGGGTGACCCCGTCGGCCGGGCGGCGCAACGGCAGGTCGTGGTACGCCTGCGACCAAGGGGTGACGACGGCGCTGCGGTCGACCTCGCGACCACGGACGAGGGCGGCGACCTGGTACCGGGCGCCGGCGGCGGGGGCGGCGGTGTCCAGGTGGTTGGTGCTGTCGGTGACGGTGGCGATCCGTCGGCCGTCCCGGTAGACGTGGAAGTCGACGCCGGTCATGCCGGTGGCCTGCCGACCGGTGACCTCGTCGCCACGCAGCCGCCAGCTGAGGAACACCCCGTCGGCGGTGGCGGCGGCGACCAGGCCCCGGTCGAGATGTTCGAGGTGGACGGCACCCGGCCCGGCACCCGGCGGACCGGGGTGGCCCGGCACGGCCGATGCCGGTGCGGCGGTCAGGGTCGACCCGGCGACGCAGGCCGCGATGATCAGTGCCCTTCCGGTGGTGGGGCGGCGACGGCTCATACCGGGCTCTCCTCGGGTGAGGATGAAACGATACAATGTACTGAAGGTTATGAATATGGTCGACCGACTGTCAAGGGTGGAAACCGCGATCCGCCGGCAATGAATCGTTCCACCATGGCTCCGGCCAGACCGTTCACCGTCGACAATCACCACACGTCGTCGAGTTGTGACCCATCGACCGATCGACTAGGGTCGGCCTTTCATCCGGCGATGCCCAGGCCCGTCACGCGACCGAGCCCGTCAAGCCCGCAACGGCGACAACGAGGTAGGAGATAGACGGTTGAACAACCTCCCGGCACCCCCGTACCGGCACCGGCCGGCACATACCACCCGTACCGCAGCGGCCCGCCTCACCGGTCTCGCCGCCGTCACGGCGCTCACGCTGGCCGCCTGCACGACCGGCGAATCCCTGGAGACCGACGACGGTGGCGCACCGTCCGACGGCACCCTGGTCGTGGCGATCTCCAGCGAACCGGACAGTCTGGACGTGCACGTCTCCACCGCCTCACCGACGTTCCTGGTGCTGGAGAACGTCTACGACACCCTCGTCGAGCCGGCCCCCGACCTCAGCTTCCAACCCGCCCTGGCCACCGAGTGGGAGGTCAGCGACGATCTGCTGACCTGGACCTTCCACCTGCGTGAGGGCGTCACCTGGCACAACGGACGCGAGTTCGTCGCCGACGACGTGGTGGCCAGCTTCGACCGGATCACCGACGCGGAGACCGCCGCGAACGCCTGGCGCTTCGAAACCGTCGACGAGGTACGCGCGGTCGACGACCGTACCGTCGAATTCGTCCTCACCCAGCCGACGCCGAACCTGCTGGCCAACGTCGGCGGGTTCAAGGGGATGGCGATCGTCGCACCCGAGCTGATCGACGGTGACGGGCTGACCACCAACGCGATCGGCACCGGGCCGTTCCGGTTCGTCAGCTACACCCCCGGCGACCGGATCATCCTGGAGGCCAACCAGGACTACTGGGGCGACGGACCGCACGTCGACCGGGTCGAGTTCCGGTTCATCTCCGAGCCGACGACCGCGCTGACCAACCTGCGCACCGGCGCGGTGCACCTGACAAACAACGTGCCGCCGCAGGAGGTCGCCACCCTGCGCGACGACCCGGCGGTCGAGCTGGGCCAACTGGCCAGCAACGACTACTGGTACTTCACCTGCAACTTCGACCGGGCGCCGTTCGACGACATCGACGTGCGGCGGGCACTGTCCTTCGCCATCGACCGGGAGCAGGTCGCCCAGGCCGCGTACTTCGACGCCGCCACACCGGTGCAGTCGGCGATGCCGCCGGGCAACTTCTGGGCCACCGACTACGCCCCGTTCAGCTACGACCCGGACCAGGCCCGCGAACTGCTCGCCGGGGCCGGCGTGACCGACCTGAGCATGGACCTGATGCTCACCAACGAGTTCCCACACACTCTTGCGGCCGCCGAGGTGCTCGCCAGCCAGTGGGGCGACGTCGGCGTCGACGTCGAGATCCGCACCCTGGACTTCGCCAGCTGGCTCGACGAGCAGGGCGCCGGCAGCTACGACTGCTACGTCCTGGGCTGGTTGAACAACCTCGACGGCGAGTACGCCTACTACGGCCAGCACCACTCGACCGGCTCGTTCAACTTCCACGGGTACGCCAACCCGCAGGTGGACCAGCTGCTCGACCAGGCACGGGCCACCGTCGCCGACGCGGACCGCAAGCCGCTGTACGACCAGGCCGCCCGGTTCATCATCGACGACGTCAGCTACGGCTACCTCTACAGTCCACAGGCCTCGCTGGCCTGGGTGCCGCAGGTGTCCGGGGTCGAGATGCACCCCGACGGAAAGACCCGACTGCGCACCGTACGGCTCGGCGGCTGAGCCGGCGCGATGGCGCGCTTCCTGCTGTGGCGGGCGCTGCAGGCGGTGATCGCGATGCTCGGGGTGAGCGTCGCGGTGTTCCTCATCGTGCATCTGGTGCCCGGCGACCCGATCCGGCTGGCCCTGGGCACCCGCTTCGACGAAAGCCTGTACCAGGCGATGCGGGCCCGGGCCGGGCTGGACCAGCCGATCGTCGTCCAGTACTTCCGGTGGCTGGGCCGGGCGCTCACCGGTGACCTGGGGGTCAGCTTCCGCAGCGGTGAGCCGGTGACCCTGCTGCTGCTGGCCCGGCTCGGCCCGACCAGCCTGCTCGCCGGCGCCGCGCTCACCGTCGCGCTGGCCATCGCGCTGCCGCTGGGGATCATCTCGGCGGTGCGCTCCGGATCGCTGATCGACCGGGTCGCCACCGCGTTCAGCCAGCTCTGGGTCTCGGTGCCGGACTTCTGGAGCGGGATCATGTACATCCTGCTCTTCGCCCTGGTGCTGGGCTGGCTGCCGGCCTCCGGTTACGTGTCCCCGTTGGACGATCCGGTGCGGGCGCTGCGGCACCTGGTGCTGCCGGCGCTGACCGTCGGGCTGATCTCCGGCTCGGTGCTGACCCGGTTCGTCCGCTCGGCGGTGCTGGAGGCGCTGCACCAGGACTACGCGCGTACCGCCCGGGCCAAGGGGCTGTCCCGCTGGCAGACGGTCCGCCGGCACGTGCTGCCCAACGCCTGGATCCCGATCGTCACCGCAGTCGGCCTGCAGCTCGGCTTCCTGCTCGGCGGCGTCGTCATCGTCGAGGTGATCTTCGAGTGGCCGGGGCTGGGCCGGCTGGCGTACGACGCGGTGGTGCGCCGCGACTACAGCCTGTTGCAGGGCGCGGTGCTGGCCGTCGCGCTGATGTTCCTCGTCGTCAACTTCCTGGTGGACCTGCTCTACAGCTACCTCGACCCCCGGGTGCGCCACCGGTGACCCGCCGACTGTTCACCCTGCTGCTGGGCAACCGGCTGGCACTGGCCGGGCTGCTGGTGCTCACCGGGCTGGCCGTGGTCGCCGCGTTCGGTCCGTGGCTGGCCCCGTACGACCCGAACGCCATCGACGTGCCCGGCCGGTTGGCCGCACCGTCGCCCGCCCATCCGTTCGGCACCGACAACCTGGGCCGCGACGTGCTCAGCCGGGTGCTGGTCGGTGCCCGGGTGTCGCTGCAGGTGGGGATGGTCGCGGTCGGCATCTCGCTCGCCGCCGGGTTGGCGATCGGCCTGGTCGCCGGCTACTACGCGGGCGCGGCCGACGCGGTGCTGATGCGCACCATGGACGTCCTGTTCGCGTTCCCGGCGATCCTGCTCGCCATCGCCGTTCTGGCGATCCTCGGGCCCGGCATCACCAACGCGATGATCGCGATCGGCATCGTCTACACCCCGATCTTCGCCCGGATCGTGCGGGCCGCGACCATGGTCGCCACCACCCAGCTGTACGTTCTGGCGGCCCGCGCCGTCGGTGCCGGTGATCTGCGAATCCTCGTCCGGCACGTGCTGCCGAACATCGCCGCGCCGGTGATCGTGCAGACCTCGCTGAGCCTGGCCTTCGCCATCCTGGCCGAGGCGGCACTGTCGTTCCTCGGCCTCGGGGTGCAGCGCCCCGACCCGGCCTGGGGCCGGATGCTCGCCGAGGGCCGCGACTTCGTCAGCCTGGCCCCGTGGATGGGCATCTTCCCCGGCCTGGCGATCCTGCTGACCGTGTTGGCGTTCAACGTGGTCGGCGACGGGCTGCGCGACGCGCTCGACCCACGGCAGCGCTCCGTCATCGAGTCGAGAGGGCAGGGCGGATGAGCGGCGACCCGACGGGCGACGCCCCGGCCACCGGAGACCCGGTGCTGTCGGTACGCGACCTGACGGTGCGCATCGGCACCCGACGCGGCGTCGCCCGGGTGGTCAATGGGGTCAGCTACGACGTGCACGCCGGCGAGACCCTCGCCATCGTCGGCGAATCCGGTTCCGGCAAGACGGTCGCCGCGCTGGCGGTGATGGGGCTGCTCGACGAGCCGGCCCGGGTCGGTGGGCAGGCCCTGCTGGACGGCACCGACCTGCTGGCCCTCGACGAACGGCAGTTGCGCCGGGTCCGGGGCAACCAGATCGCGATGGTCTTCCAGGACCCGATGACGTCGCTGAATCCGGTAAAGACCATCGGGTCGCAGCTGGTCGAGCCGATCGTGCTGCACGGCCACGCCACCGGTGCCGCCGCCCGGGACCGGGCGGCCGACCTGCTCGACCAGGTCGGCCTGCCGGACGCCCGCCGCCGGCTCGACGACTACCCACACCAGTTCTCCGGCGGCATGCGCCAACGGGTCATGATCGCCATGGCGTTGGCCTGCGAGCCACGGGTGCTGCTCGCCGACGAGGCGACCACCGCGCTGGACGTCACCACCCAGGCACAGATCCTCGACGTCGTCGCCGGGCTGCAGCAACGGCTCGGGCTCGCCGTCGTGTGGATCACCCACGATCTCGGGGTGGTGGCCGGCATCGCCGACCGGGTCGCGGTGATGTACGCCGGCCGGATCCTGGAGGAGGCCGGCGTCGACAACCTGTACGCCGCACCCCGGCACCCGTACACCATCGGGTTGCTGTCGGCGGTGCCGCGCGTCGGCGTCGAGCGGCCACGTCGGCTGGCGACCATCGGCGGCCAGCCACCGGACCCGACGGCGTTGCCGCCCGGATGCGCGTTCTACCCGCGCTGCGGCTACCGGCACGACGAGCGGGCGGCCAGCGAGGTGCCGCCGCTGCGTACCGTTGCCGCCGGCGGGCACCGGGTGGCCTGCTTCTACGACGTACCGGCAGGCCAGGATGGCTGAGCATGGGCCGCTGCTGCGGGTGACCGACCTGCAGGTGCACTTTCCGCAGCGCGGCATGGGCCGGTCGGCCCAGCCGATTCGGGCCGTCGACGGGGTCAGTTTCGACATCGCCGCCGGCGAGACCCTCGGCCTGGTCGGCGAGTCCGGCTGCGGCAAGAGCACCACCGGGCTGGCGGTGCTGCGGCTGGTCGAGCCCACCTTCGGCACGGTCACCCTGGGCGACGTCGAGCTGACCGCGCTCGGTCTGCGCCGGATGCGGGCGATGCGCCGGCACCTGACGATGATCTTTCAGGATCCGTACGCCTCACTCGACCCACGGATGTCGGTCGGTGCGATCATCGCCGAGCCGTTGGACGTGCACGGCCTGCACAAGGGCGCGACGGCCCGCCGGCACCGGGTCGGTGAGCTGCTGGAACTGGTCGGCCTGGACCCCGACCACGCCAACCGGCATCCGCACGAGTTCTCCGGCGGGCAGCGCCAGCGCATCGGGATCGCCCGTGCGCTGGCCGGGGAGCCGGACCTGATCGTCGCCGACGAACCGATCGCCGCCCTGGACGTGTCGATCCAGGCGCAGATCATCAACCTGCTGGAGGACCTGCGCGACTCGCTCGGGCTGGCGTACCTGTTCGTCGCCCACGACCTGGCCGCCGTCGGGCACCTCAGCGACCGGATCGCGGTGATGTACCTGGGTCGGATCGTCGAGATCGCCGACCGGGCCACCCTGTTCACCCGGGCGGCCCACCCGTACACCCGGGCGCTGTTGTCGGCGGTGCCGGTGCCGGACCCGGTCGCCGAACGCTCCCGCCAGCGGATCATCCTGCAGGGCGCTGTCCCCTCCCCCGCCGATCCGCCGAGCGGCTGCCGGTTCCGGACCCGCTGCCCGGCCGCGTTCGACCGCTGCGCCGTCGACGATCCGGCCCTGACCGTACGCGGCGACGGTCACCTGGCCGCCTGCCATCTCGTCGACGAGCGTCGCGGTTGAGTCAGTCGGTCAAGTCGAACGCCCCGAGCTTCGCGCCACCGATGAACGCCTGCCACTCAACCTGTGTGAACGTCAGGATCGGCCCCTGCCCCCGGGCCTTGGTGTCCCTTACCCCGACAGCGTTCCCGCCCAGGTCAGCGACCTCCACACACGACCCGTTGTTGCCGGATCGACTGGACTTGAACCACTTAACCGAGTCCATCCTTTTTCTCCTGAATCAATCGGATCGACTCCCTGGGCGACAGCGCCAGGGAGAGCAGGTGATCGAACACGCCCGTGAGCCGCCGAATCTCCTCTGGCGACTCCAGGAACAATTCTCCCGCCAGGGTCTCAATGTAGCCAAGAGGCGGATCACCATCCACGAACGTCAGGACCTCGAACCCACCGTGCACGGCGAGGTGGGCACCGGCGGCGAGCGTCAGGACCTGCACGGTGACGTTGGGTAGCGCGGAGACCTTGATGAGGTGGTCCAGTTGCTCGCGACGAAGATTGACGTCGCCGACCTCCAACATCAACGACTGCTCCGTGATGGTCGCCTGCAGCCGAAGCGGCGGCTGGCGCAGCGTCAGCACCTCCTGACGCTTGAGACGCGCCTCGACACGCTGAACGATCTCCTCTTGGTCGGTCTCCCGACCGATGCGGATCACCGATTCGGCGTACGCGCGGGTCTGGATGAGCCCAGGGATGAGGGTCGGCTGGAACTGCCGAAGATCCGTAGCCTCAGCCTCGTAGGCGATGAACGTGGCGTAGCGGGCCGGCAGCGTGTTGAGCCGCTGCCACCAGCCCTGTTCCCGCACCTGCTCGGCCATGTTACGGAGCGCCAGCCCGTGCTCTTCGTCGTGTGGGACGCCGTAGGCGACGAGGATCTCCAGCACATCGCGCGGACGCGGCTTGATGTCGCCGGACTCGATACGGGCGATCCGCTGCTGCGAGCACTTGAGCAGCTTGGCCGCGTCTCCCTGCGTGAGACTGCGTGCCTCGCGTAGTCGCCGCAGCTCCCTGCCGAGACGGCGAGACCGAGGCGTCGGTGGAGTGAAACCGGCCATGCGTTGATCCTCCCTTATGCGCCACCAGCGAGTCCACGTAGGCATCGCGGCCTGACACTTGCCTACATCGTACGATGCTGCATCACTATCGGACAGTAGGCCGCGACGCAAAACGGCGACAGGTCGCACTCGTACGCATTTCTCGGCAGACGAGACAGGTGATCAAATGGACTCGGCCCTCGGGACGGTTACTTCTGAACAGATTCGCGAGGTGCAAAAATCGTTGGGTCGTCGACTAGCTCACTGGCGCAAGGCAGCCGGCATGACCCAGGCTGCCCTCGCCAAGCGGACCGCCTACTCCCGAAGTGCAGTAGCTAATGTAGAGATCGGCCGAGAATCAATACCCCGTAGCTTCTGGGAACGAGCCGATCGCGAACTTGGCGCCGGAGGAACGCTGGTGGATGCGTTCGACAAGCTCCACACCCTGGTCAACACGCTCCGGGCACATCGAACGTGGGCCGCCGAACAGGACAGACTGCGACGCCGTCAGGCAGCCGCGCCGACGTATCCGGCTGACGGATGGATGGCCAGTTCAGCCGGCTGTGAATGCGCGCTCACGATCGCTCGATGGGGCAGGCAGGAAGTTCTCGCGTTGAGAGAGGCATTGCGGCTCAGCGTCGAAGCGTTCGCCGAACGGATTCGCGTCGCCACTTCGACCGTCACCGCGTGGGAGGACCACAGGCAGCCCACGCAGCCCAGTCTGGCGATGCAGGCGGCTCTCGACGACCTACTCAAGATCGCCGATCAGGATGTCCGCACCCGCTTCACCAAGATCCTTCGGATGCCGCCAGCATCCAGCGACCTTCTTGACGCGCCTGAAGTCTGATCGCCAGGTAGTGAGGACTGTGCGTGCCTGGTCAGAGCAGGCGGGCCACCTCGTCGCGCATCACCTCGGTGGAGCCGCCGCCGATGGCCAGGAACCGCACGTCGCGGGCGATCCGCTCCACCGGTCCGTCCTGCACGAACCCGGCACCGCCGAGAAACTGCACCGCACTGTACGCGATCTCGTTGGCCAGCTCCGGCAGCTGTGACTTGAGCACGGCGGCGTACGCCCGCGTGTCGGCACCCCGGTCGGCCTGCGTGGCGGCGTGGTACAGCAGCGTCTTGCCGGCGGCGAGCCGGCCGACGAGGTCGGCGACCCGGTGCCGGATCGCCTGCTTGTCCCAGAGCACCCCGCCGTACGCGGGTCGGAGCCGCACCGAGGCCAGGACCGCGGCCAACGCCGCCTCGGCCAGCCCGACCGCCTGCGCGGCCAGGCAGAGCCGCTCGTGGTCGAGGCCGGCCATCATCAGCGCGAAGCCGTCTCCTTCGGCGCCGATCCGGGCGTACGCCGGCACCCGGCAGCCGGTGAGGACCAGTTCGCCGGTGTCGGAGCTGTGCCAGCCGGACTTGTCGAAGGTGCGCCCGTTGGCCAGGCCGGGGGTGTCTCGTTCGACGGCGAACAGCGACAGTCCGTGCCGACCGGGTCCGCCGGTGCGGGCCACGACGAGGAAGATCCCGGCGATGTTGGCGTTGGTGATGAACGTCTTGGTGCCGTCGAGCTGATAGCTGTCCCCGTTGCGGCGGGCCCGTACCGCCAGCCGGGTCAGGTCGGAGCTCGCGTCCGGTTCGGTCACCGCGAGCGCGGCGACGGTACGCCCGGCCAGGATCCCCGGCAGCCAACGGTCGATCTGCCCGGCCGTGCCGGCGCGCGCCAGGTGCAGCGCCGAGAAGTCGGTGTGGGTACCGACCGAGCTGGCCACCCCGCCGAAGGTGGACCGGGCCAGTTCCTCGTTGAACACCACCGCGCCCCGGACGCCGGCACCCCCGCCGCCGAGCTCCGGCGGAAACGACAACCCGAGCAGGCCGAGCTCACCGAGGCGGGCGAAGGCTGCGGGTGGCACCCGCCGTTGCCGTTCCCAGTCGGGCGCGGCGGGCACGATGTCGCGGGTGACCACCTGGCGGGTGAGGGTGCGCAGCGCCCGATGCTCCTCCGCGAGAAACGTGGCGTCCAGGTCGAGGCCGGCGAGGATCCGGTTGTCACCGGCCATCGGCGGCTCCCGGCGACGCGGCGTCGGCCTGCACCCGGTCGGGGCGCGGATCCCGCCACTGGATCGCCCGACCTTGACGGAGCTGGGCGATCGGGTTACCGGCCCGGTCGTGCAGTGTCGACTCGTCGACGCAGAAGCCGGCCGTCGACCAGACCGTCCGGTTGGTCACGTGGTGCCATTGGCCGGCGACGTCACCGAGGTCGGGGGCGAAGTGGATGGTGAAGTCCACCGAGGGCACGAAGTGCGGCGGCTCGGCCAGGGCGAACAGCCCCGGCGGCAGCGCGTCGAGGTAGACCGAGGCGACGGCGTGCGGGCCGAGCGTCTCACCCAGATCGGTCTGCGGCGAGATGCGGACCCAGGCGGCGGTGCCGTCGGTGAGGCTCGGCGGGCCGGCGGCCCGCACGTCCAGTTGGGCGCTGTAGGCCAGCGGCCGGTGCCGGGGCGCGTACGCCGGCAACTGCTCGGGGTCGCCCCACGGTGCCGGATCCTCGCGACGACGCCAGCTGAACTCCTGCCCGACCGGCACCAGGGACGCCAGCGCATGCACCCGGGCCCGGCCCTGCTGGGCCAGGGTGATCCGCAGGCTGGCGGTGGACCGGCCCCGGTGCAGCGTCTCGGTGATCAGCTCCACCGGACCGGGGCGCACCCCGGCCACGAAGTGCATGGTGACGGCCTGCGGGGCGAAGCCGTCGACGCTGTCGGCGGCCTCGACGACCCGGCCGAGGACGAAGCCGCCGAAGATGCCCTGCATGCCGAGCCACCGCTGGGTGAAGACCGGAGCGCCCATCCGGCTACTTCTCCACTCGGACGTAGTCGCCCGGCCGTGGTGCCGGTCCGGTGCCGAGTCGCCGCCAGCCGGACAGGTCGGCGCTGACCACGTCCCCGGTGGCCCCGCCGGGGATCTGATCGCCGGGCGTCCAGGTGGCACCGGGCAGGTCCGGCAGTGCGGCTCCCGGTCCGAGGTGGACGGTTTCGGCGACCGGCGCGGCACCGGCGGGCAGCGCGTCGGCGGGATGGAACACCGCCGGGCCGCCGAACCAGGCGAGCACGGTGGCACCGCCGGGTGCCGTCATCCGGGTCCGGACCGCGCCGGCCGGGATGTAGGTCAGGTCGCCACGCCGGTAGGTGGCGTCACCGAGGTGCAGCTCCCCGGCGAGCACGACGAACTCCTCGTCGACAAGGTAGCCGCCAGCGACGTCGCGGGAGAAACCGGGCGGGAAGTGGCCGTGCACGACGAACGCCCCCGACCGGGAGGCCAGCCGGGTGAGGTGGAAACCGAGGTTGGCACCGGGCATCGGCACCTCCTGCCACGGATGCCGCGCCGCGGTCAGGTCGACCTGCTCCGGCCGTGGAGCGCGTGGGGCACGGTTGCCGCCGCTCATCCCAGGCCCGCCCGTTCGGCCAGGGTCAGCGTACGGCGGGCGCCACGCAGCACCGCCGCGTCGACCAGCCGGCCGGCCGCGTCCAGCATCACGCCAGTGCCGTCGGCGGTGGCCGCCTCGAGCAGGGCGATGGTGTCGCGGGCCGCCCGGATCTCGGCGGCCGTCGGCGTGTAGACGTGATGCACCACCGGCAGCTGGTTCGGGTGGATGCAGGCCCGGCCGACGAAGCCCTGCCGGCGCAGCCGGCGGGTCGAGGCGTCCAGCGCCGCCTCGTCGGCGGTGATCCGGGAAACCGGGCCGACCGGCGGGTGGATGCCGGCGGCGGCGCTGGCCACCACGACCTGGCTGCGGGTCGGGGCGAGTTCGGCGTCGTCGGCGCCCGGTTCCAGGCCGAGTTCGCCGGCCAGGTCGACCTCACCGAGCTGCAGCTGGTACACCCGGGGCTGCCGGGCGATGGCCGCGATGTCGAGCAGCGCGGCGGCGGTCTCCACCATCGGCATCAGCAGCGTGTCGTGGTCGGCGGCGTCGGCGAGCACCCGGGCGGCGGCAGCGACCTCGCTGGCAGTGCCGACCTTGGCCAGTACCACGCCGGTGAGCCCCGGCTGGCCGGCGACGGCCCGTAGGTCCGTGTCGCGCAGCGGGCCGGAGTTGACCCGTACCCAGATCGGCAGGTCGCCGGGTCCGGCGGTGAGCCAGCCGACGACGGCCTCGCGGGCGGCGGCCTTGCCGGCCAGCGGCACCGCGTCCTCCAGGTCGACGATCAGCGCGTCGGCGCCGCGCCGCGCCGCCTTGGCCAGCTTGTCGGCGGCGTGGCCGGGCACGTACAGGTAGGACCGGGGGGGCACCGGGTCGCCCATCAGACGGTCACCTCGCCACGTACGAGGGCCTTCGCCACGACGGTACGCAGCACATCGTTGGTGCCTTCGCCGATGCTCATCAGGATCGCGTCGCGGTACAGCCGCTCCACTTCGAACTCGGTCGAGTAGCCGTAACCTCCGTGGATCTTCATCGCGTCGATGGCGGCCTCCAGGGCGACCTCCGAGCAGAAGATCTTCGCCATGCCGGTCTGCGCGTCGGCGCGACCCTGGCGGACCGCGTCGGCCGACCAGTACGCCATCAGCCGGGCCGCCTGCACCTGGGTCGCGATGGTGGCGAGCTTGAGCTGGATGGCCTGGAACTCGGCGATGTGCTTGCCGAACGCCTTACGTTGGCGGGCGTAACCGAGGGCCTCCTCGTGGGCCCGCTGGGCGATGCCGACCGACCGGGCGGCGATGTTGACCCGGCCCCATTCCAGGGCGGACAGCGCCTGCTTGAGACCGATCCCTTCGACGCCGCCGAGCAGCCGGTCGGCGGGCACCCGGACGTCGTCGAGCAGGATCTCGCAGGACTCGGTGCCCTTGTAGCCGAGTTTGGGGATGTCCTTGGTGACGGTGAAGCCGGGCAGGTCGGCGTCGATCAGCAGGATGCTCATGCCCTTGTGTGCCGGGCTGGCCTGCGGGTCGGTCTTGACCAGGACCGGCAGCGGGTCGGCGTACCGGGCATTGGTGATCCAGATCTTGGTGCCGTTGACCACGTAGTGGTCGCCGTCGCGGCGGGCGGTGGTGCGGATGCCCTGCAGGTCGGTGCCGGCGTCGGGTTCGGTCAGCCCGATGCCGGTGCGCCGTTCACCGGTGGCCAGAGCGGGCAGGTACGCCTGCTTCTGCTCCTCGGTGCCGTGCATGGCGATCATGCGGCAGGCCAGCGAGTGGCTGCCGAGGATGCCGGCGATGCCCATCCAGCCCCGGGAGATCTCCTCGAAGACCAGGGCGAACGACACCGGATCGAGGTCGAGGCCGCCGTAGGACTCGGGGACGGTGACGCCGAACAGGCCCATGTCGGCCATGCCTTTGACGATCTCCGTCGGGTAGCGGCCGGTCTGCTCCCATTCCCGGGCCACCGGGATTATCTCGCGGTCCACGAAGGAGCGCAGCAGCTGCTGGAACTCGCGCTGTTCCTCGGTGAGGGTGAAGTCCATCGGGGTCTCCTGGGTGGTCGGCGGGCTCAGCGGGGATCGGCCGGCGTGGGTCGGCGTGGCGTGGGTCGACGGAAGACCGGCAGGGCGCGGCCGTCGGGCAGGTCGACCCAGTCGACGGTGACCGGGTCGCCGATCCGCCAGCCGGCATCGTCGGCGTCATCGTCCGGCCCGGTGCCGGGGCTGAAGCCGTCGAGGCGGGTGAGTAGCAGCGGGCCTTCGGCGAGCCGGACCCGGGCGATGGTGTACGGCACCGCCAGGTCGCGGCGCGGCGCCCGGTGCACGACGGTGAACGTGTCGACGGTGCCGTCGCCGCTGGCTTCGGTGAAGCCGAGCCGCGTGGTGTCGCCGCAGCGGACGCAGACCGCGCGGGGCGGATGCTGATGGTGACCGCAGCCGGTGCAGGTCTGCAGCACGAGGCGGTGTTCACAGGTCGCCTGCCACCAGTCGGCGGTCAGGTCGTCGGCGGGTGGTACCTCGGGCAGCGGGTTCATCACGACACCCCCAGCACGACGGTGGCGTGGGTGGACAGGATCGCGCCGGTGCCGTGCGCGACGGCGATCCGCGCGCCCGGCACCTGCCGGGCACCGGCCTCGCCGCGCAGCTGGCGGACCGCCTCGACCAGCAGCAGCACCCCGAACTGGCCGGGGTGGCAGTACGACAACCCGCCGCCGGAGGTGTCCAGAGGCAGGTCACCGCCGGGGCGGATCCGGCCGCCGGCGATGTAGTCGAGCACCTCGCCCTCGCCGCAGAAACCGAGAGCTTCGACGCTGAGCGCGGCGGTGATGGTGAACGAGTCGTACACCTGCAGCACGTCGACGTCGGCGGCGGTGATCCCGGCCCGGGCGAACGCCTCCGCGCCGGCCTCGCGGGCCCCGGTGTCCAGGATGTCGTCGGCGGCGGTCATCGACGTGTTGGTGGAGCGTTCGCCGTAGCCGAGCACCGCGACCGGCACCCGGCGCAGGTCACGGGCCCGGTCCGCGCTGGTCAGCACGATCGCGCCGCCGCCGTCGGTGACCAGGCAGCAGTCGGCGACGGTCAGCGGGGTGCAGACCGTCGGGGCGGCCCGCACCTCGTCGACGGTCAGCGGCGGCGCACCGTGGCGGTAGGCGGCCGGGTTGAGCCGGGCCCATTCGCGGGCGGCGACGGCGATCTCGGCCAGCTGCTCCGGGCTGCCGCCGTAGCGGTGCAGGTACGCCTGGGCGGCCATCGCGTAGTAGGAGATCGGGAACAGCGGCGCGTACGGCGTCTCGAACTGCGCCTCCGGGGTGTGCTCCTCGATCACCCCGGCGAGGCTGCGCGAGCGCGCCGACCGCTGGTTGGAGGCAAAGCTGACCACCACGACGCTGGCCTGGCCGGCGTCGATGGCCTGCACGGCGCGGGCCACCATCATCTCGGCGGCGCTGCCGCCGACGAAGCTGGCCTCGACCCAGCGGGGCCGCAGCCCGAGGTGGTCGGCGAGCGCGGTGGTCGAGAAGCGGGAGATGCCGGTGGTGGCCAGCCCGTCGACGTCGGCGAGGGTGAGCCCGGCGTCGGCCAACGCCCGGGTGACCGCCTGGGTCTGCAGGGTCAGCGTCGACGCGGTGGTGACCCCGAGGTCGGATTCGGCCGCCCCGACGATCGCCACCGCCGCCCGGTCCCGCCCGGTCACGGCACACCGTCGGCGGTGCCCGCGCCTGGTCCGTCGGCGGTGCCGAGCAGGACGACAGCCCGGGCCGGCCGGGCCGCCGGACGTTCGGGGCCGTAGTCGCTGGCGGCGATGACGGCGGCCAGTTCGACCTCGATCCGGTCGCCGTCGACCTTGACCACCGTGCCTGTGCAACGCACCGTCTCACCGGCGAACATCAGGTTGCGGAAGGTGAAGGAGAGCTGCCGCACGAAGCAGTACGGCCCGAAGGCGTCCTGTACCAGTTCGACGAAGAGCGCGCCGAAGACCTGGCCGTCGACGACCGGGCCGGGCACCTTGGCGGCCGCCACGAACTCCGGGTCGTAGTGCAACCGGTACCAGTCCCAGGTGGCGCCGGCGTAGGCGACCATGTCGGCCAGGGCGATGGTGCGTTCCAGCCCCGGCAGGGTGTCACCGACCTGCGCGATCACGTCGGATCACCGCCCATCGCGACCAGGATGATGGTTTCCTCGTTGACCGCCAGCAGTTCGCCGTGCTGGTTGGTGTAGGTGGCCCGGGAGCCGACGACCAGCATGTCGCCGCCGCCCCGGGTGCGTTTCTCGGTCAGGTCGTGGATCTCCCAGGTCGCGGTGATCACGTCGTCGGGACGGACCCGCCGGTGGAAGGTGTACGTGTTGCCGCCGCGTACCTGCCGGGTGCCGGGCACGTCCAGGTGCCAGGAGTGGCCGGCGTAGCCGTCGGAGGCCATCGGCAGCCCGGTGTACTGGCCGGTCTCGCAGATCAGCGTCGGCGGGGCGGTCACCCCGGGCAGGCCGTGCGCCCGGGCGTAGTCGCCGTCGCGGTAGATCGGATTGTCGTCGCCGACCGCCATCGCGAAGTAGCGCCCGGCGGCCGCACCGAGCGCCTCCGGCGCGGTGTAGACCTTGCGGGTGCCGAGCAGCGCCCGCAGCTCGTCGGTGAGCAGACCCATCAGCTACCTCCAGCGGTGCTCGGCCCGTCGGCGGGCTCGACCCGGTCGACGGCCAGCTCGGCCGGTTCGTCGGCGGGCTCGGGGTAGACGGCGGTCGGGAAGACCTCCAGCAGGAACTCGGGGCGCAGCAGCGCCGCGCAGATCGCCCCGGTCGACGCCGGCCAGGGCGGGCTGAGCAGCCGCTCGCGTACCCCGGCGACCGCCCGGTAGTCGCCGATCGCCGAGGCGACGCAGAATTCGGTGGTCTCCACCAGGTCCTGCGGGCCGAGCCCGGCGTGGTCGAGCAGTTCGCGGATCGCCCCGTAGGTCACCTCGGCCTGCGCGCCGATGTCGTCGGGGTGCAGTGCCTGCTGGGTCCGCATGTCCAGGGCGGCGAAACCGGACATGTACAGGGTCCGGCCGGCCTTCACCCCGGGGGCGTAGGTCAGCGAGTCGTACCGCGACCAGCCGGGGTTGACCAGTTCCAGCGGATGCCGCGACGCGGTGACGTCGATCGCGACCAGCGCATCGGGATGGTGCAGCCGGCTCATCAGGATGCCACCGGCTCCCGGGTAGACGCCGGCACCGCCGAGCCGTTCGGCGCGGACCCGGTGGGTTCTGCGGTACACCTCTCGGGTCGCCGGGGTGGAGTAGTCGTAGGTGGTGACGGCGGCGTCGAGCGACAGACCGGCGGCGACGAGCAGGTCCTGCGCCCGGTCCAGGCAGTACGCGTACTGGCTGACGAAGTCGCCCGGGTGGACCACCTCGCCGGTGGCGTCGACCGGCAGCATGGTCGGCAGGTAGACGGCACCGTCGTGGCCGCCGCGCACCGGTGAGGGCACCCAGCTGCCGGCGGCTCGCGGTTCGCTGGCGACAAGCAACTGGCCGCCGCCGCCGACGGCGTGCAGTTCGATCTCGATCAGCGCGGCCCGGCGGACCAGCCGCTCGACCACGACGGTACGGACCACCGGCTGGTGCTCGCCGAACACCTCGGCGCGCACGGCGGCCGCGGCGGCGTAGTCGTCGAGGCCGGCCACGGTGACGTTCTCGGTCACCCGGGTGACGTCGGCCGGTCCGTAGCCGGCGGCTTCCAGGATGGTCAGCACCTTGCGGTACGCGGTGGCGGTCTGGGTGGCCAGGTCACCGCCGACGGTCATCTTGCCGAGCGTGGTGTCGAGCGCGGCGGCGGTGTGCCCGGAGGTCCAGGCGGCGTCGCCGTCGGCCAGCCCGAGGCAGAAGGTGAACCCGTCGTACGGGAACCAGGGGAAGTCGGCGGGTCGGATCGCGGCGGGCGGCACGGGCGTCTCCCTGGTCAGTCACCGGCGGCGGCCAGCGCCGCCATGATCGGGTCGAGGTCGTCGAGGTCGTCGAGGCGGCGCAGCAGGTCGACGACGGGCGCGCCGGCCGGGCCGGCGTTGCCGAGGAACTTGGCGGCCAGTTCGTCGTCGGTCAGCGGGGTGTCCGGGCCGCCGCCGCTGCGCGGCACCGCGCCGCGTACGGTCGTGCCGTCGGCCAGGGTGACCACGACGGCACCGGGGGCGTCGGCGGCGTGCCCACCGGTGGCGACGATCCGCCAGTGCAGCCGGGCCGCGAGGGCGGTCACGTCGGCGCGGTCGATGACGTCGGGCCGGTAGCTGGCGGTGGTCAGGTCGCCGTCGAGCAGTGTCGCGGCGACGCTCCACGGCAGCGAGAACTTCGCCGCGTACGGGGTGGCCGGCCGGGTCAGGTCCCGGCCGGGCCCGCAGACCGTGGGTGCCGAGTCGGGGTGCACGTCGACGTCGATCCGGGCGATCGCGGCCGGGTCGGCGGGAAAACCGGGCTGGCGGCGGGCGGCGCGGGCGGCGTCGATCGCGGCGTGCGACAGCTGGCAGGCCGGGTAGGGCTTGATGCCGATCCGGAGGGTTTCCCAGCGTTGGCCGAGGCCGGCGATGATCGACGCCGGGTCGACGGGGCCGGCGGCCAGGGCGTCGAAGACGCCGTGCGGGCCGTCGAAGACGTTCGCCGGGCCGGCCGCGCCGGCGGCGGCGAGCCGGGCGGCGAGGATGCCGGCGTGCGAGGCGAAGCCGGGGTGCAGTTGTTTGGTGGCCGCCCCGGTGTGCAGGAAGGCGAGCAGCCCGCCGGCCTGGCTGCCGGCGATGCCGAGCGCGTCGGTGGCGCGGGCGGCGTCCAGCCGCAGCAGCCGGGCGGTGACCAGCGCGCTGGAGAAGACCCCGGCGACCATGGTGGCGTGCAGGCCGCGGGCGTGGAAGCCGTGCGGGGCGGCGGCGGCGACCCGGCAGACCGTCTCGTACCCGGCGATGGCGGCGTGCAGTACGTCGCGGCCGCTGGCGCCGACCTGCTCGCCGACGGCGAAGGCGGCGGGCAGCACCACGGCGGTGGCGTGCACCAGGCCGGCGGCGTGGGTGTCGTCGAAGTCGAGCGCGTGCACCATGGCGCCGGCGGCCAGCGCGGCGGCGGGGGCACCGATCGTGTCCCGGCCACCGAGCAGGGTGGCTTCCGGTGGGCCGCCGAGGTCGCGGGCGACGTGCAGCGCCGGGTCGACGGTGCCGCCGCGCCGGCCGGCCAGGGCGGTGCCAAGGCCGTCGAGCAGGTGCCGTAGCGCGGCCCGCCGGACCGCCGCCGGCGGGTCGAGCGGTCCGGTCGCCCAGTCGGCGAGCGCTGCGGCGATCATGGCGGGCCGGTCATCGGGCGGTGTCCTCGGAACCGGCGGCGGCCGGGCCGGGGCTACGGGGGGTGCCGAACGCGCCGGCGGCGGTCAACTCGGCCAGGGTCTGCGGGTCGAGCCCGAGGATGTCGCCGGTGACGGTGGCGAAGTCCTCGTTGCGTTGCGGCGCGCGGCGGTACGCGGGCGGTTCGGCGCCGACCCGCACCGGGCTGGCGAGCTGCGCCACGGTGCCGAACCGGGGGTGTTCGGTGGTGACCACGAGGTCCCGGGCGGCGGTGTGCTCCTCGGCCAGCGCCGCCGGCACGTCGTTGATCGGCCCGCAGGGGATCGCGGCAGCGTACAGCTGGGTCAGCCACTCCTCGACGGTGCGCTGCCGGAAGATCTGCTCCAGTTCGGCGAGCAGCTCGTCGCGGTTGTCGCGGCGGGTGCCGAAGGTCCCGTACGGCGATCCGGCGGCGGCCCATTCGGGGTGGCCGACGACGTCGGCGAGCCGGGTCCAGAACTTCTCCTTGGCACAGCCGACCACCATCCAGCCATCCTTGGCCTGGAAGACCTGGAACGGCACCAGCGACGGGTGCGCCGAGTGGTGGGTGCGGGCCGGCTGGAAGCCGGCGTTGAGATGCCAGGTGGCCGGGTAGGTGAGCATCGAGATCGCGGTGTCGTAGAGACTGACGTCGCAGTCCATGCCGACGCCGTCGCGGCGGGCGGCGTGCACCCCGGCGAGCAGCGAGATGGCGGCGACGAACCCGCCGGAGTAGTCGACCAGGGACAGTCCGGACTTGGTCGGTGGTCCGTCGGGTTCACCGGTGAGCTCCATCCAGCCGGCGAGTCCCTGCAGGATGTAGTCGTAGCCGGGTTCGGCCCGACGCGGGCCGGT
The DNA here is from genome assembly GCF_030345095.1 of Solwaraspora sp. WMMA2056. Lineage (NCBI taxonomy): Bacteria > Bacillati > Actinomycetota > Actinomycetes > Micromonosporales > Micromonosporaceae > Solwaraspora > Solwaraspora sp. WMMA2056. Next base: position 5,417,836 of record NZ_CP128360.1, read on the forward strand.
CATCCCGAAGCCGGTCAGCGAGACGCAGACGATCCGCGGGTTGATGTGCTTGAGGTCGTCGTAGCGAATTCGCATCTTCTCCGGCACGTCGCCACGCAGGTTGGAGTAGACGACGTCGGCGACGGCGACGAGCTTCTCGAACACCTCGCGGCCGGCGTCGGTGGTCAGGTCCAGTGACAGGCTGCGTTTGTTGCGGTTGAACGTCTCGAAGAACAGCGAGTCCTCGTCCTCGGCGTACGGCGGCACGTAGCGGCCGACGTCGCCGCCGGCCCGTGGATCCTCGATCTTGATCACTTCGGCGCCGAGGTCGGCCAGGTGTACGGTGCCGAACGGGCCGGCGCCGTACTGCTCCACGGCGATGATCCGGATGTCGGCCAGCGGCGTCATGCTGCGGCTCCCGTCAGCTCGGCGATCAGCGCGATGATCTCGTCCTGGGCGGCTCGGGTCTCGGCGGCGGGCAGCCCGTGGGTGGGTGGACTCAACTTGACCGAGTCGGCGATGCCCGCGTACCCGGCGATCCGCTCGGCAACCTCGGCGCGGTCACCCGCCAGGGTCAGCGTGTCGACCATCCGGTCGCTGACGGAGTCGGCGAGGTGGTCGGCGCCGGCGCCGGCCCGGAACGCGTCGATCACCTGTTGCTGGTCGTCGGCGAGGCCGTGGAAGGCGAAGAAGTCGGCGTAGGTGCGCACGGTGGCGTAGAAGCCGACCAGGCCGGCGGCGCGGCGGCGGGCCAACGCCCGGTCGTCGGCGACCGAGCAGCAGGCGGAGACGACGACGTCGAGGTCGGCGCGGGTCCGGCCGGCCCGGTCGATGCCGGCGGTCAGGTCGGGCAGGATCTGCCCGGCCAGGTACGCCGGAGAGCAGAGTTCGTGGCTGATCCAGCCATCGCCGATCTGCCCGGCCAGCCGGGTCATCAGCGGCCCCATCGCGGCCAGGTAGACCGGGATGCCGGCCGGCGGCACCGGGAACGGGCGTTCGTAGCCGCGGATGCGCATCGGCTCGTACTCGCCGTCGAGCATCATCGGTTCGCCGGTGGCGCAGTTGGCCCAGAAGTGCCGGATGTTGCGGACGGTCTCCCGCAGGTGGGCGACGGGTTTGCCGAAGTCGACGTGGTGCCAGTCCTCGTTGAGTCGCCGGACGCCGGAGCCGAGGCCGAGGATGAACCGTCCATCGGAGAGCTCGTCGAGGTCGAGCGCCTCCAAGGCGGTGATCATCGGGCTGCGGGTGAAGGCCAGCACGATCGAGGTGCCGATCCGGGCGGTCGTGGTGGTGCCGGCCAGCGCGGCGGCGGTGCCGGTTGCGCTACGGTGCAGTTCGGAGACCCAGAGCACCTCGGCGCCGGCCTGCTCGGCGCGACGGCCGGCGGCGGCGAGTTCGGCGAGGGTCTCTCCCCAGGGCTGGTAGGTCAGGCGCAGGCTCATCCGGTCGCCTCGTTCTCCAGCGACAGCGGGGTGGCGGCGGCCGGGAAGATTCCCTCGACCTGCTTGGCGCCACGCTTGTAGACGTAGAAGGTGCGTTTGAAGGCGCAGACCTGTGCGCCGTCCTGGTTGAGGGTGCGGGTGCGGACCGTCACGATCCCGGCGTACGGGCGGGACCCGGATTCACGCTTGTCGAGTACCAACGATTCACTGTAGAGGGTGTCGCCGGCGAACACCGGGTGCGGCAGGACGATCTCGTTCCAGCCGAGGTTGGCAAAGGCGTTCTGGGTGAGGTCGGTGACGCTCTGCCCGACCGCGATGGCCAGGGTCAGGGTGGAGACGACCAGTGGCCGCTCGAACTCCGACCGGGCGGCGTACTCGGTGTTGAAGTGCATCTGGCTGGTGTTCATCGTCAACAGGGTGAACCAGGTGTTGTCCGCCTCGGACACGGTGCGCCCGAGGGGATGCTGATAGACGTCGCCGACGCCGAAGTCTTCAAAGAAGCGTCCGGTCCACCCCTGCCGTACCGACATCGACCGATCCTCTCGCCCGCCCGTGAACTGCCACCAGCTTATTTGTCTGACTTTTACGAGTCAAGGGCCAGCAACTCAACCAGGCCAACGAAAACGCCCTGCTCAGCACGACAGCAGGGCGTAGTTCCGAAACATCAGGTATTTAGTTGTGAGTTTGTCTTCAGTGTCCGTCGTACGCCCGGCGGACGGTACCCAGGTGGGCCCGCATCGCCGCCTGCGCACCCTCGACATCACCGGCCTCGACATAGCCGCAGATCTCGGTGTGTTCGGCGTCGATCTGGCTCCAGTACTCCGCGGGCATGTCGCGGTCGGCGGTCCGCGCCTGCAGCACCCGGAAGACCGGCTCGGCCATCACCCCGAGCAGCTGGTTACCGGTCGCCTCGACCAGCACCCCGTGGAAGGTCCGGTGCTCACGGAACTTGCGGCCGCGGGCCCGGGTCGACTTCTCCCGCTCCACCGCTTGACGCATCAGCACCAGATGTTCGTCGGCGCGGCGCAGCGCGGCCAGCCCGGCCGCCGGCACCTCCAGGCACTCCCGCGCCTCCAGCAGGTTGTCCAACGTGATGTCCCGGGCCCCGGACATCAGCCCGAAGCTCATCTCCAGATACTCGCTCACCTGGTCGAACTGCACCCGGGCCACGAAGGTGCCGCCGGTGGTTCCCCGGGTGGTGCGGATCAGATCCTTGGACGCCAGCACCCGCAACGCCTCCCGTACCGTGCTACGGCTGACCCCGAAGATCTCCGACAGCTCGACCTCGGTCGGCAACCGGTCCCCCGCGGTCAGCGACCCGTCCAGGATCCGCTCCCGCAACTGGTCGGCGACCTGCTGGTACGCGGGTTGGACCCGGGTCACCCCGAGCACCCCAGGATCCCGGCGGTGCCCCGGGATCGCCTTTTCCGACCGGCTCGCCGGCTCGTGCGTCACGTCCTTGGCCATGGTCACTTCGGCTCCGCATCCTTTCGGACCCGCACACCGGAGTGCGGATTCGTCGCGAACCACCACGGTAGGGCATGGCGGACGCCGATCCGCGTCACTGTCGGCCATCCCCGGTCGAACGGGTGGTCCCGGCCAGCTCGCCGATCAGCGCCCGCGTTGCCGCCCGTTCCTCCGGGGTGCCGTAGAACTGGGCCGCGAAGGTGCTCGCCCCGGCCCGCGCATAGCGGTCGATCTCGGCCCGCACCTCGTCTGCGTCACCGACGATCGCCATCTGGTTGGCCCGCTGTAAACCTTCGCGGTCCAGCATCGCCCGGTAGGACGGCTTGTCGTCGTACCAGCCGAGCACCGGGTCGATCGCCGCGCGGGCCCGGGTCGGGTCGTCGGTGACGCAGACCGCGGCGGTCACCACGATCTCGGGGGCCGGCCGACCAGCCGTCCGCGCGGCGGCGGTGATCGCCGGTACGGTCAGCTCGGTCAGCGTGCGCGGGCCGACCATCCAGGTGATCGTGCCGGCGGCAAGGGCACCGGTCAGCTCCAGCATCTTCGGGCCCAGCGCGGAGACCATCACCGCCGGTGCCGGCGGGTCGCCGCTGATCGTCAGGTCACCCCGGGCGGTGATCACCTCACCGGTGTAGCGGACCCGCTGGGTCAGCGCGCCGGTCAGCGCGGTCAGGTACTCGCGCATGTAGCGCGCCGGCCGCTCGTAGGACATCCCCCAGCAGGGCTCGACCACCTGCGGGTGCGACGGCCCGACGCCGAGCACCAACCGGCCGCCGAGCAGCATGTTGGTGGTGAGCGCCTGCTGGGCCAGGGCCATCGGGTGACGCGGGTAGACCGGCACCACGGCGGTGCCGATCCGCAGCCGGCTCAGCTGCCGACCGTACGCGCCGATCACGGTCAGCGTGTCGTGCCCGAAGCCCTGCGTCAGCCAGTAGCTGGCGATCCCGTCGGCGTCGGCGGCCCGCAGGTCACGCTCGAGGTCGTCGAGCCGTTCGATGTGGCTGAAGATCCCGTAGTCCATCGTGCCCCTCAGTGCCGGAATTCCCGCATGGACTCGCCGCGCCGGGCGGTCGAGGCGTCGGAGCGGGCCAGCATCGCCAACCCGAACCCCTCGGCCGCGGACCGCTGCGCCTGCACCGCCGTCCACACCGTCTCCACCGTGGTGGTCAGCACGTCGAGCGGATGCTGGGCGATCTCGGTGGCGATGGCCAACGCCCGGTCCACCAGATCGGCGGGAGCGGTCACCTCGGTCACCAGACCGAGCTCCAGCGCCCGGCGGGCGTCGATGCGGTACGCGCGCCCGGTCAGCACCATCCGCATCAGCTCGCCGAGCGGCAGCCGCCCCAGCGCGCCGACCGCCTCGACCGGGTTGGCCAGGCCCACGTCGTGGTGGGTGTCGAAGAAGGTCGCCGTCTCGGTGCAGAGCACCACGTCGGCGTCGTTGACGAAGTGCCAACCACCGGCGCAGCAGTGCCCGTTGACCGCCGTCACCACCGGCTTGTAGACGCCCAGGTCGCGGGCGGTCAACGCGACCCGGCCGGCGTGGTCCAGCGACGGACTGGTGACCCCGGCGTCGAGGGTGTCGTCGACGTCGAAGCCGGTGCAGAAGCCGCGCTCGCCGGCTCCGGTCAGCACGGCGACGTGCAGGCCGTCGTCGGCACCGAACCAGCGCCAGGTACGCCGCAGTTCGTCGACCATCACCCGGTCGTAGGCGTTGAGCCGGTGCGGCCGGTCCAGGGTGACCAGCAGCACCCGCCCGTGCCGGGTCAGCGTGAGGGTGCTGGTCGACGGCGGTTTCACGGCTGCTCCGGGTTTGCCGCGCCGACGCCCGGCGCAGAATCGGACTCGGACTCCGGCTCGGGCTCGGGCAGTGGGCGCAGCAGGTAGGAACGCGTCATCCGCAGGACGGTCTCGTCCCGCTGGTTGCGTACGTCGTCGTGCACCACGCCCACGTACATCCGCCCGCCCGGGGTCGGCTCCAACCGCGTCACCTCGATACGCACGCGTAGCGTGTCACCGGCGGACACCGGCCCGGTGTAACGGATCTCGTCGATGCCGAGCGCGGCGTGGCAGTCCAGGCCGGCGGCGTACCAGGCGGCGTACATGGTGGTCGAGGTGAGCCCGGCGGCGAGCGCGATCAGGCACGGCCCGCCCAGGATCGGCCGGCCGAACCCGGTGCCGCGCATGTACTCGGCGTCGGTGTGCAGCGGGCCGTTCTCCCAGGAGACGTTGACGATCGCGGCGAAGTCTCCGTCGGTCAGCGTCCGGGCCGGGGTGAGCAGCACCGCCCCGGCCGCGAACGCGGTCGGCAGCCGGGGTCGCAGCGCGCCGGTCACGACGCACCCGGCCCGGCGAGTCGGGTGTGTGCCTCGTCGACGACGAGACCACCGTCGTCGGTGGCGGTCATCGTCGAGATGATCTCGTGGGTGAGTTCGCGGCTGACGTCGAACAGCCGGGGATCGTCGTAGCTGCGCGGCAACGGCACCTCGACGTCGACCACCCGGCGTACGGTCGACGGCCGGTTGGACATCAGCACCACCCGGTCGGAGAGCACCGCGGCCTCGAACACGTTGTGGGTGACGAAGACGAACGCCTTGCCCGCCGTCTGGGTACGCAGTTCCAGCAGCAGCTGACGCAGGCTGCGGGCGGTGAACTCGTCCAGCCCGCTGAACGGCTCGTCCATCAGCATCACCGGCGCGTCCAGCACGAACGCCCGGGCTAGCGCGGTGCGCTGCTGCATGCCGCCGGAGATCTGGTGCGGATAGTGGTTCTCGAAGCCGGCCAGTCCGACCCGACGCAGCACCGGCATCACCCGGTCGGACCACTGCGCCCGGTCCACCCCGGTCGCCTTCAGGGCGAACTCGACGTTCTGCCGGACTGTCTTCCAGGGCAGCAGCCGCGGCTCCTGGAACACGTAGCTGAACTGCACCCCCGGTGCCCCGCTGCGGATCTCGGCTGTGCCGGTGAAGTCGGTGTCCAGCCCGCTGAGCATGTTCAACACGGTCGACTTGCCACAACCGGACGGTCCGACCAGCGCGACGAACTCGCCGTCGGCAATCTCCAGGTTCATCCGCTCGATGACCGTGATGAAGCCGTTGCGGGTGTGGAAGCCCTTGACCAGGTCGGATATGACGATCCGGGCGTCGGCGCTCATCGGGCCCCCTCCGGACGCCAGCGGAACAGCTTGGCCTCGATCGGTTTGAACACCGCCAACTCCAGCACCACCATCAGGATCGAGAAGAACAGCGTGAGTGCGAAGACCTGTTCCATCCGGAAGAGCTGGAACCAGTAGTTGAGCCGGTAGCCGATGCCGTCGGTGCGGCCGAGCAGCTCGGCGAGGACGACGACCTTCCACACGATGCCGAACCCGAACCGGGCCGAGGCCATCACCGCCGGCAGCACCTGGGGCAGGGTCACCTCCCGGGTACGCAGGCCCCGCGACGCACCGAGAGTGCGGGCCATCTGGCCGAGCCGGGGGTCGATCGCCTTGACCCCGGACCACATGTTGATCGCGATGATCGGAAAGGACGTCAGGGTGATCGCCACGACGGTGGCGGTGTCGTTGAGGCCGAACATGATGAACGCGACGATCACCCAGCAGAGGCTGGGGATGGTCTGGCCGACGGCGATCCAGATGTCCAGCAGCCCTTCGGCGATCCGGGACAGCCCCATCACCAGACCGACCAGCACACCGAGCACCATGGAGGCGGCGAAGCCGATCAGGATCCGGACCATGGTGACCTGCAGGTCGGTCCAGAAGACCGTCTCCTGCACGCTGGTCACCAACGCCGACGCGGTGGTCCACGGGGTCGGCAGGATCCGCTCACCGACGGCCAGTGAACCCAGCCACCAGATGACGATCAGCATGAACACGGAGGCGATCCGCAGCGAGACGCCGTGCCGCAGGAAGCGGTGGGCACCACCGCGCCCACCGCCACCGCGGCCACCCGCCGCGCCACGATCCGCCGCTCCGGCCGTCGCGAGCGCCGGCTGGGTGGTTTCGGACAGGGTCATCGTGCGTCTCCTCGCGAGGCGGGGGGTGGTCGACGTCAGACGAACAGCCCGTCGGGCACCTCGGGCAGGAACTCCGGCTCACCGTTGTCGCTCAGGAAGGTGAGCAGCTCGGCGGCCTGCTGCTTCTCCTGCTCGCCCCACTGCTCGACGAGCCGGCCGCGCTGGTTCTCCCAGATGACGTCGAGCACTGCCTGGTCGTCGATCTCGTACAACTCCCGCAGGGCGCTGTCCCACAGCGACTGGTCGCCGTTGAACCGGGTCTGGTACTCGAGGTTCACGTCGACGAAGGCCTGCACGGCCTCCTGGTTGGCGTCGATGAAGTCGGTGGCGAAGTCCCAGCCGGCGGTGAACGCCTGCAGCCCGGTGGCCTCCTCCAGCAGCACGCCGAGGTCGCCCAGCGACCGGTACTCGCCGCTGACCACCCGGTCCGCACCGGCCGGGTCGATCACCAGTGCCATGTCCACGTCGCCCTGGCCGAGCAGTTCGGCCATCAGGTTCGGGGCGCCGTACTGCACCTCGCAGTCGGTGGTGGGGTTGAAGCCGTGGTATTCGCGGCAGAGTGCGAAGAACTGGTTGGTGGAGGAACCGATCGCACTGCCGAACAGACCAAGCTTGCGCCCACGCAGGTCACCGAGGGACTGGATGTCGCTGTCGGCGCGCACCAGGATGCCGTTGGTGGTGCGCTGCAGCGCGCAGACGACCTTGCGGTCGACGCCGGTGGCGACCAGGTTGGCGGTGGACGGGATGCCGCCGAGGCCACCGTCGACCTCGTTGGCCCGGTACGCGGTGTAGACGGCGGCCGCCTCGGCGTACTCCTCGTACTGGATGTCGAGGCCGGCGGCCTCGAAGGCACCGTCGGACATGGCGAGCTTGAACGCGGCGAGCGCCGAGGCCGGTAGTCCGGCGAGTCGGATCGTGGTGAGGTCGCCGTCGGCGGCGCCGGTGGAACCGGAGTCGGAGTCGTCGCTGCCGCAGGCGGTCAGCAGTACGCCGCCCATGAACGCGCCGCCGAGACCGGCGAGCACGGAGCGACGGGAGAGGGCGACACCGGAACTATTGAAGTGGGACACGATGGCCTCCTGATCACGAAGTCCGTGCGGTCGACAGGTGAGCCGCGAGCCGCATCGGGACCTTGGTGCGGATGACACTAACGGCCTCTGACCAGCCAGTCCACTAAAAGTCAGAGTTTTACCGTACTGACACAATCTCCACCGCTGGCAGCAGCGCAACAAGCGGGCAGCGCCGCGTTTCAATACGGGTACAGCGACGAAAACCGTCCCACCCACATTGGTCAGACATTGGAAGAGAAGGCGCCTACAATCAACCCTTACCAGGTTGACTGACGTACTCGTCGCGGATCGTCCGCTTGAGGATCTTCCCGCTCGGGTTGCGCGGCAACTGGTCGACCACGTGCCATTCCCGGGGAACCTTGTACCGCGCCACGTGCTCCCGTACGTAGCCATCCAGCGTGGAGACGTCGATCTGCTGGCCGGCACGGCTCACCACGAACGCGGCGATCCGCTCGCCGTACACCTCGTCCGGAACGCCGACCACCGCGACCTCGTCCACCGGCCCGTGCCGCGCGATGACCTCCTCGATCTCGCGGGGGAAGATGTTCACCCCACCCGCGATGATCATGTCCTTCTTCCGGTCGACGATCGAGATGAAGCCTTCCTCGTCACGGACCGCGATGTCGCCGACCGAGAAGAAGCCGTCGGCGTCGTACCCGGCCCGGGTCGCCTCCTCGTCGTTGAGATAGCCGGTCAGCAGCAGCGGCGAACGCGCGTACAGCTCGCCGGGCTCACCCGGGCCGACCTGCGCCCCGTCCTCGTCGACCAGCCGTACCTCGTTCCAGAACCACGGATGACCCACGCTGCCCGCCCGGTCCAGCGCGAACTCCGGCCGCAGGTTGGTCACGATCGAGCACTCCGTCGACCCGTAGAGCTCGTGCACCTCCACGCCGGGAAACGCCTCGATCACCCACTCCTTGAGCGCGACCGGCAACGCGGCGGCGTTGAAGTAGAGGGTCTTCAGCGCCGACAGGTCGTAGCGGGCCGCCGGCTCCGGACAGAACCGGCGGATGTGCTGGGCGTGGGTGGGCACCAGGAAGACCGTCTCCGCCCGGCTGCTCACCATCAGGTCGAGCAGCCGCTGCGGATCCCAGCTCGGCAGTACCGTGCAGGAGCCGCCGAGCATCGGTGCCGCGTACGCGAACTCGAAGCCGGCGCCGTGGTACATCGGCGCCACCGCGATCGTGCTGCGGTTCGGGCCCAGCCCGTAGTCCAGCCCCACCCCGAACGCGGTCAGCACCCGACCCCGGTGGGTGAGCAGCACGCCCTTGGGTCGCCCGGTGGTGCCGGAGGTGTACGTGACGCAGAACGGGTCCAGTTCGTCGACCGGCACCTGCGGGTCGACCGCCCGCCCACCGTCGAGGAACCTCCCGTAGTGCTCGCCCACCCCGCCGTCGAAGCTGAGCACCAGCCGCAGGCCGTCGAGCAGCCCGTCGACCCGGTCGGCGAGGTCGTCGGCGACGATGATCCCCTGGGCGGCCGAGTGGGCCAGGATGTACGCGTTGTCGGTCACGTTGTTGCGCGGGTTCAACGGCACCGTCGGGATGCCGGCCTTGGCCATCGCCGCGGAGATCTCGAAGTACTCGTACCGGTTGTTGCTCAGCACCGCGATCCGCTCGCCGGGGGCCAGCCCCCGGGCGAGGGTGGCACTGGCCAGTTGACTGGACCGCTGGTGCAGGGCGCCGAAGGTGACCTCGCGGTCGCCGTCGACCACCGCGACCCGGCGCGGCGTGGCGCGGCCGAACTCCCGGATCCCGGCCGCCATGTTGAGCTGCACACCCGTCACCGTGGGTCCGCCTTTCCCGATTCGTTCATCAGCATGACGGCCTCGGCCTCGGCGAGCAGTGCCCCGTCGGCGTCGACGGCGGTCCACCGCAGCTCGGCCACGACCTTGCCACTGGAGGTGCTCCGGCTGGCAAGGCGCTCGATCCGCACCCGCAGCGTGGTGCCGGCCCGGACCAGCCGATGGAACCGCATCCGGCGCAGCTCCAGCAGCGCGATCGCGTCGTCGAGCTGCCCGGACTGCTCGGCCAGGCCGCCCATCAGCAGCAGCACCGCCTGGCCGGGCAGCGGCGGGCCACCGTCCCTGCCCGGGTCGGGCGGGTTGAACAGCGGATGCGTGTAGCCGCCCCGACCGATCAGGGTGTCGACCAGCTCCGCGGTGACGGTGACCGACGGTTCAGCCGAGGTCGCGGACATCGACGTCCCCCCAGACCGGCTCGCGCTTGTCGACGAACGCCCGATAGCCCTCGGCCACCTCGGGCACCTCCTCGTGCAGCCGGGAGAACATCTCGCGCTCGTAGCGCAGGCCCTCCTCCAGCGTCATCGTGTGCACCGAGTTGAGCAGCCGCTTGGTGATCGCCATCGCCGGTCGGGACCGGCCGCGCAGCGACGACAGCAGTTTGCCGACCTCGTCGTCGAGCTGCGCCCGTGGTGCGCTGGCCAGCGCGACCCCCCACTGCACCAGCTCCGGCCCGCGCAGCCACAGCGGGGTGAGCATCAGCGCCTTGGCCCGCTGGTCGCCGAGCTTGCGCGGAGCACGCTGGCTGGAGCCGGCCCCGGGCGGCATGCCGAACTCCAGGTGGATGTCGCCCACCTTCGCCTCGTCGGCGGCGATCACGAAATCACAGGCCAGGATCAACTCGAAGCCACCGGCGCGGGCGAGGCCGTTGACCCGGGCGACGACCGGTACGCCGAGCCGCTCGATCCGACGCAGTACCGCGTGGTACGAGCGCAGGAACGGCAGGAAGATCCGCTGTGGATCGGCGAAGCAGGATTCCAGGAAGTCGATGTCCATGCCGACGCTGAACGCCCGGTCCCCCACTCCGGTGATCACCACGGCCCGCAGGGTGTGATCGACCTCGGCGGCGGCCAGGGCGGCGTCCAGTCCGGCGATCGCCGCCGGCGTCAGGCTGTTCATCGTCTCCGGGCCGTCGAGGACGATCGTCATCACCTGGTCGTCGGTGGCGTACCGTACGTCGGTCACGTCGTCGTCTCCCCCACCTTGACGAACAGTTCGACGTCGGTGTCGGCGACGAACGCGGGTGCCGGCACCCCGGCCGGTACGTGCACCAGCGAGCAGGCGGTCAGGGTCCGCCCGGCGACCGTCGCCGTCCCGCCGGTGGTGACGAAGAACCGTTCCCGGTCGACCGGCCGCGGCGTGCCGGTGTAGCCGGCCGGCAACCGGACCAACGCGCTGCATGCCCCGGTGGCCACGTTGCGGCTCAGCGGCTTGCCGACCGGCACGGTCGGCGACGCGACGCCCGCCGGGCCGACCTCCGGGACCGCCGGCGTCACCGGCCCGGCCGTCACCGGCAGACCGAGTACGCCGGGGTCGAGGCCCGACCATCGGGCGTCGATCGGTGCCCAGGGCAGGTGCCGCGACTCGACCCGGCGCAGGTACCCGCGCGGTCCGACGCCGTCGGCGTGCGCGCCGGTCCCGCCAGCCGCGCCGGTCCCGCCAGCCACGGCGATGGCCTGCTCCCCGGCCTGGTGGTCCGGGCAGACCACCCGGGTCACCCGGTCGCTGCCCTCGCTGGCGACCGCACCCTCCATGCAGAGGATGTTCTCGAATCCCTCGTCGCTCCAGGCCTTGTGCACCCAGCCCGGCGGACGCCAGAAGTAGTCCCCGGCGATCAGCCGGCCTTCGGCGCTGAGTTCGGCGGCACCGTCGAGGAAGTACGCCTCCTCGACGCTGTCGTGGTACGCCTCGCTGAGGTCGCGGTAGCCGGCGACGGCCCGGACGTGATCGATCCGCCGGGTGCTGTCGCGGTCCAGCCACAACGACCGCATCCAGTACCGGGACAGCAGTTCACGCACCTGGTCGGGGTCGCCGCCGAAGTTGTCGCGGAAGGCGGGCTCCATCGAGTCGTACACCTGCTCGCCGTTGACCCACGGCACGTCCTCGGCGTCGACGATCGTGACTGTCATCCGGGTACCTCCACCTCCCGCCGCCACCGGCGGGTGCGCCCACGGTCTCAAACTAATATGTCTGACGTTAAGCGGAACGATATCGGCGACCAGCGTCCGGAGCCGGCTCTGTTTCCACTTGGTAAACCGGGAACTGCCAGCAAAGAGGCACTTCCTGACCACACTCTGCCGGCGGGAGACCCGGTCTGGCAAGACCTTGACAGCCGCCATCCCTATTCATCAGACTTTTGCCCGGAAGGCGGTGGCCGGTGTCGACCTCTCCGCTGGAGGAACCCTTACGGCGCGGCGACGCGACCGACAGCCCGGTCATCGGCGACCGGCGAGCGCCGACGACCGGATCGGCGTACCCGCCATCGGCGCGGATGGCCGCCGCCTCCGGCGCGCTGATCCTCGTCGCCGTACTGGGCAGCTTCGCCGCCTCGCCGCTGTTCGCGATCTACGCCGACCGCTGGGCGCTGACCCCGGCGCAGGTCGCCGTGGCGTTCGCCGGCTATCCCGTCGGGGTGATCCTGGTCGTCACGCTGCTCGGCGGCCTGTCCGACCTGATCGGCCGGCGGGCGGCGATGTTCGGCGGCGTCGCACTGGTGCTGGCGGCGTGCCTGGTGACCGCCACCGCGACGTCGCTGCCGGCGCTGGTCGCCGGGCGGATCGTGCAGGGGATGGCGACCGGCATGGTCAGCGCCACCACCGCCGCCGCGCTGTTGGACTTCCACCCTCGGGGCACCCGGGCGGGCACCCTGACCCATTCGGTCTGCACCACTCTCGGCATGGGGCTCGCACCGCTGATGTCCGGGCTGCTCGCCGACCACACCCGGTACCCGCTGGTGCTGCCGTTCGTCGTCATCGGCGCGGCCGCCCTGGTGCCGCTGACCCTGCTGGTCCGCACGCCGCCCGACCGCCGGACGACGCAGCGGGTCCGACTGGTCCGCGCGGTCCGGGTCCCCCGCGACATCCTGCTGCCGTTCAGCATCGCCGCCTGCTCGCTGATGACCCTCAACGGCTGCATGGCGCTGTTCGGAACCTTCGGCTCCCGGATCCTCGCCGAAGGCGCCGGCGTCACCGCCGCCGGTGGCGCCGGCGGACTGCTCACCCTGCTGATCGGCATGACCCTGCTGTCCCAGGTGCTGCTGAACCGGCTCGACGCGACCCGGTCGCTCTGCTTCGGCGTCGTGGCGATCACCGCCGGCGCGGGGGCCACCGCGCTCGCCCTGCACCTGGGCAGCCCGGCCGTCACCGTCACCGGGGCCGTACTGATCGGCTTCGGTGGCGGGCTGACGCTGCTCGGCGCCACCAGGCTGATCGGCGAGTCGGCACCGATCCACCGGCGGGCGGAGATCTTCGCGGCGTGGATGGTGGCCGCCTTCGCCACGCTCGGCGGCAGCTCACTGCTCAGTGGCGTCGCGTTGACCGGCGCCTCGCTGCCGGCGGTGCTGACCGTCGCGACCGGCGTCATCGCCCTGCTCTGCGCGTACACGCTGGTCGCCGCCACGGTCCACGGCCGACGCCGGCGCGCACGGCGCTGAGCCCCGGCCCGTCAGTCGCTGGCGCGAGCGGGGTCGTCGCTGGCATCGTCGTCGGCCAGGGCGGTGAGGTCGCCGACCGCGTCGGCCATGCCGGTCCGCAGGTCGTCCAGCACACTGGCGACGGAACGCACCCGGTCCACCAGGCCGACCGCCTGACCCGCCGCCGAACCCATCACCGGCGTGACCTGGTGCTCGAACGAGCTGACCACGGCGTCGCGGGCCAGCAGTTGCTGCACTGGGGAGGCCAGTGGCGCCGGGGCGTCCGGTTGCCGCCAGGCCCGGGTCCACGC